>JAHFRL010000191.1 GCA_023266235.1 Betaproteobacteria bacterium
CGCCGGGACGCGTCAGGTAGATCGCGGCCTTGCAGCCGAAATCGTGGCGCTTGCCGTCGCGCGGAAAATGTTTTTCGTGCGTGCCCCAGCCGAGTTCGCACGGCTGCGTGCCTTCGCCGACAAAACCGTCGACCGACCAGGTGTTGACGAACTCGCCGCGGCGCTTCGGCGGATTCGGCACCTGCGTGTCCCGCTCGGCGCAATGGATCGCCTTGACGCCCAGATCCATGGCGAGGCGCGCCCACTCTTCCCTGGATTTCGGAAAGACATCGCTGTGCTTGATGTCGCGCGCCAGATTGACCAGCGCCTGCTTGACCCAGTGCGAAATCAGTCCCGGGTTGGCGCCGTGCGTCGGGATCACCGTCGGCCCGCCGCCCGGATATTTGCGGCGCAGCGCCAGCACCTCCTCGCGCAGGCCGTAGTTGGAGCGGCGGGAGGGGGATACGCTGGTGTCGGTGTAGCCGCCGACCCACGGCTCGATGCAGGTGTCGAGATACATCACGCCTTTTTCCAGGCAGTATTCGATCAGCGCGACGCTCGACACGTCGACCGAAAGATTGAGCAGAAAATCGCCCTTGTGCAGCAACGGGTCGAGCACCGCGCGATAGTTCTTGGGCGTCAGCGGCCTGACGGTGTGGCTGATGCCGAAATGCTTTGCTTCCTCGGCGCCGCGCTCGTCGCCGGTGACGATGCGAATGCGGTCGCGCGGCATGTCGATGTGGCGCAGCAGCAACGGCAGGCTGCCCTGACCGACCGAACCGAAGCCGACGAAAACCAGCCGCCCCTGAAATTTTACGTGTTTTTTCTCGTCCATTTATTGCATCCGCGCCGGCGCATTTTTTGGGTGTGGAGTGTAGCATTTTATGTTCCGCAAGTCGTCCCCGCGCCGGCGCGCGCGTGCCTAGATCTTGAGCAGCAGCTTGCCTTTGGTATTGCGGCCTTCCAGATAGCGGTGCGCGTCGGCGGCCTGCGCGAGCGGGAATTCGCGGTCGACCGCGACGTTGAGCTTGCCGGCGCTGTGGTAAGCGAAGAGATCGTCAGCACGGCCGCGCAGTTCTTCAGCGCTTGCGATGTAGTCCGCCAGATGCGGGCGCGTGAAAAACACCGAGCCGGCTTCGGCGAGCTCGAGCGGCTCGACCGTAGTGACGAGTCCCGATGCGCCGCCATAGTTCACGCACAAGCCGCGGCGTTTGAGGCTGCGGATGCTCTTGCGTATGGTGTCCTTGCCGACCGCGTCGTAGACCACGTCGACGCCCTGCCCGCCGGTAATCTTCATCACCTCTTCGCGGAAATCGGTCTCGCGGTAGAGGATCACATGGTCTGCACCGCGGCTCCTGGCGATTTCAGCCTTTTCCCGGCTGCCGACGGTCGCGATCACCATCGCGCCGCGCAGCCTGGCGAGCTGTGTCAGCAACTGGCCGACGCCTCCGGCCGCAGCGTGCACCAGGCAGCTCTTGCCGGGCGCGAGCGCGAACGCCGAATGGCTCAGGTAATGCGCGGTAAAGCCCTGCAACATCAGCGCGGCCGCGATGTCGAGCGGCACCGCGGGCGGCACCTTCACCAGCTTCCACGCCGGCACGACCGCATATTCCGCGTAGCTGCCGCGCACGATGCACCAGGCGACGCGGTCGCCGGCCTTCACGTCGGTCACGCCGGCGCCGAGCGCCGCCACGGTTCCCGCGCCCTCCATGCCGAGCGTCATCGGCAGCGGCGTCTTATACGTCTGCGAGCGCGCATAGTGGCCGCTGCGCATATAGACGTCGATGAAATTGATGCCCGAGTAGTCGAGCTTGACCAGCGCCTCGCCAGCGGCCGGGCGCGGTTGCGGCATGTCCATCAGCTGCAGTTGCTCGGGCCCGCCGAACGCCGGTATCGAAATGGTTTTCATGATTTCCTGCTCGCACCTATAGGTGACAGCATGATGCCGGCAACTCCACTTCACCTGCAAGCGGTTGCAGCAGCGTCTGTAATCCGTTATTTTACGGGGTTAAAGGCGGGTGGCGGCGCAGCGCAGCAGCTCGCCACCGCACCCGGGACACGCCATGACTGCCCACATCAAAAACGCCATCAAACCAGCCGCAGCCAAGGCGGTGGTCGCCGACCTGGTCGAGCGCGCACGCGTCGCGCAAAAACTCTACGAGCGCTATTCCCAGCAGCAGCTCGACGAAGTGGTGACCGCAGCCGGCTGGGCCATCATCAACCCCGAACACAATCGCTGCCTCGCCGAACTCGCAGTCAAAGATACCGGACTCGGCAACGTGCCCGACAAGATCGTCAAGAACCATCGCAAGACTCTCGGGCTGTTGCGCGACCTGCAAGGCGCAAAATCGACCGGCGTACTCGCCGAATATCGCGATCAGGGCATCATTGAAATCGCGCGCCCGGTCGGCGTCGTCGCCGCCGTCGTGCCCTCGACCAACCCCGGCGCCACCCCCGCCAACAACGTCATCAACGCCTTGAAATGCGGCAACGCGGTGATTTTGTCGCCGTCGCCCAAGGGCTATTCGACGTGCGCGAAGCTGGTCGAATACATGCACGCCGAAATGAAGCGCGTCGGCGCGCCGCGCGATCTGGTGCAGATGCTGCCCGCGCCGGTAACCAAGGAGTTGTCGACCGAACTTATGCAGCAAGCCGATCTGGTGGTCGTCACCGGCTCACGCAGCAACGTGCGAGCCGGTTACTCGAGCGGCAAACCCGCGCTCGGCGTCGGCACCGGCAATGTCGTCGTGATCGTGGATGACAGCGCCGACGTGCATGACGCCGCCGCCAAAATCATGGCGTCGAAGATTTTCGACAATGCCACGAGTTGCTCGTCGGAAAACAGCGTGATCATCCACGCCAGGATCTACGACGCGATGCTTGCCGCGCTCGCGCGGCAAGGCGGCGCGCTCATCACCGCCGCCGAAAAAACGACGCTGCAGAAAGCCATGTTCCCGGGCGGCCATCTGTCGCCCGCCATAACCGCGCAGTCGGTGAGCAAGGTCTGCGCCGTGGCAGGACTGACGCGGCCCGAGCTCGTCGCCGCCAAATGCCTGCTGGTCGAAGAGACCGGCACCGGCAAGGATTATCCGTTCTCGGGCGAGAAGCTCTCGCCGGTGCTCACGGTCTACCGCGCGCGCGACTTTGATCACGCGTTCAATATCATGCGCGGCGTCTACGACTACATGGGTAACGGCCACTCGTGTGGAATCCACACCACGAACGAGGACCATATCCGCCGCCTCGGTTTCGAGATGACGGTGTGCCGGGTGATCGTCAATCAGGCGCACACCTTCGCCACCGGCGGCAGCTTCGACAATGGCCTGCCGTTCTCGCTGTCGATGGGCTGCGGGACGTGGGGTGGAAACTCGATCAGCGAGAACCTGAACTACCGCCACTTCATCAACGTCACCCGCCTCGTCACCACGATCCCCGAGAACAAGCCCTCGGAAGACGACCTGTTCGGTCCGTTCTGGAAGAAATACGGAAAGTAGACGGGCCAAGCCTTTGAACTTCGAGGAACACGCGGCCAAGCCGCTCCTGGCCAGGCACGGCATCGCCGTTCCCAAGGGGGGACTGGCGAAAACGCCCGACGCAGCCGCCGGGGTCGCTGCCCGGATCGGCGCCGTCGTCGTCAAGGCCCAGGTCCCGGCCGGCAAGCGCGGCAAGGCGGGCGGCATCAAGCTGGCCGCGACGCCGGGCGAAGCCAGGACCCATGCCAAGGCCATCATCGGCATGGAGATCGCAGGCCACAAGGTCGAGACGGTACTGATCGAGGAGCAGATGCCGATCGAACGCGAGCTGTATGCCGCGGTGCTCAACGATCCCTTGAGCAAGTGCCCGCTCGTCATGTTTTCGACCGAGGGCGGCATGGAAATCGAGGAGGTGGCGGTGGCGACGCCCGACAAGCTCCGCCTCCAGCCCGTCGATATCCGTCGCGGTTTTTCCCATGCGGATGCCGGGACGCTGATCCAGGGCCTGGGGCTCGGCGCGGCCGAAGGCAAGGTCGCCGACGCGCTCGCCAAGCTCTACGCGGCGTATGCCGCCTTCGACGCCGAGCTTTTGGAGATCAATCCGCTGATCGTCACCAAGGACGGCCGCGTCGTCGCCCTCGATTGCAAGTTCGTGATGGATGATTCCGCAGTCATTCGCCAACCCGATGTTGCGCGCGCGGGCGCGCCCGAGAAGCTGACCGGCCTCGAGGCCAAGGCCAAGGCCGCCGGACTCAAGTATATCGACCTCGAAGGCGACGTCGGCGTGCTCGCCAACGGCGCCGGGCTGACCATGACGACCATGGACGTCGTCCGCCACCACGGCGGCCGCCCCGCGAACTTTCTCGAGATCGGCGGCGAGGCCTACACTCAGGCCAAGCCGGCGCTCGAGCTGCTGCTGTCGAACCCTCGCATCAGGAGCCTGGTCATCAATTTCTGCGGCGCCTTCGCGCGCACCGACGTGATGACCCAGGGCGTCATCGAGGCGATCGAGGCCTTGCAACCCAGACTGCCGATCTTCTTTTCGGTGCACGGCACCGGCGACGAGGAAGCGATCAAGATATTGAAGGATCGCCTGGGCGTCACGCCGCTCGCGACCATGGATGACGCCAGCAAGGCGGCGGTAATGGCGGCGCAGGCGGCGCGATGATCGTCCGCGGCACCGATCGCGTGCTCGTGATGGGCATCACCGGCAAGCAGGGCACGTTCTGGACCGAACGCATGCAGGCCTACGGCACCAGGGTCGTCGGCGGCACCAATCCGAATAAGGCGGGCACCATGCATTGCGACGTGCCGGTCTTCGCCACCGCCGGGGACGCGATGAAGGGCGCCGGTTTCGACGTCGCGATCCTCTTCATCCCGCCCCTGATGGTCAAGGAAGCCGCCATGGACGCTATCGAGGCCGGCGCCAAGGGCCTGGTCGTGCTGACAGAGCACATCCCGGTGCAGGACGTGATGTACTTCGTGGCCGCGGCGAAGGAACGCGGCGCGCGCATTCTCGGCCCCAACACCGCCGGCGCCGTCACGCCCGGCGAATGCTTCGCCGGCTTCATGCCCGCCCTCAACGAGCGCATCTTCAAGAAAGGCTCGATCGGCGTGCTTTCCCGGAGCGGCAGCCTGGGCGTGCTCTTGTGTCTGAACGTCGTCCAGGCTGGCTACGGCGAATCGGCCTTCGTCGGCATCGGCGGCGATCCGATCATCGGCACCACCACGCGCGACGCGCTCGTCGCCCTCGACATTTTTCCCGGCACCGAGGCCGTCGTCATGGTGGGCGAGATCGGCGGCTCGATGGAAGAGGAAGCCGCCGTTTACGCCAAGACCATGACCAAGCCGGTGGTCGCCTTCATCGCCGGCGGCGCCGCGCCCAAGGGCAAGAAGATGGGCCACGCCGGCGCCATCGTCATGGGCGACAAGGGAACCTACGCATCCAAGCGCTCGGCGCTCGAAGCCGCCGGGGTCACCGTGCTGGATACGCCGTCCGACGTGGGAGCCGCGTTGAAGGCCGGGCTCGGACCCTGATCCGATGGCGCGGTGCTGCCGCAAATCACGCTGCCTGAAGTCACCGCGGGGGGAGAGGCGCTGCTCAGACACCCGGCGGTGCTCGCGGCCGCCGCAATCGGCATTCCCAATGCGCACTGCGAGCAAAAGATCATGGCGTGCGTGGCGCTGAAACCGAGCGAGCGCTGCTGGCTCGACGAGTTCTGTGCGTCCGCGACGGCCTGATTCAGATCAATCCCGGGCAATTTCGCGGCGCGAGCTGTCCGCGCCACGACCCCGGGGCGTAACCCGCCGCCACATCCCGCCGGGTTTGATGTATATCAAATGCGAAGGCCGGCCGACCGGTGCAATATGACTGTCAGGGCGAGCGTATTTCGCCTCAACCCGCAACAATGTGGCTGGAGGCATGGCGATGGGTTTCCCGGAGCATTGCGGATGGCGGAATGCGAGCGTCCTCGTTCTGGTGCTGTGCGCGGGCGTGATCCATGGACCGCCCGCCTTCGCCGCACCCGACGAGATCCAGGTCTACCTCGACGACATCAATGCGCCGGGTAAAGCCGGGCTTGAGTTGCATCTCAACTACGTCCCGAAGGGCAGAAAAACACCAGATTACCCGGGAGAGATCCCGCCGCATCGTGTGTTTCGCGCAATGCCGGAGATCTCGCTTGGCCTCGCTCCGAACTGGGACATGGGTCTCTATCTGCCATTGCAGGCCAGCCCGGACGGCAATCTGTACTCGAACGCGGCCAGATTGCGGCTGAAATACCTTGCGCCGGCACAGGATACCAAGCCGTTTTTCTGGGGCGTCAATCTTGAAGCGGGTTACGTTCCGCTGCGCGTGTCCGAGGACCGCTATGCGGCCGAGCTGCGGTGGTTTTCCGGCTACCGCAACGGTCCCTGGTTGTTTGCCGTCAATCCGATCTTCGGTTTTGCGCTTTCCGGCCCGAATAAATCGCCGACGCCGGATCTCGATCTGAACTTCAAAGTCGCGCGCGAGCTCAACGACGAGTGGGCGATCGGATTCGAGCACTACGCCGGCTTCGGCCGCATCAACAATATGCCCAACTCGTCGCAGCAGGACCACGTGTTCTATTTCGTCGTCGACTTCGAACGCAAAGGCTTCGGCGTGAACTTCGGCATCGGCCGCGGCCTGACCAACGCCTCGGACGACTGGGTAATCAAGGCGATCGTCAGCATTCCACTGAAATAACGGGCCGCGCGCCCGCCCTCGCGCAACCCCAGGCCGGCGACGAATGCGCTCTTCGAGTCGTTGACCATGTAGTAGATGCGGTCGTGCTTGTCGGATTCGAGCATGTCGAGCGCGGCGCGCGGCAGATCGACGCGCAGCTGGCCTGCGTCGTA
>JAHFRL010000192.1 GCA_023266235.1 Betaproteobacteria bacterium
TGCTACAACTGCGTGGTGCGCTGCCCGCGGAAGCTGCCGATCACCCAGATCATGCACGGGCTGGCGACTTACGCGCACCGCCTCGGACTCGCGCCCAAGGACCAGCCGACGCGCCATTTTTCGGCGCTGTTCTGGAACAATGCAACCCGCACTGGCCGCGTCAACGAATTGAGGCTCACGCTCGGGCTTTATTTCAAGAATGGCCTGGTCGCCGGCATCAAGCAGGCGTGGACGCTGCGCCACATCGGTCTCGGCATGCTGCTCGCCAAGCGGCTGAATCCGTTTGAGCTGCTGAAGGGCCACGAATGCGAGGACAAGGCCGGCATCCAGCGCATGCTGAAGAAAGCCCATGAACTGGAGCGCAAGCGTACGCTTGCGCCGTGAGGCGTAAGGAGTGAGGCGTGAGGCGAACCAGAGCTTTTTCCCCCTCACTCCTCACCCCTCACCCCTTACTCGCGATGAGACGGGCCAGCGCGGCGTGCCTGTCGAAGGAGCATGAATATGGCTAAGAAAGAATATGCGTTTTACCCGGGCTGCTCGTCGCAATTGCGCGGCTCGGCATCGAATTACCTGACCTCAGTCAATTCGATGTGCAAGACGCTTGACGTCAAGCTCACGCAGATCCCCGACTGGAACTGCTGCGGCGCGTCGATCGGCTACGCCGAATCGGGCGAGCTGCCGCGCCACGTCATGAACGCGCGCAACTTCGCGCTCGCGGAGAAGCACCTGCCCGGCCAGGACGTGGTCGCAACCTGTGCCGCGTGCTGGTTGAACGCCAAGGAAAGCAAGGAAAAACTCGCGGCCAACGCACAGCTCAGGAGCGACGCCAACGAAGCGTTGAAGGAAGTCGGCCTGCAATACCAGGGCAAATCCGAAATGCGTCACATGGTCGAAGTGTTGATCGAGGATTTCGGCTACGATGAGCTGAAGAAGCCGGTGGTGAAACCGCTCGAAGGCGTCAAGTTCGCGGGTTACGTCGGCTGCCAGACCAACCGCCCGTTCGGCATCAACGGCGAATCGTTCGAGAACCCGGTCTATCTCGACAAGCTGGTGGAAACCGTCGGCGGCGTGGCGGTGACCGATTACGATCAAAAAGTGACTTGCTGCGGCGGCGCGCTCGCGTTCTCCGAGCCCGACAAGAGCCAGCAGCAGATCAAGGACATCGTCGAGTCCGCTTATGACCACGGCGCAGAGATGATCGTGACCCCCTGCCCGCTGTGCCAGGCCAACGTCGAAATCTATCAGGGCGAAATCAACAAGAAATACCGCACCAAGTTCAATATGCCGGTGCTTTACTACAGCCAGCTGATGACCATCGCTTACGGCGGCAATGCCAAGGAAGCCGGCCTCGACGGACAGGTCATCCGGGCAAAAAAACTGGAGGAGATTGCCGTTAAAGTGGTAAAGAAGTAGGTAAGGGTGAAGGGTATTTCCCTATTCCCTGTTCCCTATTCCCAGTTATCGATTCGTCAGGCGCGGAAGTCGGGATTGGTTTGGGTGAGCTGGATCTTTTCCAGCGCTTCGAGCTTTTGCAGCCGCTTGTCGATGATATCGAGTATGCGCACCGACTCCTTGCCATGCGCCTGCATGTTCGAAAACACGGTGCTCCAGTCCATGTTGGAAACCACCCGGCGCATCGCCTGCTGCTCGGCGCGCTGCGCGCGCATGGCCTTGACCAAAAACGTGAGCGCCGCGCCAATCAGTAGCAGGATCAAGGCAAGCACCGCGAGTATGGCCAGCAATATGGATTCGTTTGTCATGGTTTTTCTCCGGTTAACGCTCAGTTTGTGATGGGCGTCGCAATCGAGCCGGATGCTGATTGGCGGCTGGTTCTTTTGCTTATCATACCCGATGCCGCGCGTCTGTTGCCAGCAACGGCGTCCAGGCGGCTTAATAGCGGGTCATTATCGCATCCCGCCGTCGCCCACCAGGCTGAACGGCGCCCAGAAAAGCGGATGCGCGTAGGAGAAGTTGAGCTTGCCCGAGGCGTCGCGATTGCCTCCGGTATCAATCATGCCAAGCTCGGTCTGACGCAATGCTTCTGCCCTCGTGAGATTCGGATCCTCGGACTGCCGCCTGAAGAGATCGGTCGTCAGCACGCGCGCGGACACGGATTCGACCGGCCAGTTGGAGACGAGCAGCGCCCGCGCGCCGGCGTAGAAGAACGCACGCCCCAGCCCCGACACGGCTTCGGCGCCCGCACCCTCGCCGCTCGCGGTATTGCAGGCCGAGAGCACCACCCAATCAGCGTTGAGCTTCAATGCCAGTATCTCATCCATCGTGAGTAGCCCGTCGCCGTCAACGTTGGCGACGTCCGGCGCAGAAAGCGCGAGTGCGGGCTGCTCGAGTCCATTCAGATCGCCAGGCACAAGCCCGTGCGTCGCAAACGCAACCACCTTGCGATTCGCAAGGTCGAGCGTCTTCACATTCTTCTCGTTCGCCTGCGCGCCCAGGTACACGTCCGTTGCGGGATCAGCCTTTAGCGCCTGCGCGATCTCGCGGATCTCATCAGCGGTGTCGGGTAAGCGATGTCGCCGAGCTCGGCGGACCGACGCGCAACGAGAGCGTAACCCACAAGTTGTCGGCCCCGGTACGCGCTGACAGCTGCAACGAACTGCTGAGTTAACCGAAGCGCCTCGACCATGTTGCCACCGTACAATTCGGCGCCCGCAAGCTCCCGCAGCACCGTCGCTTCGTACTCGCTGCCTTTGTTGACGTATTGCAGGGCAAGCCGAAAATCGGCAATTTGTCTGCCCATCAGCCCCATGTTCAACGCTGCAGTCGCGCGTTCGCGATAGAACTGCGCCAGCTCGTTCCCACTCGCGCCGGCCGGCGGCTGCCGCTCGAGCGCTTCATGCGCCTTCTGCGCCGCGTCAGGGTTAGGCTTGTACTGATCGAGCACCGCGAGAATATCTTCCACCGTGCGGGGCGGAGGCGCGTAAGTGGTTTGTGCAAGCGCGCTGCGGGACAGCACTACTACACCCACGAGCAGGACCGCCGCTCGTGCTGCCGTTATCGCCTTACGCGACGCGATCATGATCAACGGGCCCTACAGCTTGCGCAGCTGGTCCTCGCTGAAAATATTCTCCTCCGGGGCGTGCGACCCGTAGTTTTCCTTGACGAACGTGCTTATGGGATCGTCATGACCGGAAGGAGCAGTATACTCCCCTTCCGCGCGGGTGATCATCAGGACGGCGCGCGAAAGAACCCAGACCAGCGCGACAAACAAGCCTGACGCAATGAGCAAGTTCAGCATGGGCACCCTCCATCTCAAAACCAGCTGCGTGCTGTGAGACTAGGCTATGCCCGATGCCTTCCTGAGCGCTATTAACTAAAGCACCGTAACTCCGTGAATATTCACATGGCACCCGGTGCCGGGAACAACGAGCTGAGACTTGCACCTAGCGGCCGCCGTCGCCGACCACGCTAAACGGCGCCCAGAATATCGGATGTGCGTAAGAAAACACGGGCTGGCCCGATTTCGCATCGACATATCCCGGGCCGTCGATCAGGCTCAGCATGGACAGTCGCAACGCCTCGGCGCGGGACAGCGATGGTCGTTCAGCCTGACGGCGAAACAGCTCAGTGGTAAGCGCCCGCGCCGACGTGGTTTCGACCGGCCAGTTCGACACCAGCAACGCGCGCGCGCCGGTAAAGAAAAAAGCGCGGCCGAGTCCCGACACCGCCTCGCTGCCGGCGCCATCACCGGTCGCGGTATTGCATGCCGACAGCACCACCCAATCGGCATCGAGCTTGAGCGACAGCACTTCGTCCATGGTCAATAACCCGTCGCCCTCGATGTTGGCAACATCAGGCGCGGTCAGCGCCAGCGCGGGCTGATCAAGTCCGTCAAGGTCACCGGGAACAAGCCCGTGGGTTGCGAATGCAACCACCTTGTACCTGGCAAGGTCGGATTGCTTTACGTTCTGCTCGTTTGCGGTGACGCCAAGAAACACATCGCTGCGCGAATCCGCTTTGAGCGAGCTTGCGATCTCGCGAATCTCGTCCGCCGTATCCGGCAGGCGCGCGAGCTGCGCGAGTTGGGCTGAATTGACACCGTCACGCTGCAGCGGAATATTGCGTAAATTGACGCCCCGGCTGGCGGCCGCCTGCTGCGGCACCTGCGCCGCCTGCTGTTTGCTGAAAACCGGATCACCAAAACCGATAAATGGCCTGCGGTCAACCTTGCCGGCAGGCGCACTGCGCAGGGTCACCAGGGTGTTTACCGAGGGCAACTGCGTAATTGATGCCCTGCGTATCAGCCACGGCACGCTCCTGTAATCGGTAGTCGGGGAGGCCTGCGCGGTGACGAGCAGCGCGAACGGCAACTGCCCCAGAGCCCGGTGCGGCACGACCGCGATGCTGGTGGCGTCCTTCCAACCCGCGTCCACTGGCTGCAGGATCTCCTGGAACAACCGGTGCGCGGCGGCAACGTCGAACTTCGGAATCTGGTCGAAATCGATGTTGCCGGGATCAAGCGCCTTTCTGAGATGGGCTACGGCAGCGGCAATTTCCTTGTCGCCGAGCTTGACTGCCGCAAGTTTCGGCGCAGCCTGGTGTGGAATCGCCCAGACATAGGTCGTGTTATCGCCGACGTAAATCGAGATCAGCGCCTCGCCCGCGCGCAGCGCCGCGCGCGCCTGCGCAATCGTCGCCGGCTCGGGATCAACGAGACTCGCATAGGCCGGAAACCGTCGCTGAATGTCACGCCTGAGACTGGCGCGGCTCACGCGCAATGCTTCGATTTCCTGCCGGATATCGCCGATAACTTTCGGCAGCTGCTGGTCAGGCGGCGCCGTCAGCAGCCGGCCCAACAGATCCGTCAGCGTGGCGATTCGCTCCTGCGCGTCCTGCTCCTGGCGCGCGAGCTGGGCAAGCTGCGGATCGGTGATCTGGGCGCGCGCCGCGCTCGCTGCGAGCGCGCGCTGCACGCCGGAGCCCCTGGCGGCGTCCGCCACGCGGAACGATTCGGCCACCGGATCCACGCCACTGACATTGCCATCCGCCGCCGAGTCCGACAGCAGCCCGATATACGCTTCGAGAATGTGGACACGCCTGAGCGTTCGCGCAATGCCGCCGCCGTCCGAGCTGTCGTCAGCACGCAACTGCTCGAGCAGGACCGGCACGACCTCGGCAAATTCCTTGAGCGCGCGCGCCCTGTCCTGCTGGGCGGCAAGCGCGATCGCATAAAACCCGCGCAACTCGGCTGTCTGGTAAGTCCGCTCGCCGAGCCGCTGCCGGGTGCGGGTTATCATCGGCTCAAGGATTTTTGTTGCCTCATCGGGTTTCCCGGTTTTGATCAGAGCCCATACCCAGTTGATATCACCGCTGCCGTACTTCTGCGCGAGCAGCGGATCGCGAGAGAGACCCGCCTGCATCTTCCCGAATTCGGCAATCGCCTCATGCCATCGCTGCTGCGCGGCAAGCGCGGCGCCGTACGCCCGGCGCGCCTCGAACAGCGCCACCGATTCCGGCATGGCACCGCTTTGCTCGAGGCTGTCGATTGCCGCCACCGCCAGCGAAGCAGCGTCCTTGAAGCGTCCCTGCTCGAATACGACGCGCGACAACGTCATCAACGCTTGCCCCGTCGCCAACGTGTAAAGACCGTTGCGCGCGAGGAAAGAACGCAGCACGTTGCGGCTTACGATCTCGGCCTCGACCAGTTTGCCGCGCAGCATCAGGATTTCCGCGAGGCGCCGCTCATCGTTGTCATGGACGTTCCGCATGTGTCTTAAATTCATTGAGTTGGCGACGCGCCCCTGACGCTGGCGTTCGCGCAACAATGGCAAGAACGCGTCGATTTCCGCGACCACCTTGCGCGCGGACGCTTCGGCATCGGCGAGTTTTCCTTCGGCGGCAAACACCGCTGCCTGCGCGCGCTCGAACTGGGCCGCCCAGATATGCTCGGTGAAATCCGTATCGGATTTCCGCATCCTGCGGTCCAGGCGGTTTTCACACCGCCTGAGATTCTGCTTCGCCTCCCTGACGTCGCCAAGCTGGGCCCGATAGAACGCCAAATTGCAGTTTTCGTTGAGCGCACGCGGCGCGTTGCGGTCGGCCATTTCGCTCTCGTATATGCTGATCGCCGTGAGGTAGTTGTCGCCATTCGCCTCGGCACCCGCAAGCAGGCGCATCGCCCGCTTGTGGTAGTCAAGACCCGGCGCGGATTCGGCCGCCAGGCGCAGGTCCGAGATTCTTTGATTGAGCAGCCCGATGCGTGCCGCGGCACCGGAGCGCCTCATATAAAATTCGAACAACGTTTTTTTGTCGCCGGTGCCCGGCGCGACGGCCTGCGCTGCCATGCGATCGCGCTCGGCTTTGGCCGGATCGGGTTTATATTTCTGCAGCGCTTGATTGATGTCGTCCAGCGTACGCGGCGGCGGCGCGTCGCTGCGCACCGGTTCGACGAACTGGGTGTCGGTGCGCTCGTCGTCGGGATAGGCGCCCGTCGAATCATCCGGGAAATCCTGCGCCTTCGCCGGCGCAGCCCCCAGAGCCGGCAAAATCAGCGCCATAAACAGGAGCCTAATCGTCGCGACTCGATGGGTGTTGCGCCGCGCTTCCATTCGGCTTCCTACGCGTATCCCGATTGAGTCAGCGCCGGGCTTCGCCTATTGCTCGGCAAGCACTTTGAGCCGCGGATCCCCAGGCCGCTCGACCGCCGCGGCTTGCCAGTATTTACGCGCCTCGTCCTTCAGCTCTATCTGCTCAAGCCACGCTGCGTAGGCAATGCGGGTCGATAGCGGCGCGGACGCCGCGGGTCGCAGCGCAGTCGCCTGTGCCCGCAGATCGGC
>JAHFRL010000006.1 GCA_023266235.1 Betaproteobacteria bacterium
GAGCGCGGCAGCGCCACCGAGCGCGACCTGATCCGCCACGCGATCGAGCACGGCGAGGTGGCGCGCCTGCCGGAGATCGTCGAGATCGTGCGCCGCACCGGCGCGATCGCGGCCACCCGTGAGGCCGCGCGCGCCGAGGCCGACAAGGCGGCCCATGCACTGAGCGTGCTGCCCCAGTCGGCCTACCGTGAAGCTCTGCTAGAATTGTGTTTTCGATCCGTCGAGCGCTCGTCCTGAGCGCACCGGCGTTGGCTCAGCGACAAGCAGCCAGAGAATCGGGGTGTAGCTTAGCCTGGTAGAGCGCTACGTTCGGGACGTAGAGGCCGGAGGTTCGAATCCTCTCACCCCGACCAACATCATTCGTTTGCATGCCACTTCGTTGCGCGCGCGCTGCGCCGCGTTCGTCATGGGTCGCGCCCGCCTCAGATTCGCGCAATCTGAATGCCTTTCTTGCACAACGCGTGCTAATCTGTTGATTTTCCGGGTATGTTTCAATGCTCGGCCGTCTGGATGTCAGCCATTGGCGGCGCCGGCCGAGCGACGATTCAGTCTGTTTCAATTGGCCGAAAACAGCCGTGAATTGTTCGCCTTGAGGAATCGACCGCGCGTTTACAGTCTTTGACGGATCAGGGATGATGCCTCGTTTAAGAAGCATGGATTGAACCAGCGAACCGTGGACACATTGGCAGAAGCTCCGCAATCCGCGCTTTCCGGCGTGGCCCGCGTGCTCGTTCACGCCGGCAAACTGAACGCGAAGATCGCCGAGGATCTGGTTCGCAGCTCGAAAGACAAGCGCAACAGCTTCGTCGCTTCGGTCATCGCCGCCGGCGCGGTGTCGCCCGCCGATCTGGCGCACACGCTGTCGAGCGCGCTGGCGTTGCCACTGCTCGATCTGGCGGCCATCGACGCGCAGAGGCTGCCGCGCAACGTGATCGACGGCAAGCTCGCCGCGCAATACCAAGTGGTCGTGCTCGGCAAGCGCGGCAGCCGCCTGTTCATCGGCGGCGCCGACCCGACCGATCAGGAAGCGGTCGAACGCATCAAGTTCGCCACGCAACTGTCGCCCGAATGGGTGATCGTCGAGCACGACAAGCTCGCGAAGATGCTCGACCTGAGCAGCGCCAGCGCGAATGAGACGTTGGAGTCGCTGTCGTCGGGCGACTTCGAGTTCGACATCACCGACGACGTCACCGCGCCGCAGGAGTCGAACGAGGCCTCGTCCGAAGTCGAAGACGCGCCGGTCGTGCGCTTCCTGCAGAAGATGTTGATCGACGCGATCAATCTGCGCGCATCAGACCTGCATTTCGAGCCCTACGAATACCACTACCGCGTGCGCTTCCGCGTCGACGGCGAGTTGCGCGAGATCACGCAACCGCCGATCGCGATCAAGGACAAGCTCTCGTCGCGCATCAAGGTGATCTCGCGCCTGGACATCGCCGAGAAGCGCGTGCCGCAGGACGGCCGCATGAAGCTGAAGTTCGGCGCGAAGGCGATCGACTTCCGGGTCAGCACCTTGCCCACGTTGTTCGGCGAGAAGATCGTGATCCGGATTCTCGACCCGAGCAGCGCGAAGGTCGGGATCGAAGCGCTCGGCTACGAGAAGGTCGAGAAAGACCGGCTGCTGAAGGTCATCCAGCGTCCCTACGGCATGGTGCTCGTGACCGGCCCGACCGGCAGCGGCAAGACCGTGTCGCTCTACACCTGCCTGAACATCCTGAACCAACCGGGCGTCAACATCTCGACCGTCGAAGACCCGGCCGAAATCAACCTGCCGGGCGTCAACCAGGTCAACGTCAACGACAAGGCCGGGCTCACGTTTGCGGCCGCATTGAAGTCCTTCCTGCGCCAGGACCCGGACATCATCATGGTCGGCGAAATCCGCGATCTGGAGACCGCCGACATCGCGATCAAGGCCGCGCAGACCGGCCACATGGTGATGTCAACCCTGCACACCAACGACGCCCCGACGACGCTGACGCGGCTGCTGAACATGGGCGTCGCGCCGTTCAACATCGCCTCTAGCATCCTGCTGATCACGGCGCAGCGCCTGGCGCGCAAGCTCTGCGAGACCTGCAAGACGCAGGCCGACTATCCGCGCGAGGCAATGCTGAAGGCCGGTTTCTCCGAGCACGACCTCGACGGCACCTGGCGGCCCTACCGCGCAGTCGGCTGCTCAGCCTGCAGCAACGGCTACAAGGGCCGGGTCGGCATCTACCAGGTCATGCCGATCACCGACGAGATCCAGAAGATCATCCTGAACGAGGGCAC
>JAHFRL010000066.1 GCA_023266235.1 Betaproteobacteria bacterium
CGGCATTGCAGGATTTATCTCGAGCGAGCTGCTGCGCGCGCTCGGCAAGCATGTAACACCGTGGCTGCGTCTCAGATAAAGCACCGGCCCGGAACATGAGCGAAGCGAATTCCATCCGATCCGGCATCAAGGCAGGCGAGATCGTTGCCGACCACGTCAACAAGAGCTACGGCGCCGTGCAATTCAGCAAGGAAGTGGTCAGGGACTGCTCGTTTACCATCGAGCGCGGCAAACTCACGGTGATGATCGGCCCGTCAGGCTGCGGCAAAAGCACGCTGATTCGCCTGTTGGCGGGGTTTGAAAAGCCGACCAGCGGCACCATCACCCTCAATGGCGAACCGGTTGCCGGACCGGCACGCGACCGCCTGGTGCTGTTCCAGGAAACCGCGCTGTTTCCGTGGATGACTACCTACGACAATATACTGTATGGCCCGCGCGCGCGCGGCGAAGTGACTAAAGAGACGCTGGATTTGGCCGAATTCCTGCTGAATAAGGTCGGCTTGCAGGATTTCCGCAAAAAATATCCAACCCAGCTCTCGGGCGGCATGCAGCGCCGCGCCGAGCTCGCGCGCGCGATGATCAACAATCCCGAGGTGATGATCCTCGACGAGCCGTTCCGCGGTCTTGACGCAATGACCAAGGAACTGATGTGGGAATATTACTCGGCGCTCTACGAAGAGAACCGCCGTACCAACTTTTTCGTGACCACCGACATCGACGAGGCGATTTTCCTCGCCGACCGGATGCTGATCATGTCCAACATCCCGACCCAGGTGCGTGCGGTGCTTGACGTCGACGTGCCGCGCCCGCGCAGGCTGCTGGATCTCGTCGAGAACGACCGCTCCAACGAGATCAAGATGCGGGCGCTGTCGATCCTGCACGAAGAGGCGATGAAATCGTTCTCGCGCGGCAGCAAGGCGGCCGCCGATTTTGTCGACGCCTATTCGAAACGCATCGGCAAAGCGTGACCGCATGGACTGGATATTGACACGCGAAGCGGTAATCACGCTGGCGGTGCTGGGGGCGATCCCTGCGGTTGCGGCCAGCGTGCTGCAAATGCGCGGCAACATCAGCATAATGCGCGCGAAACAGTTGAACTACGTGAGTTACGGTCTGATGACGCTCAGCATGGTGCTGTTTATCGTGGTCGGCTTGCGCACGCAGTAAAAGCATCGGGATGACCGCACGGATTATCGATGGCAGCGCGATCGCAAGCGAAATTCGCGCCGGCCTCAAGCAGCGCGTGCAAGCGCTGGTCGCACGTGGCGTGCGCCCGGGGCTCGCTGCGATTCTGATCGGAGACAATCCGGCGTCCGAGGTTTATGTCAGGAACAAGACCCGCGCCTGTGCCGAGGCCGGCGTTCACTCGGAGTTGCATCGCTTCGGCGCCGGCTGCCCGGAGCGCGAAGTCATCGAGCTGATCAGCCGGCTCAATGCCGACGCCGCCATTCACGGCATACTCGTGCAATTGCCGCTGCCGCCTCAACTTGACGCCGAGCACATTCTGCAGACGGTCGCTGCCGGCAAGGACGTCGACGGGTTCAATTGGAGCAACCTCGGCGCCATCGTCGCCGGTCATCCGCGCCTGGTGCCGTGCACCCCGCTGGGCATAATGACCATGCTTGAGCGGGAGGGAATCGCCGTGGAAGGCCGCAATGCAGTTGTCCTCGGCCGCAGCGTGATCGTCGGCAAGCCCATGGCGCTGATGCTGATCGCGCGCGGCGCAACGGTAACCGTGTGCAACTCAAAGACGCGTGATCTGCGGGAACACACGCTGCGCGCCGACATCCTGATTGCCGCCGTTGGCAGACCGGGCTTCGTGGACGGCTCGATGCTCAAGTCCGGCGCAGTCGTCATCGACGTCGGAATCAATCGCTTGCCGGGCGGCAAACTCACCGGCGATGTCGATTTTGCCTCTGCCAGCCAGGCCGCATCGCGCATCACGCCGGTGCCGGGCGGCGTCGGCCGCATGACGATCGCGATGCTGATCGCCAATACGGTCACCGCCGCCGAGCGCATCGCTGCAGTGTAGGCGCATTCTGCGTTGAGTGTCCGCTAAGTGTCTAATTGCGCCCGCGTGGCAAGCGGTTAGGCGTGTTCTTATCCACGTGCGTGCTTGCCTAGCTTCCAGCCGTGGTTGACCAGATGTTTTTCAGCGATCTCGAGCGGTTCCGCTTCGAGCGGAGTCGCCATGGAATCGTTCCAGCGGTTCATGAAACCGAAGTACGAGATCAAGGCCGTGATCTCGACAATTTGCCCTTCAGTCCAATGCCGCAAAAGCTCCGCAAATAATTCATCGGTGACTTCGTTGGGTTGCGACGCGGCAGCAATCGCATATTCGAGCGCAATGCGCTCGGCATCCGTAAAGAGCGGACTCGTCCGGAATTCCCATACGGCGGCCAGCTTTTTCTCCTCGATGCCCGACCGGAGGGACCCTCCGGCATTGTGCGCCATTCAGTAGTGGCAACCGTGGGTGCGCGCCACGACGTACGCGAGCAGGCGTTTAAAGCCGATCGCGACCTCGCCTTCCGGATCAAATACCGCCATTGATAATAGGCGAATCGCTTTTACGAGTTTCGGTTTGCGCTGCATGATCAGCATGCTGTTCGGGACGAAGCCCATGCTTTTCGCGGTGCCCTCGAACGCGTCTTTCAGCTCAGCACAATGATCGAGCGGCAGCGGGGCAAGACGAGGCGAACGCGTGACACGTTGGATCATTGAGGTCTCCTGGTTTATCGAATGAATCTGTCCGGCGCGGGCTTCGCCGCCTGCCGGGTCAGTAATTTATTGCGGCGCCACCCACGAAAACGTTCTTTTCCCGACTGCAGCACCGAGCGTAACGATCAACGCCGCTACGCCGAGGTTCCACATGAGAATCATCACCGTTGCATCCAGATCGTGAAAGAGCGAAAGCGCGGCCGATGTAATTGCAGCTACCGCGAGGCTTCCGGTCGCGGCGACCAGGGTCGGCCGCAATAATGCGGCATAGCGCAACATGAAAAGCATCGCAAGCGCAAGCGGCACGCTCGTTAGTACAAGCGTCGCAAAACACCGCGCTGCCTCGCCGAGACGAATGCCTCCGGGCTGAATGCTTACCCAGTCGGTCAAGCAGCCGTAGCCTATGGTTGACACCCAGACGAGAAGCGCCGGCGCTGGCAACAGCAACCAAAATCGCGAGCGGTCGGGAAGGCTCACGATGAATGAAGCAATCGCGGCAAGAATGCCCGTTGCGATCGACGCCGCGACGCTGATTACAAATACCGGCTGCTGCAGACGACGGACAATATCCGGCCGAAATCCGTGACTGATCGCAAGCAGTGCCATCATTGCGAACGCGAGCAAAAGCCACACAGACGCCCGTGCGAGCGGCGAGCGCAGACGCCGTACCGGTTTCGCGCCGGCAACAAGTCTGTCAATGAGTTCGGGCGTCGTAATCACTTATCGTTCCGCCTTGCAAACTGCTTGCGCAGGCTTTTGAGTGCGCGGTGCGTTGCCACTTTCAGCGCGGCAATCGACATTCCACTTTTCACCGCTGCTTCCTTGAGCGACAACTCTTCAAGTTTCATGAGCCGAATGGCCTCGCGCTGCCCTGGAGGCAGTTGCTCAATGGCCTTCCTCAACGCGCGCTCACCCGATGCTTGTTCGACTATATTCGTTTGGGGCGGCAAAAAGGTTTCATCATCGGGGTCAAATTCCACCTCACGTGCCATCGCCCGGCCCTGGCGTCGAAGCCAATCGACGATGCGCCGTCTGGCGATCGCCACCAACCACGGGCCGAAGGGGCGCGCGGCATCGTAGGTATGACGGATGGAATGAACTGTCAGCAGGACATCCTGCACCGCATCTTCGACATCGCTGCGATTTAACAAGCGTCGGGCGGCAAGCGAGCGCACATAGGGCGTAATATCCTGAAGCAAGCGGCGATAAGCCTCCCGGTCTCCGCCTTGGGCGCGCGCCATGCATATCGACCAGTCGAGTTCGTAGGCCGGATGCTCTGCGGCCGCCCGAGTGATAGCGTTATCGTTCACGACCGCCAATGCCGGGCCGCGCTTGTGGATGCTCGATGACATGTTGGGACAATTCTAATAGGCCGGTTTCTCCGTCAGTCAATTAGCAGGCCACGGTATCAACTAGATAGGCGCTCAGGTTCAGCGCGACGCGTGGCCGGATGTAACCTTTGGTCGCGCTCAAACGAATATCCTGTCACGGTCTCGGTCCCGAGACCTCCAACATAGGAGAAATTCGATTATGAACCGATATTTGGCAGCTGCCTCAACGTTATCAGCCGCCGTCGGGCTCGCGCTCGCGGTCCAGGTGGCGCCTTCCCAGGCGCAGGGCATGAAGGACATGAGCAACATGCCACAGCCCGTCAAGGACAACATGGCGAGGATGCAGAAGAACAAGCTCGAGAAGTGCTACGGCATTAACGTAACCGGCAAGAACGATTGCGCGGAAGGCGCGCATTCGTGCGCCGGGCAATCAACGCAAGCGCGCGATCCGAAGTCGTTCGTGCTTTTGCCCGCGGGCGACTGCGGCAAGATTCAGGGCGGCAAGCCGAATCCCGCGTAACCGTGGGCCGACGCTTGAGCTTCTCGGCCGGACCAGGACGAGACGAACGCAGCCCGATTCCCGCGCAAGCAGGGATCGGGTTGCGGTTTCAGCACCATCAGGCTGTCGTCGACGCGCGACCCCGGGTCGCGTGGTTCGAAGTCCACACCGAGAATTACATGGGCGGAGGGACGCCGCTGCGTTACCTCGAATCGATCCGCGCGGACTACCCGATCTCGCTTCATGGCACGGGTCTCTCGCTCGGCAGCGCTGAAGGACTCGACCGCGTTCATCTGGAACGCGTACGCCGCGTGGTCGAGAGGATCGCGCCCGGGCTCGTATCCGAGCATCTCTCCTGGAGCGTCGTCGGCGGGATTTATCTTGCGGACCTTTTGCCGCTGCCAATGACAGAGGAGGCGCTGAAGGTCGTCTGCCGAAACATCGATCAGGTGCAGACCCATTTGAAGCGACGGATCCTGATCGAGAACCCGTCGACGTACTTGCAGTTCCGGCATTCGACCATTCCGGAATGGGAGTTTCTAGTGGCAGTCATTGAGCGCACCGGCTGCGGAATTCTATGCGACGTCAACAATATTTACGTCAGCGCCTGCAATCACGGCTGGCAGGCTTCCGCCTACCTCGCGGCCTTGCCGCGGACGGCAGTCTGCGAAATCCACCTCGCGGGGCATACGGTAAGACAACTCGATAATGGCCGGACGTTGCGCATCGACGATCATGGTTCGCGCGTGGTGCCCGAGGTCTGGAAGCTGTACGCGGAGGCGCTCGCGCACTTTGGCCCGGTGCCAACGCTGATTGAATGGGACACCAACGTGCCGCCGCTCACAGTGCTACTCGACGAGGCGGCGCGCGCCGCTGTTTTTCTCGACGAGGTCGAATATGGGACCAACTGCGCCGATGCTGCTTGAACTTCAGCGCGCGATGCGCCGCAGCCTGGTTGAGCGTGACGACAGTGAAGCCTCGACATACGTCGCTGCCGACGGGCTGAGCACAGCGGGGCGACTCGCGGTCTATCGCAATACGTTCGCGAGCGTTCTCGCGAATGCACTGCGACTTTCCTATCCCGCAGTTCATCGCTTGGTCGGAGCGGATTTTTTCGAGGGTGTAGCACGCGTATTCATCGAAGAGCGACCGCCGCAAAGCGCTTGCCTCGATGACTATGGCGTCGACTTCGCGGAGTTTTTATCGCGCTTTTCGCCAGCGTCGTCGCTTGCGTATCTGCCCGATGTCGCCCGACTCGAATGGGCGATCAACCGCGCGCTGCATGCACCCGATGCCGAACCGTTCGAGCTCGCACGGCTCGCGGAACTCAAAGAAGCGGACAAAGCGCGCGTGCGCTTCGTGCCTCATCCATCGGTGCATCTCGTCCGCGCCGCTTATCCGGCGGATGCAATCTGGCGCGGCGTGTTGGAGCGGGACGATGCAGCCCTTGCGTCGATCGATCTTTCCGCCGGACCGATGCGACTCCTGGTCGAGCGCCGGCCCACCGGCGTCGAGACCAGGCGCTTGAACGAAGCGGAATGGCGCTTCACCGCGGCGCTCTGCGCCGGTCGGCCGCTCGCTAGCGCCATCGAAGAAACGCCGGATAGCGAAGCGCATACCCTGCTCGCAGAACACTTCGCTGCCGGGCGCTTCATCGAATTCGGCATGGCCGACGCCTCGGCCACGCGAATTTCGGAGAGCCTCTCATGACAACACTTACGCCTTCATCGAGCCAGCCCGCACCTGCGGTCGCGGCAGCGCTGCGCATCATTCATTGGCTCGAGCAAGTCCCTTACGCGATTCTCGCTCTTCCGCTGCGGTTCGCAGTCGCCACGGTCTTCTGGAATTCGGCGATGGCCAAGCTCGCGAACTGGGAAACGGCGCTCGAGCTCTTTGCGGAAGAATACAAAGTACCCGTCCTGCCCCCGGAAGTCGCCGCCTACATGGCGGTATCGATAGAGCTCACGACACCGGTGCTCCTGGTGCTCGGCTTGCTGACCCGTCCCGCGGCCCTCGTGCTGCTCGGCATGACCACGGTGATCGAGATCTTCGTCTACCCGCAGGCGTGGCCGACGCACATCCAGTGGGCCGCGATGCTTCTTGTGCTGCTGTGCCGCGGACCGGGAAAATTCTCTCTTGACCAATTGGTGCGCAGCCGACGCGATCACAGCCAATTAGAATAGAAAGGACATGCGATATGTCCGTCGCGATTATCAGTAGATTGCCGGTCCGATCCATTTCAGGGAGCGCAGAATCATGAGCGATACGGGAATTAAGGGTATTCGCGCATGCGTGTTCGATGCTTACGGCACGCTTTTTGATTACGCATCGGCCGCCGCGCGTTGTCGCGACGTGCTGGGCGACCAATTCGACCGCCTTACCACGCTGTGGCGCGACAAGCAGCTCCAGTACACCTGGCTGCGTGTTGTTCAGAATCGACACGCCGACTTCTGGCAGGTCACCGGGGATGCGCTGGACTATGCGCTGGAGACCCTCGCCATCGGCGATCGCGCTCTGCGCGAGCGGCTGATGGACCTCTATCTCACACTCGATGCGTTCCCCGAAGTGCCGGAGATGCTCAAGCGTCTGAAGAAGATGGGCGTCAAGACCGCCATACTCTCAAACGGCGCGCCCGCAATGCTGAAGGCCGCAGTCGACAACGCGAAGATCGGCGGCCTGCTCGACGCGATTCTTTCCGTCGAGGAAGTCGGCGTCTACAAGCCGCATCCGAAGGTGTACCAGCTTGCGGTCGATCGGCTGGCGGTCGGGGCGAAAGCAATACTTTTTCTCTCCTCAAATGCGTGGGACGCCCACGCGGCCTCGGCATTTGGCATGCGCGTTGCGTGGTGCAACCGCTACAGCCAGCGGCCGGAGCGGCTCCCCGGCAAGCCCGATTGCGAGATAAGGTCCCTGGCTGAGGTCCCTGAGCTCCTCGCCGCGTAATCTGCGACGGATATCGGCCCCAACATTGGGCAAGCGGTGGTTGGATCGCCGCTGCCGAACGCATTGCCGGCATGTAAGCCGGTCAGAGGGTTTTGCGCGGCAAATGCTTGGCAGGGTCGTAAAACGGCAGTCGCGCCACCTGGGCGCGCATCCCGTCGTGCAGGGTGAGCGTGGTGCCCGGGTAAGCATCTTCGGCATTGACGAAGCCGATACCGAGACACCGCCCGTAGAGCGGCGACCAGCAGGCGCTGGTCAGCGCGCCTCTGCCGGGCGCAATGCGCCCGGGCAAGCTCTGAGCGGCCGCGGTATCTGCCGCAGGCAGCAATCCCGCCAACCGACGCGGCGGTCGCCGCCAGCGCGTTGCCTGCAGCGCCGGCGCGCCGCGAAACGGCGCGCGGTAGAAATCGACCAGCCGCGCCAACCCGAGTTCGAACGGAGTGACTGGCGCCGCGAGTTCGCGCGCGAACAGAATGTGTCCGGCTTCGATACGCAGCGAATCGATCGCGTCGAAACCGCATTCAAGCAAACCGGCGTCCGCGCCCGCCGCGAGCAACGCCTGCCACAGCGCCGGGGCAGCCGCATCGGCAATCACCAGCTCGTAGCCGGTCTCGCCGCTGTAGCCGATGCGCGCGAGCCAGCAGTCGCTGCCGGCGAAACTCAGTTGCTGGAAGCCATAGTAAGGAGGAGCGGCGGCATGCCGGCCGTCAAAGCAACGCTCGATAATCGACCAGCTCGCAGCACCTTGAATTGCAATCACTGCGTGTTGCTGCGAGGCGTCGCTGACCGTGACGCCGAAATCCTTCGCGCAGCGCGCGACAGGCTCGAAATCGCTGCGTCGGCCGATAAACAGCCAATAGCGATCGCCGGCGAGCCGCCATACCGTGGCGTCATTGAGCACCGTGCCGTCGTCACGCAGCAGCAGGGTGTAGGCGATGCGCCCGGGCTGCAACCGATTCAACGCGCGGGTCTGCAACGAACCGAGAAACGCCGGGCTTGCCGTGCCCGCGATCTCGGCGCAGCCCATAAATGAAAAATCAAACAGGCCGGCGGCGCGGCGCGTTGCCAGGTGCTCGCGGCGGGCGTCGCTGAAACAGCGCGGGGTGGTGATGCCGGGCGCGACTGTCAGTGTCGCCGCGCTGCGGGTTGACAGGAAATCGGCGAATGCTGTTTTCAACTGGATCATCCGAGCTCACGCGCGATCAGTGCAAAACCCACCACAACACACAGCACGGCGACGAATTTGCGCAGCAGCTCGGCGTTGACCGCATGCGCGATGCGCGCACCGAGCAGCACGCCCGCGATCTCGAGCAGCGTGACGGTGGCCGCGATGCCGAAATCGACAGTTCCATACTTGAGATTGCCGAGCGTGCCCGATACTGCGGCCACGATCTGGATCACCTGGCTGGTGCCGATCGAGGTCAGCGCCGAAAATCCGAACAACACCATCAACGGCACCGACAGCGCCGGGCCGCCGACGCCGGTCAGGCCGGAGCCGAAGCCGGCGATCGCGCCGAGCGCCAGCAGCAACATTTGCTGCGCGTGCCTGCGGCCGTGGAACGCCGGCTCGGGCATGCCGTGCCAGGTTGCAAGTGTGTAGACGCCGGCGAAAATGATGATCGCGGCGAGCATGATCGCGAGCGCGCCGGGTCCGGTCAGCGAATTCACCCACGCGCCGACGAACGCGAAAAAGATCGCGCCGGTCAGCACCGGACGCGTCACCGCCCAGTCGATGCTGCCGCGGCGCTGGAACATGACGGTGCCGGCGATGCCGGTGAACGCAAACGTGAACAACGCGGTCGCCATCGCGGCATGGATCGGCAGCCCGGCGAACGCGGTGAGCGCGGGAATCAGCAGGATGCCGCCGATGCCGACGGCTCCGATCAGCGCACCGACGCCGAATGCGGTCAGCAGCAGCCACATCAGATCAGTCATGTACGCGCCTCAAAAAAAGCAGGGGCATGTCGTCATGCCCCTGGCGTCAACCTGAACCCGGTGGAGCGCTCAACTTGAGGCGAATGCAGTCAGGCTGCCGGTGATCGGCAGATCGAGCGGCTTCAGCAGACGGCAGCCGGGGCCGCGGCCGGCCTCCATCAGCGGCGGCGGCTCGCCGTAAAAAGCGGGCATCACTTCTTCCAGCCCACCTTGTCCTTGAATTTCTTGAGTTCGTCTTCCTTCATGAAAACGGTGTGTTCCCTGCCGGGATAGATGCGCTTCCTGACTTCATCGCGATAATCGGTAAGGCCTTTTTCGAGGATCGGCACCAGGTCGCAATAGATCTTGGAATGGCGCGGCGTGTGTTTCTCGTAAAGGTGGAACAGATCGGAGCCGATGATGTGCACGCCGTCCGAGGTATTGCCGGAACCAAGGCTGACTACCGGCACCGGCAGCGTTTCCGTCAGATATTGCGACACTTCGGAAGTCACGACTTCGGTCATGATCGAGAAGCAGCCGGCATCGACAAACGCCCACGCATCATCGACCAGCTCCTTGGCGCGATCGGCGGTCTTGCCTTGCGCCGCGAAGCCGCCGAGCTGCGGGATGCGCATTGGCGTGATGCCGATGTGGCCCTGCACCGGGATGCCGGCTTTGACGATCGCCTCGATGTACCTGGCGTGGTGCTGGTTGCCTTCGCATTTCATCACTTCAGCGCCGCCCTGCGACACATACTTGGCGGCATTGTCCACCGCCTGCTGCGCCGACAGGTGGAAGCTCATATACGGCATGTCCACCATGCGCAGGCCATATTGCGAGCCGCGTTTGACCGCCTGCGCCATGAACAATACTTCCTCGAAGGACACCGAAGTCGTCGATTCGTGCCCGAACAGCACCATGCCGCCGGTATCTGACACGCACAGAATGTCGATGCCGACGCGGTCGGCGATGATCGCGGTCTCGTAGTCGTATACCGCGAGCTGGACGATCGGTTCGCCTTTCCGTTTCTTTTCCATCAACGTCGGAATCGTCACTTTTTTGCGAGCGGCTGGTTCAGCCATGGCTACCTCCCTGGTGGTTAATTGTCAGCACGAAAACAAATTGGCGAATCCGATCAGGAATTCCGGACTCAGATACGCCCTGAAGCTCAGATAACTGACGTAAGCGAGCAGCGCCAGCAGCAACGCCCACATCAGCACGTGTCGTGTTTGGTGCATCATGCGCCGCTCCCGCCGACGCGCAGTGTCACCACTTCGCGCTCATCGATGGGCACGCACAATGCCGCCGCCACCACGCTCAGCACCACGCAGAAAATCCATACCGTGGTGTACGAACCGGTCAGGTCGAACATGAACCCGCCGTACCAGGCGCCGAGGAAGCTGCCGATCTGATGGCCGAGAAACGCGATGCTGAACAGCGTCGACAGATACTTCACGCCGAATATGTGCGCAACCAGACCGTTGGTCAGCGGCACGGTGCCGAGCCAGGTCAAACCCATCGCGATGGCGAATCCCCAGACGGCGATGGCCGACAGCGGCAGCGCGATGAACAACGCAATCGCAACCGCGCGGATGCCGTAGATCCATGCCAGCAGGTTCTTTTTGCTGTAGTGCCCGCCGAGCAGTCCGCTGCCGTAAGAGCCGATGATATTGAAAAAACCGATCAGCGCAAGCGCTGTCATGCCTTCGACCGGCGACAGGCCTTTATCGACGAGATAGGCGGGCAGGTGGACCATGATGAAGGCGGTCTGGAAACCGCACACCAGGAAACTCGCGGTCAGGTAGCGGAAGCCCTTGTGCGTCGCCGCCTCGTGGATCGCCGCGGTCAGGCTCTGGTCGCTGGCATGCGCAGCGGTATTTTTGCCGGCGAGTGCGGCTGCGAGCGGTATGATCAAGAGCGAGGTCGCCGCCAGTACCAGCAGCGCGTTGAGCCATCCGAAGTGCGTGATCAGCGTCTGTCCATACGGCAGCAGCGCGAACTGGCCGAATGAGCCGCCGGCGCCGACCAGCCCGAGCGCCGCGCTGCGCTTCTTGGCCGGAACCGAGCGGCCGACCACGCCCATCACGACGCCGAACCCCGAGCCGCTCAAGCCCAGTCCGACCAGAATGCCCGCGCTGATGTCGAACGCGAGCCCGGTGGTTGAATAAGTCATCAGCGTGAGCCCGAGCGCGTAGCACGCGCCACCTGCAACAATGACGCGTGCCGCACCGAATTTGTCGGCAATCGCGCCCGCAAACGGCTGGCCGACTCCCCACACCAGGTTCTGCAGCGCGATCGCGAACGCAAACGTTTCGCGCGTCCACGCGAGATCGAAGGTCATGGGCGGCAGGAACAGGCCGAAACTCTGGCGCGTGCCGAGCGAGAGCATCAGCACCAGGCACCCGCAAGCCATGATCATGGCCGGCGTGCGCCAGCCTGAACCGCCCGTTTTTCCGGAATCGATGATGCAATCCTCCGCGCGCCACCGCCAGTCGCCGCTGACAGGGATAAAATTATTATCGCACAAAGAGCTAACGGCGGTTTCGGCAGCCATTTCTGACCTGACATCATGGGCTTTATTGTGCTATGTTCGCGCGCTTTGCGCAGTGCACCACCGCAACGCAATCGCAATGCTGAAATTGCCGCACGGGTTGTCGTTCCCCGATCTTTACCACCGCGACGGGCTGTTGCGGCTCGACGCGGTGTTCCTGCGCGTGCTCGAGCAAAGCGACAGCGCGCTCTGCCAGCGTCTGCTCGCGGCGCGCGCCGATCCTGATGCGCTGGCGGCGAAGCAGGAATCGGAACTGTTGATCGCGCTCGCGCCGCACCTCGACGATTTCATCGCCGGCTTGTTCGGCATCGCAGGCGAAGCGCAGCGGCTGTCGGCACGGCACAACGATCTGGCGCCGCTCTACCGCTGCAAGCGCCTGTTCGTGCAACGCAAGGCGATGCGCAAATTCACAGCCGACGATGCGGCCAAATTCGACGGCGCTGCGCTGCGCGCCGAACTTGCGCGGCTGATCGGAGCAGAATTCAGCGAGCTTGCGTTTGCACAACACGTGACGCGCTGGCTTGAGGACGAGCCGGCTCACGCCGCCGAACTTGATCTTGCGCTGCGTTACGCGGCGTGGGCCGCGCTGACGCCCGGCGGCAGGTCGTTCCATGCCGCAGGCGTGCTGTTCAAGGCGCCGCGCAAGCTCGATTACCAGCGCCTGGTGCCGGGCGTAACCGATACCTCGTCCGGCTACACCGTATACGCGGCGGATCCCGCGCGCTTGCGCCGTCGCGAAGGCTTCAAGCTCACCGATCCCGGCACCGATCTCACCGGCGCGCTCGATGAAGCCAATTACTGCATCTGGTGCCACGAGCAGGGCAAGGATTCGTGCTCCAAGGGGCTCAAGGAGAAAGGCGCGGCGGGCAAAGGCGCCGCCTCATTCAAGAAAAGCCCGTTCGCCGTCACGCTTGCCGGCTGCCCGCTCGAAGAGAAGATCTCCGAATTCCACAAGCTCAAGACCGACGGGGTGGCGATCGGCGCGCTGGCGGTAATCGTCGTCGACAATCCGATCGTGGCGGCGACCGGCCACCGCATCTGCAACGATTGCATGAAGTCGTGCATCTACCAGAAGCAGGAGCCGGTCGATATTCCGCAGGCCGAGACGCGCACGCTGAAGGACGTGCTCGAGCTGCCATGGGGATTCGAGATCTACAGCCTGCTCACGCGCTGGAACCCGCTCAATCTGCGCACGCCGTATCCGAAACCCGCATCGGGCAAGCGTGTGCTGATCGCCGGAATGGGGCCGGCTGGCTTCGCTGTCGCGCACCACCTGATGAACGACGGCCACACGGTGGTCGGCATCGACGGTTTGAAGATCGAACCGCTCCCGGCCGGCATTGCAGGGGTCGATGCGCGCGGCGGGCGGGTGCCGCTCGAGCCGATCCGCAATGTGCGCGAACTCTACGAAACGCTCGACGAACGCGTGATGGCGGGCTTCGGCGGCGTCGCCGAGTACGGCATCACGGTGCGCTGGGACAAGAATTTCCTGAAGCTGGTGCGGTTGTTGCTGGAGCGCCGCAGCGAGTTCGCGCTGTTTGGCGGCGTGCGCTTCGGCGGCACGCTTACGCTCGACGACGCGTTTGCGCTCGGCTTCGACCATATCGTGCTGGCGGTCGGCGCCGGCAAACCGACGATACTCGACTTGCCGAACGGGCTCGCGCGCGGCGTGCGCGCCGCGTCGGATTTCCTGATGGCGCTGCAGCTGTCCGGAGCGGCGAAAACGGATTCGATCGCCAACATGCAATTGCGGCTGCCGGTGGTGGTGATCGGCGGCGGGCTCACCGCGATCGACACCGCGACCGAGTCGCTCGCGTATTACCCGGTGCAGGTCGAGAAGTTCCTGCAGCGCTACGAAACGCTGATGCACGAAAGCGGCGAGGCGGCGGCGCGCCTGGCGTGGAACGACGAGGAGCGCGCGATCGCCGACGAATTCCTCGATCACGCGCGCGCCATTCGTGCCGAACGCACCGCCGCTCGCAAGGAAGGGCGCGAACCGCGCGTACTGGAACTGCTGCAAAAGTGGGGCGGCGTCACCATCGCCTACCGGCGGCGCCTGACCGACAGTCCTTCCTACACGCTCAACCACGAAGAAATCGAAAAAGCGCTGGAAGAGGGGGTGCGCTTCGCCGAAGGCCTGAGCCCGGCCGCGATCGAAATCGATGCGCAGGGCCATGCGCGCGCAATCCGTCTGGCGCGCCGGCAGCTTGGCGCCGACGGCAAATGGGCCGCTGCGGGTGAGGTCGTGCTACCGGCAAAGGCCATTTTGGTCGCGGCCGGCACGCAGCCCAACACCGTGCTTGCGCGCGAAGATGCCGCGCATTTTGCGCTCGACGGCAAGTATTTCCGCGCCTGCGACGAGGATGGCAACCCGGTCAAGTCCGAAATGTTGATCTCGAAACCCAATGCGGTGCGCGTGCTGCTGGCCAGGCGGGACGACGGCCGCTTCGTGAGTTATTTCGGCGACGTGCACCCATCGTTCTTCGGTAATGTCGTCAAGGCGATGGGCAGCGCGCGCCAGGGCTCGCCGGTGGTGAGCCGCGTGCTGGCGCGCGTCGCGCCGGCATCGGCGCTCGCCGACCGCGAGTTCATCGCGCAACTCAACCGTGAGTTGCGCGCGACGGTGCATGACGTCGTGCGCCTCACGCCGCAGATCGTCGAGGTCGTGGTGCGCGCGCCGCTTGCCGCCAGGCGCTTCCGGCCAGGGCAATTTTACCGGCTGCAGAATTATGAGACACACGCGCCGCGCACCGCCGATACCACGCTCACCATGGAAGGCTTGGCGCTGACCGGTGCGTGGGTCGACCCGCAGCAGGGGCTGATATCGACCGTCGTGCTCGAGATGGGCGGATCGAGCGACCTGTGCCGGCTGCTGAAACCGGGCGAACCGGTGGTGCTGATGGGGCCGACCGGCAGCCCGACCGAAATTCCCGTGGGCGAAACCGTGATCCTGGCGGGCGGCGGGCTCGGCAACGCGGTGCTGTTCTCGATCGGGCAGGCGATGCGGCGCGCCGGCTGCAACGTGCTGTACTTCGCCGGCTACAAGCGCATGATCGACCGCTACAAGATCGCCGACATCGAGGCGGCAGCCGACGTCGTGGTGTGGTGCTGCGACGAGGAGCCCGGATTCGTTCCCGACCGGCCGCAGGACCGGATGTTCGTCGGCAATATCGTACAGGCGATGCATGCGTATGCCGAGGGCGAACTGGGCGCGCAGACGATTGCCTTCAGCGCCGCGGACCGCCTGATCGCGATCGGCTCCGACCGCATGATGGCGGCGGTGGCGCGCGCGCGGCACGCGGTGCTGAAGCCGTATCTGAAGCCGCATCATTTCGCGATCGGCTCGATCAACTCGCCGATGCAGTGCATGATGAAGGAGATCTGCGCGCAGTGCCTGCAGCCGCAGCGCGACCCGGCGACCGGCAAGGTCACCTATGTATTCTCATGTTTCAACCAGGACCAGCGGCTCGACTGCGTGGACTGGGAAGCGCTCGACCAGCGGCTGCGCCAGAACTCGGTGCAGGAGAAACTGACCGCGCTGTGGATCAGCCATTGCCTGCATTTACTCGCCACCTGATCGGCGGCGAGTGCTTGGCGAAGGGTGGTTAGTCCAGCTTGCGCAGCACGCCGGCGATGGTGTCGACGAGCTCGTCGATTTGCTGCTTGCTGATGATGAGCGGCGGCGACAGCGCGATGGTCTCGCCGGCGACGCGGATCAGCACGCCTTGCTCGAAACAGCGCAGGAACGCGTCGAACGCGCGCGCGCCCGGCTTGCCCGGCCGCGGTTCCAGGTCGATGCCGGCCATCAGGCCGAAATTGCGCACGTCAATCACATGCGGAACGCCCTTGAGCGCGTGCACCGCGTCCTCGAAGTGCGGCGCGATTCCGCGCGCCCGGTCGAACAGTTTCTCCTCGTGATACAGCCCCAGCGTCGCTTCGGCGGCGGCGGCGGCGACGGGGTGACCGGAATAGGTATAGCCGTGGAACAGCTCGACCGCTCCCGGCGGCGCGTTGTTGATCACGGTGTCGTAGATCTGCCGGCGCACGATCACGCCGGAGAGCGGGATGGTCGCGTTGGTGACTCCTTTGGCGAACGTGATCATGTCGGGGACCACGCCGAACGTCCCGGCCGCGAACGCACGTCCGGTGCGGCCAAATCCGGTAATCACCTCGTCGAAAATCAGCAGCAGGCCGTGCTTGTCGCAGATCGCACGCAGCCGCTCGAGGTAGCCGGTGGGCGGCACCAGCACGCCGGTCGAGCCCGCCACCGGCTCCACGATCACGGCCGCGATGTTCGACGCGTCATGCAACGCGATGATGCGGGTTTCGAGCTCGTCGGCGAGATGCGCGCCCCATGCCGGCTGGCCGCGGCTGAATGCGTTTTTCTCGGGGTTGTGCGTATGCGGCAGATGGTCCACGCGCGGCAGCATGCTGCCGTAGGCCTTGCGGGTCGCGGGAATGCCGCCGACGGAAATGCCCCCGAACCCGACGCCGTGATAACCGCGCTCGCGGCCGATCAGCACGTTGCGATGGCCTTCGCCGCGCGCGCGATGATAGGCCAGCGCGATTTTGAGCGCGCTGTCCACCGCCTCGGAGCCGGAGTTGGCGAAGAACACGTGGTCAAGATCGCCGGGTGCGAGCTGCCTGATCAGATCCGCGACGCGGAATTCACCGGGGTGCCCCATCTGGAACGCCGGGCTGTAATCCATGGTATCGAGCTGACGCTTGATGGCATCGACGATCCGGGGTCGCGAGTGCCCCGCGTTGACGCACCACAGGCCGGCGGTGCCGTCGAGCACCTGGCGGCCGTCGTCGGTCGTGAAATGCATGTCTTTCGCCGCCACGAACATGCGCGGCGCTGCTTTGAACTGGCGGTTAGCGGTAAATGGCTTCCAGAGCGCTTGCAGGTCGTAATCGCGGGGTTTCATGATTTACCAGTTGGAGGGTATCGAATTCAGCAAGACGCTATTTTGCCGTGTCTGCGATGATTCGGCTACTATTGATCTTGAGCCGCCAGGAACTTCAAAAGCCTCACCGCAAGCGGTTCAAGATTGTTTTATTCAGGAGAGTAGATGGCACGGCACATCGTCTGCCTGACGTTCGATTTCGACGCGATGTCGGGCTTCATCGCGCGCGGCATGACCTCGCCGACACCAGTATCACGCGGCGAATTCGGCGCCAATGTCGGCACACCGCGCATCCTCGCGCTGCTCAAAAAATACAAAGTCCGGACCTCATGGTACATCCCGGGGCACACGCTCGAAACCTACCCTGAGCAATGCAGGCAGGTATTCGATGCCGGCCATGAAATCGGCCACCACGGCTGGACCCACGTGCCGCCGGCGCTGCTCACGCGCGAGCAGGAGGAGAAAGGACTCACGCGCGCCAACGAGCAGATCAGGAAATTGACGGGACGTTACGCGCGCGGCTACCGCTCGCCGTCGTGGGATCTCTCACCGCACTCGGTCGAGTTGCTGCTCAAGCAGGGCTTCGTTTACGACAGCAGCATGATGGGCGACGACTATATGCCGTATCGCGTGCGCCAGGGCGACGTGATCGAGCTCGAGAAGCCGGCCGTGTTCGGCAAGCCCACCCGGCTGATCGAAATGCCGATCAGCTGGTCGCTCGACGACTATCCGCACTTCGAGTTTGTGCGGACCAAGGAGACGGTACTGCCGGGGCTCATGAACGCGAATCTGGTGCTCGAAAACTGGATCAACGACTTCCTCTACCTGAAGAAAACCATGCAGTGGGGAGTCGTCACCTACACCTTCCACCCGTTCGTGATCGCGCGCGGCGGCCGCATGCTGATCCTCGAGAAGCTGATCCGCAAGCTGAAAGACAAGGGGGCTGTATTCACGACGCTTGAAACGGCGGCCGCCGAGTACGCCAAGCGCGCGCCGTTCAAGGGTTAGCAGGTTGACCTAAAAACTTCCTCTCCCTTGATGGGAGGGCATCTCTTGCTGGGTGGACTGGTTTGGTTGGCATCGACTTGATTGCATTTCGCTCACTGCTGAAAGCGTTGTTCAAACACTCTGCTGTCGCGGCGTTCGCGTGTTGCGTGCTGTGCGGTAGTAGTAGCGCCGCCGAACTCACCGTCGGCTCCAAGCGTTTCACCGAATCCTACATACTCGGCGAGATCGTCGCCCGCACCGCGCGGCAGGCGGGCGAAGCGAACGTCACGTTCAAGCCGGGCCTCGGCAACACCGCGGTCGTGTTCTCCGCGCTGACCAGCGGCGCGATCGACGTCTATCCCGAATATTCGGGCACGATCGCGTTCGAGCTGCTCGGCGGCAAATCCGGGACGACGCTCGAAGACATCAACCGTGTGCTCGCGACGAGCGGGTTGGCGGCGTCGGTGCCGCTCGGCTTCGGCAACACCTATGCGCTGGCCATGGCTGAGGCGGCAGCCCGGCAGCGCGGCATCCGCGACATTTCCGATCTCGCGCGGCACGCGGATCTCGCGCTCGGGCTGTCGCAGGAATTTCTGAATCGCAAGGACGGCTGGCCGGCACTGAAGCAGGCTTACCGTTTGCCGTTTGCTGCGCGCGGACTCGATCATGGACTTGCTTATGAAGCGCTCGCCGCGGGGCGCATCGACGTGATAGACGTCTACACCACCGACGCGAAGATCAAGCGCTACGGACTGCGTGTGCTGACTGACGACCGCGGTTTTTTCCCGCCATACGCGGCGCTGCTGCTGTATCGCGCCGATCTGCCGCAGCGCCTGCCCAGAACGTGGACAGCGCTCACCGGCTTGCAAGGCGCGATTCCGCCCGAGCGCATGATCGAGATGAACGCGATGGCCGAGCTGGATGCCGTGCCATTCGCGAAAATTGCCCAGAATTTCGTGGCGCAGGACCGGACCCGCGGCGCCGAGCAGGCACGCGGCTTTTTCGGCCGGCTGTTCGGCGAGGATTTCCTGCGCCTGACCGGCCAGCATCTGCTGCTGGTGTTCGTTTCGCTCGCTGCGAGTTGCATCGCGGGCATCCCGCTCGGCATCTGGGCGGCGCGCTCGACTGCGGCGCAGCGCGTGATCATTCCCGCCGTCGGTGTGCTGCAGACGATACCGTCGCTCGCTTTGCTTGCCTTCCTGATCGCCGCACTCAACCAGATCGGCACGCTGCCGGCGCTGGTCGCGCTTTTCTTGTATGGGCTGCTGCCGATCGTGCGCAATACCGCGGCCGGGCTGGCAGAGATCAAGACGGGACTTAAGCAGGCCGCGGCGGCACTGGGTTTACAGCGCGGCGCTATCCTGAAACTGATCGAGCTGCCGCTCGCGTCGCGCACCATCCTGGCGGGCGTCAAGACTTCGGCGGTGATCAACGTCGGCACCGCGACCATCGCAGCCTTCATCGGCGCCGGCGGCTACGGCGAGCGCATCGTCGCCGGACTTGCCGTCAACGACAATGCGCTGCTGCTCGCCGGCGCGGTACCGGCGGCGTTGCTCGCCATAATCATCGAAGCGGGATTCGGCACCGCCGAGCGCTGGCTGGTGCCGGCCGGACTGCGAACTGCCGTAGCGGACAGATAGGGGACCGCTTGAAACCAATCCACCATGGTGGATGGATGCTGCTTGCCGCCGCGACAAGCTGCGGAGTCGGCGGCTACGCTGCCGCGGCGGAGACTTATCCGTCGAAACCCGTGCGCATCATCGTGGCGTTCCCGCCGGGCGGGTTCGTCGATTTGACGGCGCGGCTCGTGGCCGGCCCGCTGGGCGCCGCGCTCGGCCAGCAGATGGTCGTCGAGAATCGGGCCGGCGCGGGCGGCATCGTCGGTACCGAATTGGTGGCGCGTGCGGCCCCGGATGGTTATACGCTCACGGTGGGCAGCGCCGGCACGCATGCGGTCAACCAGAGCCTTTATCCCAAGCTGCCCTACAACGTGCTGCGCGATTTCCAGCCGGTCGCGCGGCTGGCGGACGCGCCGAGCATCCTCGCGGTGCACCCGTCGCTGCCGGTGCATTCGGTGAAGGAGCTGATCGCGCTGGCGCGCTCCCGGCCGGGGCAGATCAACTACGCCTCCGCGGGCGCCGGCACGTCGACCCATCTTGCCGCGGCGCTTTTCGAGCATCTCGCGCGCGTCAGGTTCGTGCACGTTCCGTACAAAGGCGGCGGTCCGGCGATCATCGCCGTCGTCGCGGGGGAGGTCCCGGTCACGTTCGGCACGGCGGCATCGGTTTCGCCGCACACCCGGAGCGGACGGCTGCGCGGCCTGGCGGTCACCGGCAGCCGGCGCTCCGCGCTGCTGCCGGATCTGCCGACTATCGCGGAAAGCGGGCTGCCGGGTTACGCGATGCTCAACTGGCTGGGGCTGTTCGCTCCCGCGGGCGCGCCGCGCGCCGTGGTCGAGAAACTGAGCGGCGAGCTCGTCCGCATCGTGCGCCTGCCGGAAGTCAGCGGGGCGCTCCAGGTCGCCGGCGCGGAGCCGTCACCGCTGGGACCGGACGAGTTTGCCGCGTTCGTGAAAAGCGAGCTGGAAAAATGGGCGCAGGTGGTCGCGGCCACGGGCATGACCGCGAATTGACAATTTTTCACCAAAAAAAAAAGCGCAGAGACAAGCCACAGAGGAAGCAGAAGTCCAAGGTCCGTCCGCCGGAACGCACAGTTGGGCGTGTTGGAGGTGAATATGACTTAGGTTCGAGCCATCGCGTCCCGCAGTTTGACGGCCTGCCACGCGTCCAGCTTGGCGCGCGCCCCGTTGGTCGCCGGATCCATTGCCCGGGCGTGCTCGGGCATCTTCGCGGTCAGCTCGATCACGTATCCGTTCGGATCCCGGAAATAGATCGAGCGAATGAACCCGTGGTCGGAAATACCGCGCGTGTCAATTCCCTTGTCCCTTCCGCGCGCCAGCATCGAGTGCAGGGCGGGCTCGTCGACCTCGAGGGCAATGTGGAGATCGTAGTCATGCTGTTGCTTGAACTCGAACGGCATGTCGGGAGCCTCGAAGAACGCGAGATATGAACCATCGCCAAGCTCGTAGAAAGTGTGCAACGTCCCGGTCTTGCGGCCGCTCTTTGTTTCCTTGATCTCGAGCGTGCCCGCGAGGGACAGCCCCGGGAAGTCCTCGTAGAACCGCCGCGTCTCTTCCGAGTCACGGCAGCGGTACGCGCTGTGATGGAGTTTTCGGATCATGCTCGGTCCTCCTGTCGCTCTGCCGGGGCGGGCGCTCAGAGCCCCTCGAACGGTGCGTCCTTGAACGGTGTCACGAAATGCGCGTAGAAGCCCTCGTTCACTTTCGCCCAGTTCGGACGCGCTTTCATGTTGCCCAGCCAGCGGCTGACATTCCGATATGCCGAATACTCGATGCGGATGACCTCGCCGAGTGTAAGCATAGGCGCGCCGAGATAGTCGGCGATGGTAATCTGGTCGCCACACAGGTAAGCGTTGCGGGGACCGATCAGTTTCTCGTCGAGGATTTTCAGCCAGCCCCTGGCCTTGTCTCTTCCCCAGGCGAGTGTCCCCGCCTGCACCTTGTCGTCCGGCCGGCGGTAATTCGGCAGAACCTGCGGGTAGATGAGCCCGTAGCCGAGATCGCGATACAGGCCGGTGTTGAACCAGTCCATCATCTCGTTGACGCGCGCCCGCTTGCGCAGGTCCGACGGGTAGGCGGGGGAACCGGCTTTGTCGGCGAGATACTTGAGAATCGCCGAGCTCTCGGTCAGACGGAAATCGCCGTCCTCCAGCACCGGGACCTGACGATTCGGATTGATTGCGGCGTAGGCCTCCTTTAGATGTTCCCCGGTGAACAGATCGACGAGCTTGAAGTCGATGTCGAGCCCGCTATCGGCGGCAAACAGCATGAGCGGTCGGCAGGTCGTCGACACGGGGTGATAATATAATTTCAAGGTCTTTCCTCCTCTGTTAATGCGGCGCTGTCTGTTGCCGCTGGAATCGTAGCGGCACCTTGCCCGTAGTCCTGCCGCATGTCAACGCTCAACCCGGATGGGCTCCGGAGCACTGGCCTCGCGTAGCGCGAATCCTTCCATCGAGACCGTGTACTCGTTGGCCGGAGAGTGGTAGCGGATACAGGACTGGGTGGGATAGTAGCCCCGGAGGTTCACGGCTGCCGGCGACTTGAGCGGGAAGCACGCAGTGGGCTGGCTCAACAAGTAGTCCCGCGTCACCATCTCCTCATGGAAGGTGACGCGGCCGTCATAGACGCCATAGATCCAGGCTCACGTGAACTTCTTGCCGTTGAATTCAGGGCCCGTCGGGTCGATCAGATGATTGCCCATCGCCGGCGCTCGCCGCGCGTCCGCACATTGTAATGGCCACCATGATGCCATCGCAACGATTCCGACCAAGGGGGATGGCGACCACCACTGGCAAACGGGCGCGCGCGGCGCGCGCATTGAGTTGCCTGGTTCGCGTTGAAAAACGACTAAGGGGATCCCTTTTTCAGGCCGTCCGCACCGACCATCTTCACGTTTTGCTCCCTCAGCTTCTTCGCTCGCTTGGCTGTTCTCGCGAGGTGTTTCTTGGCTTTTTGCTTCCTCCGCCTGGTTTGCAGCGTCTGAGATTGACTCATTAGAGCCTCCGGTTGATGAGCTGTTAAACGACGGTGACATCACTAAATTTTCGGATTATGACCTTGCCGCGCGATTTGTGTTGCTGCACTTCGTGCATGAAGCTATCAGCTTTGAGATGACCCCGTTTATCAAGAGAGAGGTTGCGGGTTTCTAAAACAAATTCGCCAGTTGCTCGACTGCGTCGCGGAAACGCCGGTGGCGCGAGGCGAGGAGCGCGTAGTCGCGCTCGCGGCGGGAGCCCTTCGCCCGCACGATCCGCGCGAGCTGCCTCCGGTCGCGCACGCTCCAGCGCCCGACGCCGGGGAGGCAGGCGAGCAGAGGCGCCATCCGGTGGAATCCGGCGATCTCATCGGCGGACCAGTATTTCCAGTCCGCTATGTCAAGCACCCGGGCCACGCGTCGTACCGAAGCCCGCTCGGCCATCCGCCGGTTGCCGCCGAACTCCCGCGCAATGAACGCCGTGACGGCGTAGCCGACACGCGCGACCGACAACTCGCGGTAACCGTCCATCTTCCCCGCGTCGAGGTGAAAGAACATATCGCTTTTGGCGAGCTTCTTCAACGTCTTCAAAGGCGACCGGTACGAGCGGTCGGCGGCGATGCGCGCCTGCTCCGCTTCGGCGAGCGCGCGGACCCGCGGCCGCACCGGCCGGAAACCGAGCTTGTAGTAGAACCAGAACGCGCCGGACTCGAGAGCTTCTTCGTTGTCCTCGCCGCCGATCTGGAAGGGCCTGAGGACCAGGACTCGCGGGCCGAAGTGCGCGACGAACAGATGCAGCAGCCGCTCGATGACGAAAGATGATTCGCCGGAGCGGTACTCCGGGAAGATGTTGATCGCCAACTCGCAGCGGTCGAACAGCATCGCCCCGGAGCCGTAGCCGATCGGAACGCCGTTCCTGATCAGCATGAAGCCATGGTTGGCCTCGAGCGGCAGGCGGATCTCGAAAAGGCTGCCGTAAACGACGACCTGGACGCCGCGTCCCGGCGCGTGGAGATAGACCTCCGCCGGGTTGGCACCGATCAGCGGGTACAGTTCGCGGCAACGCGACCCCAGGACTTCGATGATCGCGCGCACGTACTCGCGTCCTTGAGCCGGCGGGAGTGCGCTCAGAGGGGCGGCGGGGCGGGCGAGGTCGGCGCGCAAGTCGGACGTGCGGCCTGCCGCCGGGCCACGCTGGAAGAAGATCCGATCGAACGGCACCCGGCGGCCCGTCCGCGAGGCCTCGAAGTCCGACAGCGTCCAGAGCACCGGGATCTCGGCGCTCTCGTAGAGGATTTCCTGCAGCTTCCACGAAAAGCCGGACGTAGAAAGCAGCCCGAGCAGCGCGGCAAGCGAGTTCGCGTCCTCCGGGACCCTGCCGAGGCGCAGCCAAGCCTGCGGATCGAAATCGTCGTCGTTGTCGATCGCGTCGTTCTCGTGCCACGAGACCGCGGGAGAGAGCACCGCCAGCACGTTCGCGGTCTCGCTCTTCCGGTAGGCGTTCCAGTCGATTTCCAAGCGGCCGGGGTAGAGGCGGGCGATCGCGCCGACGAAAAGATAGGTGAAGACGTTGCTGACCGGCGTGCCGACGATGCCGCTGTCCATGAAAGCGGAGGCGACGCTGCCGCGGCGCGCCGCCTTGTGCTGCTCGATGCGCGCCGCGAACGCGCGGAGCTGGCGCTCGGCTTCCGCGAGGATTGCCGCGCCGTCAGGGTAGGCGCGCAGGAACAGCAACAGGTCGTGATACGCAGAAAGCACGTCAGCCCGGGTCATCGAGACGTCCCGCAGACGGGAGAGCTGTTTCAGCTTTTTGCGGGCGGCTTCTCTGGTCGCGCCGATCTGACCTTTGAGACGGGTGAACTCACCGATCAGGGCGCGCGCCC
>JAHFRL010000067.1 GCA_023266235.1 Betaproteobacteria bacterium
TCGCGGCCCGGTCGCCAACACCATGCAGGACATCCTGGGCGGCCTGCGCTCCGCCTGCACCTACGTCGGCGCGCGGACGCTGAAAGAGCTTACCAAGCGCACCACCTTCGTGCGGGTGGGGATGGAGACGAACGAGGTCTTCGGGGAAAACTAAGCGCCGTTTTCCGAGGGAGGAGTTTGCAGATGCTGTTTGCGATTTATCAAGAGGACGGTCCCAATGCCAAGGAGATTCGCGCCAGGACGCGCGAGACGCACCTCGCGTACCTGGACGCGCACATGGATATTCTGGTGCTTGGCGGTGGACTGATAACTGATGACAATTCGGGATATGTCGGTAGTTTGTTCATAATCAACGTTCCCAGCCGGCAGGCCGCGGAAGAATTTTCTGCCAGCGAGCCATACCGCAAGGCAGGACTGTTCAAGACGGTGAAAATCTCACGCATGCGGCGCGGCCAGTGGAATCCTGCGGCCGCGCCTGCAACGGTGCTGGGAAACTAGCGTTCGTGTGACGCGGATGGACAGCAGCCGCAGCAGGGCTGCCGTCCGCGCTTATTCAGAGCGTCCCCGGCTTGTAAACTGAACCAACCCGAGGAGTTTCGCGATGCGAGCGAGCAGCGACCGAACCGTTCCGTGCCTTTTCTTTCCGGCACCGGCGGCAATGGCCCTGGTCCTGGCCGCCGCGTGCGCCTTGCTGATCTGCGCGCTGCCCGCCCGCGGTGCGGCGAACGAGGGATTCCCCAACAAGCCGCTGCGCGTGGTGGTGGGCTTCTCGGCCGGCAGCGTGGTCGATGTCTCCGCGCGGGTGATTGCGCAAAAGCTCACCGAGAGCTGGAACCAGCAGGTGGTGGTGGACAATCGCCCGAGCGCCGGCGGCATCATCGCCGCCCAGACGGTGGCCCATGCGAATCCCGACGGCTATACACTGCTCTCGGTTTCGGCCTCGCACGCGGTGGCGCCCGCCATCTACGCCAAGTTGCCGTACGACACGCTCAAGGACTTCGCCGGCATTACCACGACCGTCAACTCGCCTGCGGTGCTGGTGGTCAATCCCGCGCTCGGGGTGAAATCGGTGAAGGAGCTGATCGCGCTCGCCAAAGCCAAGCCCGGTCAGCTCAACTTCTCCTCGGGCGGTATCGGCAGCGCGACCCATTTCTCGGCCGAGCTGTTCAAGAGCATGGCCGGGATCGACGTTGCGCACGTGCCGTACAAAGGGATACCCGAGGCCTTGACCGAAACCATGACCGGCCGGGTGCAGTACTTCCTGTCCCCGCTCGCCGTTGCGCTGCCGATGATGAAGGAAGGAAAGGTGCTCGCGCTTGCGGTGTCGAGCGCCAAGCGCGTCGCGGTGATCCCGGACGTGCCGACCATCGCCGAGGCGGGCGTGCCCGGCTACCGCTGGGACACCTGGTTCGGGTTGCTGGTCCCCGCGAAGACGCCGGCCCCGATCATCGCCAGGCTGAACCGCGAAATCACGCGCATCCTCAACCTGCCGGACGTGCGCCAGCGCTGGACCGCGCTCGGCACCGAGCCGATACCCAGCACCGCCGCTGAATTCGACAGGCTCATCGCCAGGGACATCGCGGACCTGACCAAGCTTGCCCGCGCGGCCAACATCAAAGCCAACTGACGCGGCAGGCGGCTAGATCACGGCTACGCCCTGAATCTCGATCACGCAGCCCGGGCGCGCAAAGTTCGATATCGTCAGCAGCGCGCTCGCCGGATAGCGGCCGTCCGGAAAAAATTCGCGGCGAATCTGCACGAACCGCTCGCCATTGCGCGCATCGTTGATGAACACCGTCATGGTGACCAGGTTTGCGAGCGAGCCGCCGGCGCGTCCGAGCGTGCGGTCAAGCAGCGCGAAGATGGTCCGCGCCTGCGACTCGAAGTTGCCCGTATTGTCGTGGCCCTGCTCGTCGGTCAGCGTGGTCTGGCCGGCGAGCCATACGATGCGCCCGCCTTCGGTGATGACGGCGGGCGAGAAACTCCTGCTCTTCTGCCAATCGGTGCCGTCAAGATGCCGGACTGTGGTCGTGCACGAATCACTGCCGCCGGGTTGCATGCGCTGTTCCTCCATTCCATGTGGGCGCAGGCAGCGTAACGGAGAAGCCGCACGGCGGCAATCTATCGTTCGCGCCCGCCCGCTGTTATCATCACGCCGATTGCGACGCTGACTGCCGCAAACGATGAAGCGCCTCGACTTTGCCCAAGCCATCCGCAGCAGGAACGCGGGCCGCATCACGCTCACGCCCGATCGCCTGTTTAACGGTGCGCAGGGTTGCAGGCGCGTGCTGAAACGGCTCGTCAGGCTGCGTGCGAGCACCGCCGCGAGGCCCTGAGCGATGCCATCCGGCCCGGGGATCGTCGCGGTCGTTCAGGATGCACCAGTGCTGGTCGACTGGCGCGCGACGGTCGACAAGGCGGCGCGACTGATCGCCGAAGCCGCCGCGCTCGGCGCGGGGCTCGTCCTTTTTCCCGAGGCTTTCGTCACCGGTTATCCCCGGGGCTTGACCTTCGGCTGCGCGGTCGGCACGCGGACCGTCGAGGGCCGACGGCTCTGGCAGGAGTACTGGGACAACGCGATCGACGTGCCGGGGCCGGCCACCGAACTGCTCGGTGCCGCCGCCCGCGCAGCGCGGGTCCACGTGGCAATCGGCGTGATCGAGCGGGACACCAGGTTCTCGCGCGGCACCCTCTTCTGCACGGTGCTCTTTTTCGACGACGAGGGCCGTCTTCGCGGGCTGCACCGGAAGCTGCGTCCGACGGGCTCCGAGCGCCTGATCTGGGGCGAGGGCGACGGCAGCACGCTCCCGGTTTTCGACACGCCGGTAGGACGAATCGGCGCGTTGATCTGCTGGGAAAACTACATGCCGCTCGCGCGCATGGCCATGTACGCCCAGGGGGTGGAGCTGCTGCTGGCGCCGACCGCCGATGGACGCGACATCTGGCAGGCCAGCATCCGTCACATCGCGTACGAGGGCCGCTGCTTCGTGCTGTCCTGCAACCAGTTCGTGGCCCGCTCGATGTACCCGTCGCACTGGCTGGCGCTCCCGGAACTCGCCGGCGCACCGGAGATCCTCACGCCCGGCCGCAGCGCGATTGTCAGCCCGATGGGTGAGATTCTCGCCGGGCCGCTCGAGGCGAAGGCCGGGATCCTCACCGCCGAGATCGACCTCGCCGAGATCCGCCGCGGCAAGTTCGACTTCGACGTCACCGGACACTACATGCGGCCGGACGTCTTCCGTCTCGCTGTCAACACCGCGCCGCAGCCGGCCGTCACCTGGGCCGCCCAGCCCGAGGATGACGCGAAAGACGAGCCAGCATGACCCCAACGCGTCCCGTCATCGACATCCATACCCACATCATGCCGCCCGCCTGGGAAGACCTGGCCCGCAAGTACGATGCTCCCGGCTGGCCGGCGGTGCGTCCGGCGGCCGGCTGCAAGGCGATGATCATGCTGGGTGACCGGGAGTTCCGGCTCGTCACCGAGCAATGCTACGCGCCGGCGCGACGGCTGGCCGACATGGACCAGGAAGGCTTGACGCGCCAGCTCATCTCGCCGATCCCCGTTCACTTCTGCTACTGGGGCGCCCCGGACGTCACCGCCGAGTTCGCCAGGATCCAGAACGACTTCATCGCCCGGACCGTTGACGAGAACCCCTCCCGCTTCGTCGGCGCCGGTACGGTGGCCATGCAGTCGGCCAGGCACGCGATCGCGGAACTCGAGCGGATGAAGGCCGTGGGCTTGCGGGTGGTCGAGATCGGGACGAACGTGAACGGCCGGGACCTCGACGATCCCGAGATCGTCGACATCCTCGAGGCCGCGGCGGCGCTCGGCCTCGCGGTCTTCGCCCACCCCTGGAGCTGCATCGGCGAGGAACGGATGCGCGCGTTCTACCTGCCGCACATGGTGGGCCTGCCGGCCGAGACTTCTCTCGCCATCAGCCGCCTCATCTTCGGCGGCGTGCTCGACCGCCTGCCGAATCTGCGGATCGTCTTCGCCCACGCGGGCGGCGCGTTCGTGCCGTTGCTCGGGCGCATCGACCACGGCTTCGCCGTCCGCGCGGAGGCCCGCAAGATCATCGACAAACCGCCGAGCGCGTATCTGCCGCGGCTTTACTTTGACTCGATCACCCACGACCCGCGGCTGCTCGAATCCCTCTGCGCCACGGCCGGCAGCGATCACGTCATGCTGGGGAGCGACTATCCCTTCGACATGGGCGTCGCTCATCCGCTCGACCAGCTTGCCGGGACGCGCCTCACCGGGCAGGATCTCGACAACATCCTGTTCCGGACGGCCGGGCGCTTCCTCGGCCTGGCGGAATCGCGATGACCGGGCCGCGCATCGTCGGGCGCGAGGAAATCCGGCAGGCGCTCACCTTTGATCGTCTCATCCCCGCGCTCGCCGAGGGCTTTCGACAGTACCGGCGCGGCCAGGCGATCGTGGCGCCGATCACCAACATCGACCTGCCGCACGTCAACGGCGAGATGCACATCAAGCCGGGCTATATGCGCGACGGCGATTGGCTGTGCGTGAAGATCGCAACCTGCTACTACGACAACCCGGCGCGCGGCCTGCCGACCCGCGACGGCGTGCTGATTCTCTCGAGCCTCCGGAACGGGCGGATCGAGGCCGTGCTGTGCGATGCGGGACTGGTCACCGATATGCGGACGGCAGGAGCGAGCGCCGTCGCCGTCGACGCGCTGGCGCGCGCCGGAACGATCAGCCTCGGCCTCGTTGGCGCGGGCACCCAGGCATTCTGGCACGCCGCCGCGCTGCGTGCGGTCCGCACGTTGGGCGACGTGCGCGTGTGGGGGCGCCATCCCGAGCGGGCTTGCGCGGTCGTCGAGCGCATGCGGCGCGAACTCGGGTTGCCGGCCGCCGTCGCCGCGCTCGACGAGGCCGCCGAGGCAGACGTCGTCGTCACGGCCACGCCGGCTCGTGCGCCGGTCCTCGACCGGCAGCGCCTGCGTCCCGGCAGCGTGATCGTCGCGATGGGCGCCGACGCCATCGGCAAGCGCGAACTCGGCGCGGCGATCATGGAGCAGGTTGCGCTCGTCGTTCCGGATAGCCTGGGCCAGTGCGAACGGCTGGGGGAACTCCAGTGGGTGCCGGCGCCGCGGTCCATGCGGGTTGCGGAGTTGGGCGCGGTGCTGGACGGCGAGACCGCCGGCCGCCAGCATCCCGACGAGACCATCGTGTTCGACTCGACTGGTGTGGCCTTCCAGGACGTCGTGGGGGCCGCCGAAGTGCTGCGCGTAACCGAGTAAATCGGTAATGGGGAATGGGAATTTCATTCCGCATTCATCATTCCGCGCTCATCATTGCTTTGCCGTCATGCCTTGTCCTGGACCGCGTTGCCGCGCGGATGGGCGGGCTATATAATCGGGCGACCCGGCCGGCGGCTGATGGCGCCGGGCATTCGCGAAGGGAGAAATCGAATGCGCGCATTGAGCCGGATCACGCTGGGGGCGTTGCTCGCGTTGGCGGCGGCGCACGCGTCCGCCCAAGCCACCTCCACATATCCCACCAAGCCCGTCCGCTGGATCATCGATTTTCCGGCGGCGGGCGTATCCGACATCCTGGCGCGCACGGTCGGCCATAAGCTGAGCGAGTACCTGGGCCAGCCCATCGTCTACGACAACCGGCCCGGCGCGAACGGCATCATCGCCAACGAGCTGGTCGCCAAGGCGCCGCATGACGGCTACACGCTCGGCTTCATCAGTCAACCGTTCTCGCTGCAACTCACGCTGCACCCGAAGCTCGCGTTCGGCCTCAAGGACTTTGCGCCCGTCGCGCTGATCGCCGAGTACCCGAGCCTGCTTCTGGTCAACCCGCGCGTGCCGGCAAACTCGCTCAAGGAGTTCGTCGCCTACGCCAAGGCGAAATCGCCGGCGATCACTTACGCCTCGTCGGGGGCGGGCGGCGCGCAGCACCTCGCGATGGAATTGTTCAGGCAGAACGCCGGCTTCGACGCCGTGCACGTGCCCTATGCCGGCAGCGCGCCGGGGCTGCTCGATCTCATAGCCGGGCGCGTCGACTCGATCTTCGTCAACCTGCCCGGCGCGCTGCCGCACATCCGCGCGGGCCGGGTCAGGGCGCTCGCGCTCGCCGGCAAGACGCGCAACCGCGTAGTGCCCGACGTGCCGACGTTTGCCGAGGCCGGCTGGCCGTTCGAGGCGCCGGGCTACGCCGGCGCGGTGTTCCCGGCGGGCGTGCCGGCGGCCATCGTGAACCGGATGAACGCGGAAATCGTGCGCGTGCTCAAGCTGCCGGAAACCCAGGAGCGCATCTGGAACGCGGGCAGCGAGCCGCGTTCGAGCACGCCGCAGGAGTTCGCGAGGTTCCTGCGCGATGACGTCGCGCGCTGGGCGCCCGTCATCAAGGCCGCCGGCGCGACGCCCCAGACCTGAGCGCGCGCCCATGGCGAAACCGATCCGTCCGGCGGTCGCGCCGCTGCTGCCCGTTACGATCCCGCGAGGCGGCATCCGCTACGCGCCCGGCATCAAGGCCGGGCGCTGGATTTTCGCCACCGGCCACAAGGGGACCGCGGATTACGTGAGCGGCATGGCGCCCGCGGTGCTGCGTCCCGGGCTGCCGTCGTGGGAGAGTTCCCGGCACCGGCGCGAGGCCGACCGCATCTTCGCCAATCTCGGGCAGGTGCTCGAGGCCGGCGGCGGCGATTTCCGCGGCGTCGTGCGCGTGGACCAGTACTTCACGGACTACCGGGCGGTGCCGCCGTATCACGGCGCGCGCCGCGCCGCGCTCAAGGACCACATTCCGCCGAGCACGTCGATCCTCCAGCCGCGCCTGCTGCTCGCCGGCCAGGCGATCGAGATGCAGATGATCGCCGTGACGCCGGGCAAGGGCATGCGGGTGCGGCACATCGCGCACCGGCAGCACGCGATCCATGCCAGCTCCGGCTACAGCCTTGCGCTGACGGCGGGGGACTTCGTGTTCATCGCCGGCCGGCTCGCGGATGCGCTCACCCTCACCGACGGGCTTGCCCCCGAGGCGCGGTTGCCCGCCGGACACCTGTGGAAAGGCGTGCCCGTCAAGCTCGAGACGGAGTTCGTCATCAAGCAGAAGATAGCGCCCGCGCTCGCGGCCGCCGGCTCGTCGCTCGCCGACGTCGTGAAGTGCCAGGTGTACCTGCGCGATCCCGCGGATTTCGCGCCGTTCAACGAAGTGTGGCGCGCGCATTTTCCGCGGCGTCCGCCGGCGACCACCCTGATCCCGATGGCGACGCCGGGCCTCGCGATCGACAGCGGGCGCGTCGAGATCAACGCCATCGCCCTGCGCAGCGCGGGCAGGACGCGCGGCCGCGCCGTCGATGCCGGCGTGATGCCCGCGTGGGCGGGCTACAGCCAGGCGGTGCGCGCGGGCGACCTGCTGTTCCTCTCGGGCCTGCTCGCGATCGATCGCAACGGCCTGATCGCGGCTGCGCGCACGGACCCGGCGCAGCCGTACTTCGGGTCAAGCATCCAGGCGCAGATGCAGCACCTGCTGGCGAACGCGGAAAAGATCTGCCGCGCGGCCGGCACGTCGCTCGCCAACGTCGTGCGCATCCAGCAGTTTCACACCGATCTCGCGGAGTTCTATCCGGCCTGGCAGGTGTGGCAGCAGCACCTGCCGGGGCAGCACCTGCCGTTCTCGGCGGTCGAGGTGCCGTTCCTTCCCGTGCCCGGTTGCACGGTGCAGCTCGACCTGTGGGTGTACGTGCCGCAGGGAAAGAATTCCGAGGATTGAGGATCGGGGATCGAGGGAAGAATAAATCCAAAGCGGACCTCAATCCTCGATCCTCAATCCTTTATCATTGCCGATCCCCGGGCGGCCTGCGGCGGTTCAATAACGACCCGCCGCCGAGCAGCACCGCGCACGTCCAGAAAATCGGCGCGAGCCCGAACGCGCTGCCGATCGCGCCGAACGCCGGCGGAATGACCACGTGCGCGCCGTAGCTCACGGCGAGCCGCATCGCAATGCCCTCGGCCGAACGGCCCGGAGGCGACGCGTTGAACGCGAGGAGCATCGTCAGCGGCTGGCCGCAGCCGAGACCGAGGCCGAGCGCGAACGCGGCGGCGCCGAGCAGCAGCGGGCTCGCCGTGAGCGGAAAGGCGGCGAACGCCAGCGCCGAGATCGCGAGCGTGGCGGCGAGGATGCGGCGTTCCCCCCAGCGCTTCGTGACGGCGGGAATCGCGAGCCGCGTGATGAACCCCGCCACTCCCAACGCGCCGATGATCAGGCCGATCACGCTTGCGCTCAAGCCGATGCTGCGCGCGTACACCGGCATGTAGAGGCTGAAGAGGTCGAGTCCCGCCATCACGACGCCGTTGGTGAGCAACGCGTTGCGCAGCGCCGGCAGCGCGAGCAGATCCTTCATTACGCGCGGCGCCTCGTTCTGCGAATCGCGCGTCGCGCGCGGAATCGTGCCGTGCTTCGCATAGAGCACCACGCCCCACGCGGCCGTGTAGAGCGCAAGGCACAGATAGGTGAGCGGATGCTGGAACGCATCGATCGCGAAGCCGACGCACACCGGCCCCACCACGGTGGCCAGCGACTCGCCGAGGCTGTAGTGGCTGAAATTGCGCGTGCGCGTCTCGCGCGTGGAAAGAGCTCCGACCAGGTTTTGCGTCGCCACCACGAACAACATGCTCGACAGGCCGCCGAGGGCGACGGCGATGAACAGCGTCGGCAGCGCGGGGAACAGGAACGGCGGCAGCAGGCACGCCGCGAAGCCCGCGATCCCGCAGTACATGAGCACGCGGTTATCGACGCGGTCGGCGATGCGCCCGGCGTAAACCGCGAGCAGGAACGGGAACAGCCCGTTCATCGAGAACAGCAGGCCGGTCGCGAGCGGCCCCGCGCCGAGATCGACGGCAAACACCGTGGCCAGCACCCGGCTGCCCTTGAGGCTCACGAAAACCGCGGTCGAGAGCAGCAGAACAAGGGTCGTGGGCATTTGCTCGCGATTATAGCGGGCACGCGGCGCAGGCCGGGAGGCGCGGGCGGAAACAAGGTCGCCGCCGATTTTCCCGCGCCCGGCGCTACACTCCGAGTCCTTTCCGAATGCGCGCCGCGATCAACGTGAGGAATCCCTTGTACGCGTCGCCGCGTTCCAGCAGGTCGTCGTGATCGACATGAAACTCCACGGACCCGAGGTTATTCCAGACCTTCACTTTGTGCGATCCGGTGACCATCCTGAGCTTGCCGTCGTCCCACAGGACGGTGATCTCCATTCCGGCGCAAGCGTTGTGAATGTCCCGCGTGACGCCGGCCATGGTGTCCTGGTAGGCAAACAGATCCTGCTTCGTCATGCGCGTCTCCCCGGTTGCGAAGTGCGCTTGAATTCCCGCCGCAGCGCGATGTCCCGGTTCAGCGCACGACCAGGACCGGAATTTTGCTGTGGGTCAGCACTTTCTGGGTCTCGCTGCCGAGAAGTACGCCCTGCAGGCCGCGCCGGCCGTGCGACGCCATTATGATCAGGTCGCACTTCGACTTTGTCGCTTGTTTGATGATCGCCTCACAGGGTGCGTCGCTGATCGCCAACACACCGCCGCAGGCGACGTCCGCGGCAGCCGCATCGGTGCACACTCGATCCACGATCGCCTGGCATTTTGCGCGTCTTTCCGCTTCAAGCTGTTTTCTTACCGGCTCCAGCATGCTCTCCGGCAGGGTGAAGCCGGCGGTCGGACGCACGAGAAACTCCGGCATCACGCAAAGCGTCGTGAGCCTGGCGCCGGTGGCCCTGGCAAAAGCGATCGCCTGCGTGACGGCCCTGGCTGACAGGTTTGATCCATCCGTCGGCACGAGAATGCTCCTGTACATATAGACCCCGGCTTCCCTGATTTGGCGACGCGCGATGAGCTGATTTTGCGCCTCGGGGGCGGCGGTATCTTGACGTGGGTCAAGCCACCCCCGATATGGTCGCAGCCATTGGTGCCCGCGCCAATCGCCTGCAAAGCCAATCGCCATGAGGTTTTCGATGCGATCCACGCGTTCCTTTAGAAATCCCCCGATTAAGCCATCCTCGCGCAGGCGGGGATCCAGTAAGATATTAAATCCCCTGGATTCCCGCTTTCGCGGGAATGACAAAACCATACTTAATCAGAGCTTTCTTGACGCAAAGACGCAAAGAAAAAGCAAGGACGCGAGGAATGGAACAAACGCAAAAGAAGAGCCGCGAGCATTACTTCGAATTGCTTTGTACGCTTGCCGTTCCCTTCGCGTCGCTGCGTCGATAGCTTTTTTCGGAGAAGGAGTCTCGATGGCGGGCAGGAAAAAGCAGGCACCTCGAACCAAGCTCGATGCTCTCGCGCTGGCGCGCGAGGCCGGGCTCGCGAAAGCGGTAAAGCGGTTTCCGGCGGACGTCGCCGCCGCGGCGCAGGCGGCGCTACAGGCGCGCGGCGCCATGCCCGGTCTCGACAACGCCGGCGCCGAGCCATGGCCGCCCATGCGCATGCGGGACGCGCCATGAGCGACGTGCATTGGCTGACGGCCGCCGGGTTGAGCGCGGCCTATGCGGCGCGCCGCCTGTCGCCGGTGGAGGTCGTGCAGGCGCTGCTCGACCGGATCGCCGCGCACGACGGTCGAATTCACGCCTTCATCAGGGTGGACGCGAAGGCCGCGCTCGGCGCCGCGCGCCAGGCCGAGCAGGAAATTTTCGCCCGGCGCGCGCGCGGTCCGTTGCACGGCGTGCCGGTCGGCATCAAGGACATCATCGACATCGCGGGCCTGCCGACGACCTGCCATTCGAAAATCATGCTCGGCAACGTGGCGCGGGAAGACGCGCCGGTCATCCGCCGTCTGCGCGCGGCCGGCGCGATCATGCTCGGCAAGCTTGCGCTGCATGAATTCGCGATAGGCGGCCCGTCGTTCGATCTGCCGTTCCCGCCTGCGCGCAATCCGTGGAACGTCGAACATCACCCCGGCGGCTCGTCATCGGGCTCCGGCGCGGCGCTGGCCGCGGGCTTCGTGCCGCTCGCGCTCGGCACCGATACCGGCGGCTCGATCCGCAATCCGGCGGGAACCTGCGGCGTGGTCGGCTTGAAGCCGACCTACGGAGCGGTATCGCGGCGCGGCGTCTTCCCGCTTGCCTTCACGCTCGATCACATCGGGCCGATGGCGCGCTCCGTGCGCGACATTGCGCTCGCGCTCGATGCGATCGCCGGCCACGATGCGGAAGATCCGGGCAGCGCGGCCGTCGCCGGCCGCCCCTTCGGCGCCGAACTCGAGCGCGGCGCGCGGGGGCTGCGCGTCGGCTACGTGCGGCACTTCCACGAGACCGACGTGGTTGCCGACCCGGAAGTCGCGGCGGCGCTCGACGAAGTCGCGCGCGTGCTCAAGCAAGAGGGCGCCGATATGCGCGACATCAAGCTGCCGCGGCTGCGCGAGCTGGCCGGCGTGCAGCGCGTGATCATGCAAGCCGAAGCCTGGGCGATCCACGCCCCATGGTTGCGCCAACGTCCCGGCGACTACGCCGAGGCATCGCGCCGCAAGCTGATGATCGGCGCGTTCCTGTCCGCCGGCGATTACGTGCACGCGCAGCAGCGCCGCACGCAAATGATCGATGCGGTCGATACCGCGTTGCGCGAGGTCGATATTCTGCTGACTGCCAATTCCATGGATCCCGCCTGCCGCATCGACGATGCGGAAGCGGTCGCGCGCACCTACCCGCGCCAGGCGCGCGCCCCCTTCAATCTGACCGGCCATCCGGCGCTCGCCATGATGTGCGGCCTGTCGCAAGCGGGGCTGCCGCTGTCCGTGCAGTTTGTCGGCCGCGCGCGCGACGAGGTCACGCTGTTGCGTGCCGCCGCCGCTTACGAGCGCGCGACGAAATGGCATGCGCAACGGCCGCCGGCTCCGGCAGCGCGGCGCGCGCGATAGCGCGAGACGCCCTGGATTCTTCGCCCGCTCCTCCATGGCGTCCCGGCATCACCACCACGTCTACGTGGTCCTGCTCTCGAAAGACGTGCTGTACGAAGCGAAATTCAGAAAGTGCAATCCCGGCTACGATCCCGCCAAGCCGTGCGTCTACGTCGGCATGACGGGCTTGAGTCCCGACGACCGGTTCGACAAGCACAAAGCCGGCATCAGGGCCAACAAATTCGTGCGGCTATACGGCCAGCGGCTGCTGCCCGAGCTCTACGAGTGCTACAACCCGATGCCCTACGCAGCGGCGCGGGACATGGAAGTCGAGCTGGCGATCGGGTTGAGGGAGGCGGGTTACGGAGTGTGGCAGGCGTAATTGATTGCCGTGAGGCGAGAGGCGAAGAACGGTTTTACTCGGTAAGCGCGGTGCGGGTACCATGGATAATGGTGCAGAAGTAAGCAATGGTAACGCTGCTGGCGTTTCCGGCAGACGCATGCGAAACTGGAGAGGCATTATCACCAAAGGAGGTGCCCCATGTCCGAATCGAAGAGCAAGATCAATCCGTTGATGGCGACCGCCGCGGTTGCGGTAATCCTGTTCAGTGTGGTCGGCGTAGGCGTGATGACAGGCGTGATCCCGAGTTCCAGGTCGTCGTCCGATGCGCTCCGCCAGGCCGAGACCAAAGCGGCGCCCGCGCCGGAACATAAATCGAGCACCCCGGCCCCGCATAAGCGCAGTCCGGCCGCCGAATCCAGGCAGCCGGCGCAGGTCGCGGCCAACGAACCCGCTCCCCGGCCTGCACCCGCCGCATCGCGCATTTGCGCGGACTGCGGCGCGATCGAAACGATCAACGTGATCGACCGTAAAGGCGCGGGCAGCGGAGTGGGCGCGGTCGGAGGCGCGGTCGTCGGCGGTCTCCTTGGCAATCAGGTCGGCAGCGGCCGCGGTAATACGGCGGCCACGGTGGTGGGTGCCGTGGGCGGCGCCGTCGTGGGGAATGAAGTCGAAAAGCGCGTGAAGTCCGCCAAGGAATATCACGTTTCGGTCCGCATGGATGACGGCAATGTCCGCGAATTCACGTTCGACAGCGCGCCGGCGTACGCCGTCGGCGAGAAGGTGAAAGTGATCGACGGCAAGCTCGTCAAGGGCTGACCGATCCGCAGTCCGTCCGGGTTCGCGCGCTCGAATGAATATTCGGCGCGCGCACCCCGCTCTCTCGTCTTGACTTGGCGTGTGTCCCCGGTCGCATCGCTGAATCCCGAATTCCGCATTTACACTCTGCGTGTCCGCCGCCGCGCCATAAGAAGACCGACAGGAGGATCGTTATGAATGCATTGCGCTGGTTGCGGGCGGCATCGCTGGTTTTAGTATCGGGCGGCATTGCCGCCGTCGCGCACGCGCAGGGCGGATGGCCGGCGAAACCCATCCGCATGATCGTGCCGTTCACCTCGGGCTCGGCGAGCGACGTGCTCGGGCGCATCGTGGCCCAGCGGCTCGGCGAAATCTACGGCCAGCAGATCGTGATCGACAACCGGCCCGGCGCCGGCGGGCTGATCGGCAGCGGGCTCGCGCGCGACGCCGCGCCCGACGGCTACACGATCGCGATGATCGGGCAGCCGCACCTGTCGAACGCGCTGCTGCGCAAGGACAGGCCGTACGACCCGCTCAAGGACTTCACGGCGATCTCGCTCGTCGGCACGACGCCCAACGTGATCGTGCTCGGCAAGGGCGTCGAGGTGAAAACGATCCCGGAGCTCATCGCGCTGGCGAAGGCGAAGCCGGGCGCGCTCAACTACGGCTCCGCGGGCATCGGCAGCTCGTCCCATCTCGCCGGCGCGATGTTCGTGTCGAAGGCGAAGATCGACGTCGTGCACGTGCCGTTCCGCCAGGGCAGCGACAGCCGCAGCGCGCTGATCTCCGGCGCGATCCACTTCTACGTCTATCCGCTGCCTGCGATCGTGACGCTCATCAAGGCGGGCACGATCAGGGCGCTCGCGGTGACGTCGGCGAAACGGGCCGTCGCGCTGCCCGAGGTGCCGACGAGCGCGGAGGCGGGGTTTCCCGAATACCGCTCGGAATCGTGGTTCGGCCTGATCGGGCCGCGCGCTCTCGCGAAGCGCCTGGTCGCCAGGATCAACGCGGACACGGTGAGCGTGCTGAAAGAGCCCGCGACGCAGCAGAAATTCGCGCAGCAGGGCGCCGAGCCCGGGTTCGGCCCGCCCGCGCATTTCGCGATGATGCAGCGCGACGAATACGCCGAGCTCGGCGCGCTGATCAGGGAAATCGGGATGAAGGCGCAATGAGACGTTGCGGCGCCGGCCGTGATCGATCAAACTCCCGCGCAAGTCGAAATGTTGCCGGGCTGAGGGGCGCGCTTCCCGGCAGATAGTATCGCCCGCATTTCAAAAGAAACGCAAAAAACGGCCAGCAGCGGTCACGCAGAAATGGTTCTCTGGGTAATGCCGCTCGCGCTGAATTGACGGTGATCATCGCATTCGCATGGACGACGCCAGGTTTCGCCAGTAAACTTCAAGACCCGACGCAATCCAACCGTATAAAGGAGGTTCAGATGAAGAAGATCATCGCAGCAGCATTCGCAATGACGCTGGCGCTAGCCGCATTCGCGCCGCACGCCGCCGCGGCAGGCGGCAAGAAGGGCGGCAACGCCGTCCTGGTTCCCGCCAGCGACATGAAGTGGAGCGATGTACCCGGCTTTGCAGGCCTGCAGATGGCGGTCCTTGATGGGAATCCCGCCAAGGGGCCGCATCATTCCATGATCAAGTTCGTGGGCGGGTTCGCGGCGCCTTTGCACCATCATTCGTCCGACCATTATGGGACGGTCGTTGCGGGTACGCTGGTGCTTACGGTTGACGGCCAGGACAAGAAGCTTCCGGCTGGCTCCTACTTCTCATTCAAGGGCAAGAAGAAGCACATGACCAGGTGCGAGGCAGGCGCCGAGTGCATACTCTCCATGGACGTTCGCGGCAAGTGGGACGTAGTTCCGGAAGACACCAAGCCCGCCGCCAAGAAGTAGCCCGGCGAATTCGCGGGGAATTCGGCGCGTTTCGGCCAAAACCGGACATTGGCGAGAAGTCACATCAGCACGGGGTCCTCATTGGAGCGCCAGTGCGACTGAGCCAAATTCATCAACACCGGCACGAAACGTTATGGTCTGGCCGCCCTTGAGTGATATTTCTGCCGGTAGCGAGGTCTGGTCGATGCAAGCCTCCAAATGAGCCGGCTTTAGTGCTTGCGCCCATCGCCCCCACGACCTGATCGCGAAATTACGCGCGCGGGAAATGGCTCATGCAGGAGGATGGATCATCGCGCGGGCGGTGGTTGCGGCGCCGGCGCCACCGGCTGCCACCCTCCCGGGCATTCCGTGATGTACGGGTAATAAGCTTGCGCGTCGGCACAGTAATACCAGTTACGAGCCGACGGCGCTTCCGCACCCGGGGCCGTTCCTTGCTCGATGTAGACCGGTGGCGGCGACGGTGTCAGCAGCGGCGGATAATAGTAGACGGGCGGAGGGTAATAGAAAAAAGCCGGCGCACCCACAAAAACGCCAATATGCGGTCGCGGCGCTGCAAAGTGATGGCGGCCGAAACCGGTGCCCGCCGAATGGCGACCCCCAAAGTGTCCGCCGCCGGATCGTCCGCTACGCGCCAGCGCCGATTCGCTCGCCGCGCCGACCAGCACAATCATGACCAGGGTTAACGCGATTGCTGCCTGTTTCATGATGGCATCCACGATGCGGAAGACCGGTCGGTTTAACGAGGCGGACCGCTCCAGGCGATACCTTCAGTCGGGAAAAATTTACTGTCGACCATTATCGTCCCTCCGCGCGCGATCCGTTCAGCGTGGCGGAGGCGGCGGTGGCGTTCCAGGCGGCGGAGGCGGCGGCGTGTACGCGGCGGGCGGGTTCGGATCCGACGACATGAGGCGCCCGGATACCGGTACTTTGTGGCCTTTCGCGTACATGCACTGGATATACGCGACGTCGTAACGCCGCTGCAGATTATATGAGGATTGGTCCGCGGCGGCCGTTCCCACCAGGGCGCCCCCTGCGAGTCCCGCGCCAGCGCCCACTGCCGCGCCCTGGCCGCCGCCGATCGCGGCGCCCGCCGCGGCGCCGATCAAGGTGCCCACTGCCGCGCTCTTCACTCCGCTATCGGCGGCAGCTTGATTGGGAGTGCTGCCGCCAACCTGCGCGCTCGAAAATTGCCGGCATTCGCTATCATCCAGGCGAAACTGGTCGAAGCTTTTGCCGGTGCCCGGCAACACCATCACGGAAGGACCGGCCGGCATTGTCGTGCACGCGCCGAGCATCAGCAGCGCGATCAGGGGCGGGAGTCGTAGCGCGTAGTTCATATGGAATCGATCGCGCGATCAACCGGCCGGCTGCGGTGCGACCCGCTGCCAACCGCCGGGACATTCCTTGACGTAAGGATAATAGGCGTTCGACCCGGCACAGTAATACCAATATCCCTGGGGCTGCGCGGGTGCCGGCTGCGTGCCGCCCTGTTCAACGTAGGTCGGCGGCGGCGCGGGCGCGGCGACAACCGGCGGATAGTAGTAGTACGGCGGATAGTAGTACGGCGGATAGCCATAGTAAGGGGGCGGGTACCAATAACCCGGGCCGATGAAGACGCCGAATCGCACATGCCCGCCGCCGTGATGCCACGCCAATGCCGACGCGCTGGCGATGGCGCCCAATACAAAGACGACCAGCGTGAAGATTGCTTTTACACGTTTCATGGTCGCGTTCTCCGGATGAAACGATTAAACCATTATCGCATTTTTATTGCGAAATAAAGCGTTCAAAATGTAACAAAACAACGTCTGGCTCTTCCAGTCGCTGGAATTTCGGCAGCCGGATAGAAGATAACGACCTTCGTTGCCGAACGCCAGTTCAATGTTTATGCGCACAGAATTTGCGCTGGATCATGTGCACGCGGGATTTTATCGCCGCCGCGAGGTTTAAGGACGGATTAAAAGTCAGTGGGAATGACGGCTTTGGGTCAATTCTGCTGAAAAACCCGCAATCGCGAGTGCGGCAAATTATTGGCGAGCGGTGTCATTCTTGCGTCTGCGCCACAACTGAAACACCAGAAAACCGACCACGAAGACATTGCCCGCGAGCACTACGATGCTGCTGACTGACAGCCGATGCATAAGATGGCCGATCTCGAAGGGTATATAGAACCCGCCTGATAGTGCACCCAGCCATTCGCCCCAAGCCCGATCGTTCCAGAGTCCGTACGCTTCCAGCAGGCGCACAAAAATGTAACCAACAGCAAGGAATACCAGCGAGCGCACGTTGGCGTCAGGGAGCAGGTCGGCGTAATGTAAAAGGATCGACGGATAGCGCGCATCGGGATTCAGGCCGAAGCGACCGATCAGTTCTATCGCGAGGTGCCGCACATCATGATGCATCAGGTCAAGCACGCCGATAATGGCAGCGAGCGCCGCGGTGCCTTTGATGGCCTCGAAGACGGCGATCGCGCGCAGGGTACGCCGCTTTGCGACGGGATGTGTTCCTTCGACTATGCGAGTCCGGTCTGAATCAGTCATGGCCAGGCGCCCGGTCGGCGCGGATGAACTGCCTTATTTGTTCAAGCGTCAAAGCATATCTTACCGCCGGGTCGCAAACAGCCAACAGCGGACGTTCATACGAACCTAACCGCTGGCGCATCGGCGGGCGGGGCAAATGAGCGCGGCGCGCCTTTTGACGCCTGCTTCGCTCGACTCGAGAGAGTCGATTTACTTGATTCCGGAGCGGTTTGAATGTCCGGTTTGACCGGATCCGGCATAGTTGACTAAGACGGCGGCTGGCTTCAAGCTAGCATGAAGGGGATGTGGTCCTGCTGTCAGCTCATGAGCAAAGAACACGCAAACGTCGATGCCGGGAAGCCGGCCGCCTCCAAGCGCGGATCGGACACCCAATTTCTGTATCTTGAGTCGCTCGCCAGCCAGCTCACCGGCTGGAGCGATCCGCAGGAACGGGTGGCGCGCGCGCTGCGGGACGATGAGTTTATTCTCTATCGGCAGAACATCATCCCGTTAATGGCGAAAAGCGGAGAACGCCCGTTCCTGGAAATCCTGGTCCGGCTCCAGGAAGAAGAGAAGAATCTCACGCCGCCCGGCGCTTTCATCCCCATCATGGAGTATTACAACCTGATGCCGGCGCTCGACCGCTGGATCGTGGACCACGTCATCGCCTGGTGCGCATCCCGACGTCCGGAAACACAAACGCTGTGCAGCGTCAATCTCGCCAACAGCGTGCTTGCCGATGTCGAGTTCGCCGATTTCGTGCGCGAGCGCCTCGCCGCGCGCAAGCTTTCGCCCCGATTGCTGTGCTTCGAAGTATCCGAAAGCGACGCGCTGACCAAGGCGGGCGCCCGGTTCGTCACCAAGGTCAAAGCGATGGGCTGCCTGTTCGCAATTGGCTCATTCGGCCGGGGAGGCGTCGCGTTTGACTCGTTACGCAAGGCGACCGCCGACTTCATCAAGATCGACGGGAGCATCGTGCGCGAGATCGTCCGCGACCGGGTTGCGGCAGCCAAGGTGCAGGCCATCGCTCGCGTGTGCGCGCAGAAAGGGATACCCACGGTGGCGGAATCCGTGGAAACGCCCGAGATTCTCAATAGGCTGCGGGAGATCGGCGTCAGCTATGTCCAGGGCTTCGGCATCTCCAGGCCCGGGCCGCTCAGCGAGGTCGCCTGATCGCGAAGCGGCGCGGAGGCGGTGCGGCCTGAAGCAGCCTAGCGTTTAAACAGAGACTTCAAACCTGACAGGACCCCCTTCTTGGTCTCCTGAGACTCTTCGATTTCCTCTTCCACGGGTTTTATGACAGATCGCACCTGCGGTATGGTTTGCATATTTTGCTGATGTTTTCCCATGGCGCGGAAACGGTTCGGTTGACCGAGCAGCAGTTTGGCCAATTCATCGAGCAACGCGTTGTCGATCTCATCCGCGACATAATGGAAATCGAAATTTCCGAGGCGTTCTATATTTTTCAACCGCAAACGAATTTTCCCCGTTTCCCAATCGCCGGTCACGGTAACCGCCGCCCCGATTTCGTTCTGGATGGCGAATACCCCGCGCTCGATCACGAGGCGGTCATTTTTCACCTCGTTCAAATTGAAGCGCAAGCCAAAAGACTCGAGATCCTCGCGCAGCCGTTGAATCGTCGCCAGTGATCGCTTTTCCGCCATCACCGTCGCCGGGTGTTCACTGATCCACCGGAACCGCATAAAAGCTTCCCGCAGGTGATCTTTATGTTCAATCGTCTGGCGGCGATCCGTCGCCGAATATTCAACGGCAAAGAGATTTTCAAACTTTATTGTTTGCTCGACCGCAAAGCCGCGGCGGACCGGCGGCTTGATCACATTCAATGATTTGGCGAGCTCGCTCAAGTACCGCGAAACCAGTTTCAACGCGGCCTGGACCGCGTCGAAATGACGTTTTTTCTGTTCCGCGCCTTCCCCCTCCTGGCCCTTTTGCAGATCGGCTTGTTTTTTCAGATCATCAAGCAAACTCATGTTATTACCCCGATAGAATGAAAGGGACTTTCCCCGCTCGACGTGGGTGATCCGCCCGGCATCGCGGTACCGGGATCGGGATTTGCGTATTCACTCCGAAACGAGGGGGAGGTCGCGGACTAGGTTACTACCCGGCGATGGATTTGGCAAAGCGGATGTTTGGGTTTCCGCCTCTCGTCTCCCGCCCGGCGCCTCCCCGGGCTTGCCCCCTCCCGATCTCCCGTCCTCACGGCCGCGCCTGTCAGGTTTTTCCCGACAGCTATTTCCCGTTACTTGTCGTACAGTGTGACAGCGTTATACCGTTCTTGACGGCAGCGCGCGAGGCGGAAGCTATCGCGGAAATTGATTAAGACCCAGTTTATTCCCGGACACTGCGGGTTAATGAAGGGAGGCATAATATGGCTGATCCGAATGCCCGCGGGAATGCAGTTTGGTTTCTGAACGATGCTACGCAGAGCATAGGGAGTGCAATACTTAGCTACGCGGTCGCGTTGGCCGCTGTCGGCACGATCGTAATGGCCTTGATTGAACTGGTGAAAGCGATTTTTCCGATTCGCCGAGGTTTCAACAAGCAGCAGACGAGGCGCTGGATCGGCGACGATGCGGGACGCTGGAGGGAGTTCATTGCGTTGACGACGGGTGGATATGCGTCGCTGTCGGCATTGTTCGATCAGCCGATCGAAAAACTGATGGCGCAGGTTCAAGCCGCGGCCAACATGGCGATGGATTTTCCCAATCGGTATCCGGGTCTTTACACGTTCTTGACGCGACAGCCCGACGCCCACCATCCCGAAGACGCCGCTCGTTGGCATAAGCACGTGGAGAGCGCAAAAGCGCTGGCGGCGAACCAGGTTCCGTCGGATGAGGAGCGCGAGGCGGCCAAAGCGAGAGCGCGACTCCAAAACCTCGTCGCACGGCAGCTCGATGCGTTTCAGACTGAAACCCAATACCGTTGGGCGCGCTACAACCAGATCGCGTCGACGGTAATTGGGGCCGCCTTTATCATGTTTGTTCTCGTTCCCGTCCACGATCAGCTCCACATTCATCCGGTCTTCATTCCGTTCCTCGCCTTGATAGGAGGCATGACAGCGCCGGTCGCAAAGGACTTGGTCACGGCGCTGTCGCGCTTTTCGAAGTAGGTGGGCGTCATGGCGGTAGAGCTTTCCTTAAGGATGGCGGATCGAGGTGGCGAGGTGCGCGATCCGGATGGCGAAGACCTGCGCCAGCTGCTAGGTGCGCGAAGATTGTTGCTGCTCATCCACGGCTACAATAATGATCTTCCGTTTGTCCGTGACACCGTATATCCCCAGTTCGAGTCGTTGCAGCGCGAGATCGCCGGCATTGACGCGGGCGGAGATTACGCCCCAGGTTGGCGTGTCGTACATGTTTATTGGCCGGGTGACGCCGATCACGGACTGTTTTCAGCGCTGTTCTATCCTTCGATTGTGAAGAATGCCCCGGTCTGTGGCGCGGCGCTCGCGAAATTGCTTGACGCCGCGTCCGGGGGCGAGGGAATTGACGTCGCCATCGTCAGCCATTCGCTGGGATGTCGAGTCGTCGCGGAACTCCTCAAAGCCCTGCCATCGGGAAGTCGGGCACGCGTGACTCGCGTTGCCTTCTTTGCTGCCGCCGCGCCGACATTCATGTTGGAGGACTATAGCCCGGGATCGCTCGGTCTTGCCATGGCTACCCGGATCGAGGACGGCGCAATCAGCCTGTACTCGGGTGCAGACATGGTGTTGGCTATAGCTTTTCCGCTCGGGCAGACACTTGCTCCCGGTAATGAAGGAGTAACACCGACGGCTCTCGGGCACGAACTATGGGCCTCGATGGCGGTGCCGGGCGTTCTCAGCCAAGGAGAAAACCCGGGAGCGGGTCACAGTGATTATTGGGGCTGGCGCGAGAAGACACGGGATAGCTGTGGTTTGAGAGCGAATACGGTTGCGCGCGAGCGTCTCCGACTCGGGCCTTTTGCCGAACGCTCTATCGCGACACGGCCCATCGTAATCCGGACGTCCGCAGAAGCACGCGAGGTCGCAAGCCGGCAAACCGGGCCTCAGATGTCGACACCAGCGAGCCTTGCGGCGGGCTGAACAATTCGGAAAAATGACTCTGACCGATCGGGTTGCCGCTAACGGACGGCACGCAGGCCACGCTCGCGTGCCCGCCGCTCAAGTACCGCGATAGCGCCCGCAGAGAGGAGGGAGAAATGCGAAAGTCGGAAGAAATCCAGAAACCAATACCTGCCTATATCTGGGGGCTCGTGGTCTTTGCGCTGATCTTGGTGTGCGTCGCGATCGCGAGCGCAATGGACTATATCAAATTGGAATTAAAACTAGACGCATTGGCAATTACCGCAATTCCGCTCTTTATCGTAACGATCATCGAACTTGCCAGAACACACCGACTCCAAACCGCGGAATTGGTAAGAAGCCATATTTCAGAATTTCTATCCAACGATCAACTGAACGGCGCTTTCCATGAATTGATCTATAGGTACTCCGACGAAATATGGCGGAAAGTCAAGTCGTCGCTCCCTGGCAACGTTAGTCGCGATGATATAAAAACCAGAACGCCCGAAAAGAAGCAGGAGGTGTGGAAAGGGCTTGAACTGCTAAACGCCGAGCGAGCGCTGGGCACACGTTTCTACGATCCAGATTTCTTTCAAGGCTCGACCGAAGAGCAACACCTTGATGCGGTACTTCACTACTTCGACGTATTAGCATATAACTATCGCAGAGGACTGATCTCTCTAAGAGACATCAGGGGAGTCTCCGGATATCATTTGGCAGTAATTGGATCCAGAGAAGTAATTCAGTACTATCTAGCGCAAAATAAAGCGTTCTGGGACAACCTCCCGTACAAGACACGCATAGGAGCCGAGCCGCCGTTTGAAAATCTCAGGTTGTTGCTAGCAGCCATTAAGCGTTTTAACCAGATCAAGACAGGAGTATCGTTAACTGGAGAATCAACATGAAAATGTTATCCGAGCTTCCGGGAAATTGGGCGAACACAGCTCTTTCTGTTGCGCAAGAGCAAGGTTTCCTTCCTGACAGCCCTGCTGAAACCGTTGACCGAGAGCTTCGACTGTGTGCGGCAGCCTGCGTCGCTTACGCCGGACTTAAGCTGATGCGGCCCGGACGAGAAGAAAAGTTCCGTTCGAGCCTCCGCACGCAGAGAGACAAGCAAATAGTTATAAGCGCATTTTCCGAGCTGGGGTTATCTCGTGCGGTTTGCCTTGAAGCAATGATGATCAATGATCGAACCTTGCCTGAGGATCGGGTGAGGGTCTTTCGAAAGGCACTTGGGTTGTAACGACAACCATTTAAATAAACGAGGGACAGGCCGCGGTTTTTCAATTAAGGGGAAGCACACTTTTTTCATACGCTGCGGCGAGATTCGAGAAACCGCACCAATACGCCGAAGGCTACTCGCACGTGGTCGTCAACGGCTAGGTGGTGTACGAGAACGGCGCGATGACTGCGGCCCGGCCCAGGCGCGCGCTTTATGGCCCGGCGAAGGATGCAGAAAGATAATCCGATCTTCCGCTCTACCGGCACTACCTGTCGGGTTTTTCCTGACAAGCTTCACCCATTACTCATCGCTCATCACCTATCACCGCTTCCCATCGTCATAGCGCTTGACGGCGGCATGGCGGAGGCGGAAGCTTCCGAGGGGATCGACGCCGCTCCAGTTTTCTCCACGTGCAAACACGGCCCGAAGCGGGAAGGGCACGTCGGCTGGATCGTAGTGCACCGTGCGACAACCGTTACATCGGAGGTCAACATGAACTGCAGTTTCACCAATAAAAAATCCATCGTCTGCGCCGCGCTGGCGTCGGCTCTCATGTGCGTCGCAGGATTGGGACACGCCGCTGCGGGGAAGGGGAGCGCACCGAAACTCGTCATGGAAGAGTTCATGGTCCCCGCCGTCGATCCGGGCATCAGGCTTTACGTCCGGAACAAGCACCCGCAAGGCGTCAGGAAGTTCGGCAGCGACAAAATCCTGTTGTTCGTGCATGGCGCCACTTATCCGGCGGAGACCGCATTCGACCTTCGGCTCGCGGGCATCTCCTGGATGGAGTTCATCGCGCAGCGCGGCTACGACGTGTATCTCGTCGACGTACGCGGCTACAGCAAGTCGACGCGCCCACCGGAGATGGACCGGCCGGCCGACCAGAACGAGCCCATCGTCAGAACTGAAACGGCCGTGAAGGACGTCGGCGCCGCCGTCGATTTCATCCTGAAGCGCCGCAACGTATCGAAAATAAACCTCATGGGCTGGTCGTGGGGAACCAGCATCATGGGGTGGTACACGGCGCAGAACAACGACAAGGTCAATAAGCTGGTGCTCTACGCTCCCGGCTGGGTGCGCAATTCCCCGTCGCTCACCGACAAGGGCGGCAAGCTGGGCGCTTATCGGACGGTGTCGATGGATTCCGCGAAAGCGCGCTGGCTGACGGGCGTCGCGGATGACAAGAAGGCCGACCTCATTCCGCCCGGCTGGTTCGAGGCGTGGGCCCAAGCGACGTTCGCCACCGATCCCGCCGGCGCCAGGCAAAATCCGCCGGTGCTGCGCGCGCCCAACGGCGTCATACAGGACGGCCGTGAATTCTGGGGCGCCGGCAAGCCTTTGTACGACCCGGGACTGATACGCGTGCCGACATTTCTCGCGCATGCCGAGTGGGACCAGGACCTGCCGAGTTACATGCTCTACGAGTATTTTGCCAAGCTCACCAATGTGCCGTACAAGAGTTACGTCCAGATCGGGGAGGGCACGCACACCGTGATCATGGAAAAAAACCGCATGCAGCTCTTCCGCGC
>JAHFRL010000068.1 GCA_023266235.1 Betaproteobacteria bacterium
CGGTGTCGGGGCCCGCATGGGACCCGATCCGCGCGAAATGGGCGCATCCGATCTCATCATCGCGTGGGGCACCAACCCGGCCTCGACCCAGGTCAACGTGATGACGCACGTCGCGCGCGCGCGGCGCGAACGCAATGCCAGGCTGATCGTGATCGACCCCTACCGCACGGCAACCGCCAAGGTCGCCGACATGCACCTGGCGCCCAGGCCCGGCACCGATGGCGCGCTGGCGTGCGCAATGATGCACTGCATGTTCCGCGACGGTCACGCCGATCGCGACTATCTGCGCCGATATTCCGATGTGCCCGACGAGCTCGAAACGCATCTCGCGACGCGCACGCCGCAATGGGCGGCGAAAATCACCGGCCTGCCGGTCGCGCAAATCGAAGATCTCGCAGGACTCTACGGCACGACGCAGCGCGCGTTCATCCGCGTCGGCTACGGCTTTTCGCGCTCGCGCAACGGCTCCGCCAACGTGCATGCGGTCGCGTGTCTCGCCACCGTCGGCGGCAAATGGCCGCACCAGGGCGGCGGCACGTTTTTCAGCAACGGCGACATCTACAAGATCAACGACTCGCTGATCAAAGGCACCGACCACCTCGACCCCTCGATCCGGTTGCTCGACCAGTCGCGCGCCGGGCCGATCCTGACCGGCGACCCGCGCGATCTCGGCGACGGGCCGCCGGTCACCGCGATGCTGATCCAGAACATGAACCCGGCCGTGGTGTGCCCGGAAGTGCTGAAAACGCGCGCCGGACTGATGCGCGACGATTTATTCGTGTGCGTGCACGAGCAGTTCATGACCGACACCGCGAAGCTCGCCGACATCGTGTTGCCGGCGACGACTTTCCTCGAGCACGACGACATGTACCGCGCCGGCGGGCATTCGTTCTTCCAGGTCACGCGCAAAGTGATCGAGCCGCATGCCGAATCCCGCGAAAACCATTTCGTGATCTGCGAGCTCGCCAAACGCCTCGGCGCCGAGCACCGCGGTTTCAAGATGACAACGTGGGAAATCATCGAAGAGACGCTCAAGCTGTCGGGTTATCCCGATGCCGATACGCTCTATCGCGATCACTGGCTCGACCGTCAGCCGGATTTCGACACATCGCACTTCATCAACGGCTTTCCGACCGGCGACGGCAAGTTCCACTTCAAGCCCGACTGGTCGCTGCACGGCAAGTATCATGCGCGGATGCCCGCCCTGCCCGATCATATGGACGCGATCGAAAACGCCGATGAACAACATCCGTTCCGCATGGTCGCGGCGCCGGCGCGCAGTTTCCTCAACACCTCGTTCACCGAAACGCCGTCCTCGCGTAAGCGCGAACAGCGTCCGACCGCGCTGATTCATCCCGCCGATTGCGAGCAGCTCGGCATCGCGAGCGGCGACCGCGTGAAAATCGGCAATCAACGCGGCGAAATCGTCGTCCACGCCAAGGCGTTCGACGGCCTGCAGCGCGGAGTATTGGTGGTTGAGAGCATCTGGCCGAATTCGGATTTCGAGACCGGCGTCGGCGTCAACGCGCTGGTCGGCGCCGATCCCGGGCCGCCGAACGGCGGCGCCGTGTTTCACGACAGCGCGGTGTGGGTGAAGGCCGCGTAACGGTCAGTTGCCGGGCAAATCGTGGATCTCGGGAAAGAACAGGTCCTTCCATGAACCGGCGCGGTTCTTGAGAGAACCTATGTCATTCATGAAGTGCGCATACTTGAGCGTGTTCTGCGGCACCATGGTGATCACGTTTCTGGGGTCGTTCAGCGCCGTCATGATCTCTTCGATGGTTTCACCCTTGCCGCCGATCGAGTCGAAATAGATCTGGGCGGCGCCTCGCTTGTCCTGGTTGATGTATTCAATGGCGTCCCTGACCGCGCGCACGATTGCCTTGTACGTAAGCGGGTTCTCAGCGTGGAATTTCCTGGTCGTATAGAGCATGGTGAACGTGGTCGAGCCGCCCATCACGTCATCCGTGGTCAGGATGGTGCGCACGCGCGGATCCTTGAGCTCGCGGGTGTGAAACGGCACCGAGGTGAAGTGCAGGTTGATCTCGCTGATGCCGGACAGCAGCGCCGCGACGCCGTCCGGATGCGGCAGGCCGACGGTAAACCGGTCGTAGCGGAACGTCTCCTTCTCGCCGAATTCCTTGCGCGCCGCCATCTGCATGATGATCGCGGGGATCGATACCTTGATCGCGGTGACCGCCATCCGGTCCTTTTCCGTGATGTCGCGCAGCGCCTTGATCCTGGGATTGGTGGTGTTCAGATACATCGGCAGCGAGGTCATCGCCGCAATGCCGGCGATCTGCGCATTGTCGCGGGTGCGGTCCCACAGGAACAGGAACGCGGGCGGCCCGGCCGGCGCCATGTGCGCGGCACCGGATAACAGCGCGTCGTTGACCACCGCCGGTCCGCCGAGGTTGGCGTAGGTGACCTTCAGCCCCTTATGGCCCAGTTCCGCAGCGCGCTTCTCGATGCTTTTTTGCTGCTCCATCACGAGCAGCGGCAGGAAACCGATGCCGCCGGCGCCTTTCGGTATTTTCAACTCCTGCACTTCGGCGGCGGCCGCGGCGAAGCCCTGCATTGCAAGCACGGCGCCGAAAACGGCGCCGCCAAGTCTGTGCCTCATTGTCAGTCCTCCTTCTTGGTTCAGGATTTCCCGATCATCCCGACCTTCTCCTGCATGCGCGCGTCGAAGCGCTCCAGGTTGATGATGATGCGCTCGTGTATGCCCTCGCCGATACATTCTTTCTCGTCTTCGGCATGCACGCGAAACGTCAGCGTGCGTTTCTCAACCTTGATGAGTTCCGCATGAGCGAGCACGCGCATGCCGACCGGCGTCGCGGCAACATGCGTTATGTCGAGATGCGTTCCGACGGTCTGATGACCGGCCGGCAGCAGCCCCTCGACGGCCCGCAGCGCCGCCGCCTCCATCAGGTTAACCATCACCGGGGTTGCGAGCACATGCACGCGCCCACTGCCGACGTGCGGCGCAGTGTGCTGCTCGCCGACGACGATTTCGGCGGAACCTTTGAGGCCGGGTTGCAAAGCGCCTGCTGCAGGCATATTGGCGATGGTAGCTCAGTTGAGCTTGAAGCCGGTAACAAAACGGCCTGCCACGCGGCAGGCCTGTTTTCGATAGCGTAAATTCAGGGCCTAACCGAGCACTGCCAGGCGGACAACGGCAGCCTCGCCATCGATTACATCGCGGACTGGATCGCGCTTTATTGCGTGCTCACGATGATGGAGCGCCTTGCCGCGCCCCGTTTCGGGGGCCGGAAGCTTGATGACATCCGGCCCCTGCGCCCGCAGCTGACATAGCAAAAGTTGATTCACATCAAAACCGGGCCGGTGATTACCCGTAACATTTGATTCGCCGCCTTAATTCAAGGAGCAAGCCGCCATGTTGATACACGAATTGACGAGGCAGGCGAGTCTGGATGTGCTGGCGCGTACGCACCTCGGTAGATTAGCGTGCGCCCAAGGGATGCAGCCTTACGTCGTGCCCTTTCATTTCGCCTACCAGGATTATCGCCTTTATAGCTTTTCCATGCCGGGACAAAAGATCGACTGGATGCGCGCTAACCCGTTGGTATGCGTCGAAGCCGACCAACTAAGGCGTGAGCAATGGACCACCATCGTCGTCTTCGGTCGCTATGAGGAACTCTCCGATACGGCCGAAATGCGGAGCGAACGCGCATTCGCCTTAGAACTATTGCAACAGAGGGCGGAGTGGTGGGAGCCCGGGTACGTGAAAATAATGCACGACGGCGCGCCCCCTGCGCCGGTTCCCATCTTCTACCGTATCAACGTCGTGCAGATTACCGGCCGCCGTGCCACCCCTGCGCCGGGGGCGCCTGACACAAGGCGGCCCACCGCCGGCTCGGCTAATAACGGTTGATCGCCTGTGAGCATGATGACCGCCCGGAGGGGCGGCCGCGCCCCGCTGAAGCCGGTGTTGACGGCCGATGCGATCGATTTGAAATTGAGCTTCTGAACGATGACCGGAGCGTCGCTTGGTCTACCGCATCGAGGCCGGCGTGCTGCAGATCGCGCAGTGCCGTTTCCACTATTAGCGTGAAATCTTTGGCGCGCCCGGCAGGATGAAAGTGGGCACTGGTCCGAGGTTGTTGAGTTGGCTTAGCGTCTCGGTGAGCGGAGGGCCGCTAGGATATTGACTTTTGGTACTGTCCGTCGGCTGGACCTCAAGTTCGACATCGTACCGCTACTCCTCAATGAAGTAGTCTGAGTCAATGCGCTTGAGCTCATAAGCAGCGCGTATCGTGACGCCGAGACCGTACTCGACCATGTATGCGGCAAGCTGCCGCCCATCAATAAGGACGACACGTGGATCAATTTGGGCCACGTACTCGCGGGCGTCGGCAGTGAAGTTCCCTGTCGTCATGAAAACCCCCTTTCGGGCACGCTTTCCGTGGAGCGCTCCAACAAACTTTTGCAGCTCCGGTCGCCCCACCGATCCGTCCCAGCGCTTTGCCTGGATGTAGATGTTGTCTAAGCCAAGCTTGTCTTCGCTGATGATCCCGTCGATTCCCTCGTCCCCAACGCCACCAACGACCCGACCCGCTTCGGCCAACCTACGTCCGTAACCCATTTTCAGAAGCAGTTCAACAACAAGACTCTCAAAAAATGCCGGCGACGCAGTCTTTACTCGCGCGAGAACTTCCAGAATAAGCTCATTCCGAATGCTTGTGTATGCCCTCTCCAAGCTTTCCTCGGGCGTCTCCGGAGATTCAGTTACGCCGGGTGGCAGTGCAGGAGCCGTCTCCCCATCTGTCGTCGCACGAGTACGAAATTCACGAAACTCCGGGAATTGTTCGAGAAATGAAATATCAATGCGAACAGGCGGCTTTGCAAGCACTTCGTGTCCGCGCGGCGCAACTGAAAAGTGCGCACGCCGTTCCGAGGTCAACAACCCCGCTCGCGTCAAATACACCTTGGCCCACGCGACTCGATTGTCAAATCGGCGCACGCGGCCACTTGGCAGTAACTCCGCGCGCTCCTTGGGCGTCAGCGCGAACTCTTTGGCTAGCGCTTCGCGCGCATCGGTCATCGAGTGTTCAATACCGTCAGCAGCGAATCGCAGCAGGGGAAGCATGATGGTTTGAAAGTCTGGAACGGGCATGAAGATTCCTTCTGACGATCGCGATGTCAACGTCCGGCGTCAGGCGCGCCCGCTCGGGGGCGGAATCTTCCCCCGATTTTGTTGACACCGGGTTTGTCATGCCAGCCGTTCAAACGTCGCTGGCGGCACGTAGTTCAAAGATGAATGTAGCCGCGCATTGTTGTAGAAGGGGACGTACTCGCGCACGGCCTGCTGGATCTGGCGAGCTGTCCGGTGTCGCGCTCGCGGTACTCGATATTGAGTTCGGGCACAAAGTAGCCACGCGCATTCGAAAAGCGGAAGACGTTTATGACAGCGTCGGACATTTTGAGAGTACTATCAATTCGTTGAGAATTTAGTTGAAGGATTGGTTGACTGTTTAGTTGACTCCCTGGCTCCCGTATCGGGAAACACTTTCACTCCACATGCTTTCAGCATTCAGTTGACCGAGGTTAAACGCATTCCCTGAGGTTTGATTCCTGCCCGCGTTACCCGCTGGCCGTTGATCTAGTTTGAAAAACCATACTACGCGCGGCGGCACAAGAAATCCATAGTAAGTCCCGCAGTCGCCGCGCGTTGGCGCGCGATGGCTGCGGGAGGTGCCTGTTGAATTCTCGTGGTGCAGCACTGGCTGCAGGTTCTGCCCGTTCGTCCCGGCGGTGCCAACGTCCCGCTTCAGAGTTGATAAGAAATCAGACTTTCGGCAATTCGTCTAAAAATGAGGCTACATCGACTCTAGCGAGCCTCCGGACAGCCTAGGATCGATTCTCCGGGCAGGGGGCAGGTTGCACTATTGCCGCCCCCCCCTTTCCTCTGCAGCGAGAGTTGCGGATAATTCAATCGATCATATGGGCAAGAGCTGTCCACAGTGTGGACAAGCATTGGGTAAGGATTGTGTTGGTTAAGTTGCTGTCTACCGTGCAGACACGCAATGCTTGGGCCAGCGGCAACCTAAGATGAGGGAATCGCGACGCCCGATGCCGCTGCGATCCTGCGCCAAGGTTCGATCGTAGGTGTTGCGCCAACCGTCTGCGCCAGCCACGCGTCGTTACTGGCGGCCTGCTGCCAGTGACGACGCGCTGAACACTGCGTCAGCATTGGCTTTTGGCGCAATATTTCAAGTGACGAAGTCCTGCCGATCTAAGTGACGGCAATTCCTGGCGCATTCAGCCCAACAATTGTAAGCCCGGCGCAAGGTTCGCCGTCGACCGTTTGTGCCCTGGCCCAGCCATCTCGCGTAGGACGCTTCTCACGGGCACAGGGTCAATCTGTTCGATGGCTCGACAGGTTTCGAAGTTTCAATGACCTTCCGATCAATCTTCGCCGGCGAGAACGACTTCATCGCGACCGCGAAGGAACTGCAACTCGACTGCAATCAAGCTGCACTCAGGCTGCATCGAGACTGCACTCTAAGGACATTAGAAACGGAAACTGCGACTGCATCAGGCATGCGGTCAACCGCTGGCGCAACGCAGCCGTTAAATATCCCAATGAGTAATAACTTCGTCGCCGTCGCAAATGCCATTTGCATTTCATGGGAACTCGCGCGGCGATACTATGGTCAGATGATTAGACGCGTACGGCTCGATATTCCAGTATTGTCCGATACGGTCTCAACTGCGAACGATGCCGGATGAAGCGAGCGCGAAACTGAATTCGAATTGGTTATACGCTGGCTGTGTCAGCCCGGTTGATGCCCGTTAGCGCATCCCCTTCGCTCGGGTAGAGCGTCCTTGAAACCGGGGAGATCTCCTGAAAACCGGTGGCCGCAAGACTGGTGATACTTGTAAACACTCGCTGTCGGGAATCGACAGCACAGTTGAAATTGCCGTCATTGAGACGGCATGTCGTCCGTCACGCCGCTTTCAAGACAAAATCAACGCGTAGCGCATCGAACGGAAATACGATTTTCCGGTCTCGCGTCTTCGCGAGGATTCCCGCGCGCAACAGCGCACACACGTCGCCGTGGACCGCTTTCACGTCGCGCCTAGCCCGGCGCGCGGCCTCGCGTATCGTCACCGGGCCCACGCCGGTAAGCACATTCAGGAGTTCCCAGCGCTTGCCGGTCAGGACTTTAAAGAGCAATGTGGGCGATGCGAAACTAATTCGCGGCGAAGACGCCCGGCCCGATTTCCACGCGGTGGCGAAATCGGACAGCGTGTCCGACAACGAACGAACATCAAGCGTTACGGTTCTCATCGCGCCATCTCCTTACATCCTCAAAAAAATCCGCCACAAGGCGATCCACGGTGCTGAAAGCGTAGGGCTTTTCACGGCTCCCGAAATGCCGGTGATCGCCCTTGCCGGCTTCGTTGTCGTATCTCAGCACGCAGCGGCCTGACACGACGAAGGCGAGCCGATACTTGAATCGATGCCGGCTTGCGCCCAACGGCAGCGGCAGCGCCCAGGCCACCAGTTCGGCAAACGATTCCTCGTCAACGACTACTCGGCGGTCGAACAGTAATCGCGCCTTCATGTTGGAGAGAATGACAACACACGGCGCGCTTGTCAAGCGGCGTTTCGCCGCAGGCGCCCTACGCCGGCATCATTCGTAGGCTTTACGGAGGAAAGAAAGCTGGGCGTGGTGCCCAGCTTCGTCAATGACTGGCGCGCCCGGAGGGATTCGAACCCCCTACCCCTTGGTTCGTAGCCAAGTACTCTATCCAGATGAGCTACGGGCGCTGAAAGACGCGAATTATATCAGAGCCATAACTGACCCGTCATGCCGGCGGAGCTTGTCCCGTACGCGGCCGGCTTGCTATTTGTTGTTCCGGAGCACAACTTCACAATCGTGCTTCAACCTCTTGCTGCGCCGGAAAGTCGCAGCGTTTGCGCGAGCCATGACGACACCAGGCTTGCTACCCTATCTTCGCGGCCGTTGTAGAAGTGATCGCAATTGGGCACGATCTCGACCTGGCACGGACCCGCGACGCGGCTTTGGAATTCCTCGGCGGGATAGCGGCCGCGGGATTCCAGGTCGCCGCGAATGCACAGTACCGGGCACTTGATCCGGGGCGCTAGCGCTATCGTGTCGGGAACTTCGGTGAGCCGGTCGAGAAAACTCTCGGCGCTGATCACGTACCACCAACCGGGCATGAACATGAGTTCGCGGGGGCGCCCGGCTTTCACCGCCGCACTGGCTTGGGCGAAGATTTCATCAAAGCGATCGCCGGCAAGCAAGCCGTCCCTGGCGCCGTCTTTTACCGAGGTCGTGCCGCCGCGGCCGGCCGACAGTAGCACCAGCGCCGGCGTCTGCGGATGATCGACCACATGACGCACGCCTAGCATGCCGCCGTTGCTGTGTCCGATCACGACCGGGTGCGGAAATCCGCGCGCCGCCAGCCATTGCGCCGCGGTGCGGTTGTCCGCGATCGCGTCACGCGTGAGCTGAAACGCGGCTCCTTCCGCGGCCCGGCTGTTGCGGGTGCTGAGGATATCGTGCCCGCGACGATTGAAGGCGAGGCAGGCGAAACCGAGGCGAGTCAATACAGGCGGCAGAAAGCGTGGCGCACCGACGTAGAAATTCATCGTATTGCCGTGGAACAGCAGCACGGCGCCCGCGGTGGCCCCGCCGTCAGGCTCGTGAAACGCGCCGTCGAGCGGCGTTGTGTCGGTGAAAATGGAGATCAGCTCGGTGCGCATGCGACTAAAAAGGCCCCGCAAGGGTGTCGTTTAATTATTTGGCGGTGGACGCAGTCTAGCGCGAACCCTGCTCTACTGGAAATTCCCTGCTAACAGGGAATTCCATCGCGAAGCTTTCCCTGTTACGAATCGATCGTGACCTTAGACCGAGTTTTCGCGGAGCACAATGAACTGGCTTCCTTCCACTACCATTCGATACTTTCCGTTCGTCCCAGGTCGCCGAATTCTCCCTTAGCTCGCCGACCCAAAAAAACGCGCGTCTTATTCGTGACTGGGATCAGCCTACGCTTTTGAGCAGCAACCCGAGATCGTGCGCGATGGCGTCCGGGGGAAAGCCCTGCGGCAGGTAAAGGCGCAATTTGCCGTGCTGGTCGAATACGTAGGATCCAGTGCTGTGATCCACCACATAACTATCCGATCCGGAAACGTGATACTTGGCGTAGACTACCTTGAATTCCTTCGCGACTTTTGTCGTTTCCTCCGCGTCGCCGTACAGTCCGAGGAACGACGGATTGAACGCCGGCACGTACTGGACGAGCAGCTGTGGCGTATCGCGCTCGGGATCGATCGTAATGAACAGCACTTGAACACTCGCCGCGTCTGATCCCAGCTTTTTCAATGCCAGGCTGAGATCGGCTAAAGTGGTCGGACAAGCATCCGGGCAGTTGGTGTATCCGAAAAATATCACCACCAAGCGACCCCGAAAATCAGCGAGAGTGCGACGCCTGCCGTTGTGATCAGTCAGATCAAAATCGCGTCCAAAGCCCACGCCGGTGATGTCGGTGGCCTTAAATGCCGAAGCGCCGGGGTCGGAACCGCCGCAACCGAAAAAGACCATTACCGCACATAGGAGGAACGCAACCGCGCGCCAGGAAGATAAAAAGGCATTCATTTGTTTATTCTCCGGATCGTTACCGCGTGGCCGCTGCGTTCACCAGCTGGCCACAACGATCTGCGTTAAATATCACGTTATACGGCCGGCGCCGGCAACGCGGCCTATTTTCGGATGCCATAATCACGCATCTTGCGCCACAGCGTGGTGCGCCCGATGCCAAGTGCGCGGGCAGCCTCGGCAAGATTACCGTGGTGCTCTATCACTGCTCGAGCAATCAGCTCGTGCTCGTGTCGGTCTAGCGTCCCGCGCGGATCCGGCGTGCCGGACCCGCGCGGGATCGCCTCGCGCATCGCTTCCGGTAAGTGCGTGGGTTCAATAATGTCACCGGGGCAGATCGCGACCGCCCATTCGATCGCGTTCTGTAGCTCGCGCAGATTGCCAGGGTAATCATGCGCGGCAAGCAGCTTCACAGCCTCGCGCGAGAATTGGTAGCATTTTCCGCGCCGACGCGACATCTCTGCGAGGAAAGAATAGGCGCACGGCTCAATGTCCTCGCGCCGATCCCGCAGAGGCACAAGATGGATGCGAGCGACATTGAGCCGGTAGTAAAGGTCCTGCCTGAACGTACCACGCGCCACGGCCTGCTCAAGGTTGCTGTTGGTTGCGGCGATAATGCGCACGTCAACGGGAATGACACGGTTGCTCCCAACGCGCCGCAGCTCCCGGTCATGAAGCACGCCCAAGAGCTTGGACTGCAGGTTCGCCGGCAAGCTGCCGATTTCGTCCAACAACAATGTGCCGCGGTGGGCTTCCTCGAACAGCCCCTTGCGGCTGTAAATCGCTCCGGTAAAAGCGCCTTTTTCGTGGCCGAACAGCTCGCTCTCCAGCAGCGGCTCGGGCACGGCCGCGCAATTGACGGAGATTAAGCGTCCGGCGGCGCTACGGCTCGCATAGTGGATGAGGTGCGCGATCAGGCTCTTGCCAGTGCCAGTCTCTCCAGTAATCAGCACAGTCAACGGCATTGGTGCGATCTGGCGCACCTGCGCCAACACTGCTTGCATGGCGGGGCTCGCGGTGATTATCGATTCCGCGGCGTAGGTTGACTGCACCTCGCGTCGCAGATTCTGCACTTCCGTGGTGAGCGCCTTCTTCTCCAGCGCTTTGCGCACTTTGGCCACCAGCTCGTTGGCGAGGAACGGTTTGGTGATGTAGTCGAAGGCCCCGAGTCTCATCGCCTCCACTGCGCTGTCGACGGCGCCGAACGCCGTCATCAGGATCACTTCGGTGCCGGGTGAGCGTTGCTTGACCGCGCGCAGCACATCTAGTCCCGACATCGGCTCCATACGCAGATCGGTGATGACGATGTCGATTGGCTTGTGCGCAAACACGCGCTGAATATCCTCGCCTCTGCCGCACGACACGACCTCGAAGCCTTCCTTCTCGAGGGCAATCTGCAGCGTGCGGCGCATGCCAGCTTCGTCATCAATGACCAGCACTGAGCTCATCGGTTGCTTACCGCGAGTCTCACCGGAGGAGCACCCTGATTTTCGAGGATCGGCAGCCGCACAGTGACGCGCGTGCCATCACCGAGGTGGCTGTCGATTTCCAGGGTGCCTTCATGGTCGTTCACGACGCGCTGCACGATAGCCAGGCCGAGGCCCGTTCCGTTCGGCTTGGTTGAAAAGAACGGGCGTAACACGTGCTCGCGAATCTCCTCGGGTATGCCTGGGCCGGAGTCCTCCATGCATAGTACTACCGAATCGCGCTCTCGAAATCCACGGATGATGAGCCGGCCCCGCCAGTCCATGGCGGCAAATGCATTGTCGGTCAGGTTCCAGACCACCTGTTGCAGCTGGTCAGGGTCGCCAAGCACCACCGGCAGGCCGGGATCGAATCCCACGATGACCTCGATGTTCTTCTGCAGGGCGTGCGAGCGGGCCAGCGTCTGGCGCACCAGCGTCTCAAGCGCGACCGGCTGGCGCCGCCGCGCGCGCGGCTGGGCAAAGCTCAGGGTGTCGGAGACAATATGGTTGAGCCGGTTCACTTCCTGCTCGAGGATGTCGAAGATCTCGGTCCGTTCCTCGCCCGAGAGCCGCGAATCCCGCAGCAGGCCGAGTGAGTTGGTAATGGTGCCTAGCGGGTTGCGGATCTCGTGCGCCATCGACGCCCCCATCTCGCCGAGCGCGGCGAGCTTTTCCGATTCGACTAAGCTCTGTTGCGAAACCTCCAGCTCACGGAAGCTCTGCACGTACTCGTAAGCGAGGCCCAGCAGCATGCCAATGAAAATCAAGGTGCGTATGCCGTGCCATGCCCACCAGCTTGCGTCCCACAGCGTGGAAAACGGGAACATCGCCTGGCTTTCGGTGAACAGGAACATGCCGACCGCGAATATGAACAGAATCCATTCGCCACTGCGGCGGAAGTCCACCAGAAAGGACACACCCACCACAAAGAACAACGCGCTGGCGGTGGTGTTGAGCGCAATCGCGAAGGGCGAGAAAACGGTGTCACCCGCCATTGGCGGCAGCCACGTGCGAAACTGCAGGCACAGCAGCCCGAACACAATGATCGCGAGCGCGATGATCCCTGCTTCCAGCCAGGCTTGGCGCTCCAGCATCAAGTCATGCTTTTCGGGGCGGGAACCCACCCACAACGAGGCGAACAGGAACAGAGCGCCGACGAACGACGCGGTTGAGCGGTACCAAACGAAGAGATCGGAGCCGGGCGGCGCGGCGAGGTGAAAGAAATCCAAGATCCCCAGGCCCATGAAGCCGAGCGCCATCAGCTTGAGGCGGCGGTTGCCCGAGAGCAGGTATTCCTGGTGCAGCACGTAGAAGAGCACCAGCGAGTTGAGCGCGCAGAACCCTTCGACAAGTGCGTGGGCGGCATGCTCATGCCAGGTCGCGTCCGGCGCGGCCGTGAAACCCAGATACAATGCAAGTGCAAGCGGGGGCACCAGCGCCGCGACCAGTAACCAGCGGTAACGCCACGACAGCGGCGCGGGCGCCGAGGCGGGCTCAGGCCGATCGAAGATCTTCGGCAGGAACGAAAGTCCGTGGCGCGGGCGAACCTCACTGCGCGTCAGACCGTAGCTCTCCTTCATCGCGTATTGATCCTATATCATGACCTGCGCCAGTGGCGGGCTTAACCTGGCTGATTGCCGTTTCAATGCGGGGGCATGCCAATCCACACCGGCACCGGCCCGGGGAACTGGTTGAGCCGCCGCAGCTTCTTGTCATCGGCCCCGATCGGCCGCAGGTACACGTAGTAGTTGTCGGTGCGTTCCACGATTTCCTCTTTGGGCTCCGCCTCCGGGCTCACGAACATGGTGTTGTCAAATTTCACGTGCATATAGCCGGGCAGCAGCTCAAAATAATCGCTCCCTATTATCTCGAATACTTTACCGGCATAGTTCTTCTGCTTGAGATTGACCACAGTACCCTCGGAAAGGAACTTTTCTTCGCGGATTTCCTTTCCCGGGACCTCGACCCAGCGCGGGCCGATCTGGATGAACGCCCTGATCGTTGGCGCCATGACGTAGAATGCGTGCTCGGGGAAGACATTTTCAAGCCAAACGGTCATGCGGTACTTGCCGTCAGGCGTGTAGGTGATGTCGTTCACATCAGCGCGTAAATAATACCAGCTCATTCGCTGAAGCTGTTTCAGCCGCTCCCTGCGCTGCTCCACCAAACCTTTTTGATAATAGCCCGTTAGCACATCGGTTGCCACGAGCGCCGCCGCAATCGCCGCGCCGATAAAGCCGCCTATGACAAGCCTACGCCGCAACATTCGGCGCTGCGCGAGGGTCGGGCGGGAAGAAATGAAGCTGGCCACTATGGCGCAACCACTAGCGGACGGGCTTGGGAATCAAGGTCCAACCGCGGGTAGGGATATAATCGGGTCGGGTGGCAGACCGGGCATCGAGCACCGCGTCGTCGGCCAGCCGCCGATCGCGCAGATGGAGGAATAGCTCCTCGTGGCGCTCGCCGACCTCTTCCGTGGGGGTTTCCTCCGGCGAAACGTAGGCGTCGAGCGTCAACCGGAGGTGGACATAACCCCTGAACAGCTGCATGTAATCGCGCTCCTCGATCGTAACGAGCCACACGCTCGTTTGCTCCTGCTCCTTAATGAGCTTAACCACCGTGCCTTCCAGCGCGCCGCCTTTGCGTTCCTCGGTGGGAACCTGCGACCATCCAGCGCGCACCTGAATTGCCCCTTCCACCGAGGGCATCATGACGTAGATCGGTTCGTCCAGCGCATTCTGTAATCGGAATTGTATCCGGTACCGGGTCTCGGGTTCATAGGTGATGGCGTCGATGCCGGTGCGCAGGCCATAGAACGCCATCCGGTCGAGCCTCGCCTTGTAGGCCTTGCGTGCCGCGAGCAGCCGCTCCTGGTACCAGCCGATGGTGAGATCGACCGCAGCCAGCGCCCCGGCCGTCAGGGCAATCGCAAGGATTGCGCGCCCCCACGCGCGGACCCGTGCGGCGCGGCGACTTGCCGACAGGAGGTTATCTTCCATGGCGGGCACTCCGCATTGAAACGTTCACTGCAGGCGGCGATCGTCGTGGATTTTGCCATCCTGGATCGTGATTTTCCGCCGCGCGCGCGCGGCGAGCTCTGGATCATGCGTGACCATGACCACGGTGTTGCCCTCGGTGTTGAGGTCCTCGAACAGCTTGACGATTTCGAGCCGGGTCTGGTGGTCCAAACTGCCGGTCGGCTCATCGGCGAGGATCAGGATGGGGCGGTTGAACAGCGCGCGCGCAATGCATACCCGCTGCGCCTCGCCGCCGGAGAGCTGGTGCACGAGGTGATGAGTACGCAAGCCCAAGCCAACCCTAGCGAGCAGTTCGAGTGCGCGCGCCTCGACACCGCCATCCCGGGCCCCGCTGAAGGCGGCAGGCAGCATTACGTTTTCCACGGCAGTGAGCGAGGACACGAGGCGCGCCTCCTGGAATACATACGTCACCTTCCAGCGCCGCAAACCAAGCAGCTTCTGCTCGGAGAGTCCGTCGATGCGGTCGCCATCAACATATACTTCGCCGCGGGTCGGCCGGTCGATGCCTCCCAGCACGTTAAGCAGCGTGGTCTTGCCCGAACCGCTGGGGCCCACCAGCGAAATGTAGTCGTGCCGCCGGATCTCGAGGTCGATCCTGTCCAAGGCGCAGACCTGGGCTCCCCCGGCAGTGAACACCTTGGAAATATGGCGCAGTATGGCGATCGGATCTTCGCTCATGACAACCCTTGTGGCTAAATCGCGCGGAACGCCTCCGCAGCCCGGATGCGCGAGACGTGCATCGCTGGATAAAGCGTGGCCACTACGCTCGCCATTACCGCGATCAATACGACCGCAAAAGGATGCCACCAGCGGGATTCGATTATCGCTTGCGGCAAGAGCCATGGCCCGATGCCATAGGACAGTGCTAACCCGATGACGTAACCCAGCATGCCGCCGACCACGCCGGTGAGCCCTGCTTCGTACATGAACAAGCGCATGAGCTGCCCGCGCGAGGCGCCGAGCACCTTGAACAACGCCGCTTCGCGAATCCGGTTGTGGATGGTCCCCATGATCATGTTGAACACTGCCATACACGCGAGCACGAGTGACAGCACCACTAGCCCGAGGATTACCGCGGTGACGTTGCTGAAGATCTTATGCTGGGCCTCGGCGATTTCCCGTTGCGAGGTGGCACGCACCCCGACGATATTCTTATTGATTTCAATTTCGGCGTCACCCACTGGGCAATAGCTGCACATCGCGCGCACGTTCAGCATGGAGACCAGCCCAAGCTTCCCGAAAGTCTGCTGTATCGCTTTCAAAGTCCCGAACACCATGTAGTCGTCCGGCGAATCGGTCTCGCGCAGGATGCCGGACACCTTAAACCGGCGCTGGTTGATGAGCAGCATGTCGCCAAGTTTGGTGCCGTTCACTTTGGCGAACACCTTGCCTAACATCACCTCGTCATCGCGTGACACTAGGTCGCCGGCTTCCATGCTCCACCAAAAGCGCGCCTGGTACTCATCCTGCGGCACCACACCGGTGACCACTACCTGCTGGCCACCCACCGTAGTCTGTTCATAAAGCCGCGGCATAAATACCGCCGGCTGGAGGTTGGTGATGCCTCCGGGAGCACCGTCGTTTATGATCAGCGCCCCCCGTTTCTCCCAGCCTGCGCGGATCGCCGTCTCGTAGACGCGCTGAATTTCCGGGATGTTGGATTCTGGAATGTAATGACCAGTGCCGATGCCAAAACTCTGCAGACTGACTTCGTTGCTGGTCGCGGGGAAGATCGTCAGGCTGTGCCCGTAGCGTGCGATGGTCAGCATCAGATCCCTCTGGCCAGCGGCGCCGACCAAGACGGTGGCGGTCAGCAGCGCTGCCGACAACGTGATGCTAGAGGCGGTGTAGAGCGTCCTGATCTTGCGCCGGGCAAGCTCACGCAGCGCGAGCTGGTACAGCTTCATGCGAGACCCCCGTTCCTCAGTTGCAACGTGCGGTCCGCGCTTTGGGCGATGGTCCGGTTGTGAGTCACTACGAGAAAAGCCGCGCGATACTCGCGCGCGCTCTTGAGCAGCACGTCCATTACCTCCGTTTCGGTTTGCTCATCGAGATCACCGGTCGGCTCGTCGGCTAGGATGACCACCGGGCGATTGACTAGCGCACGCGCAATGGCCACGCGCCGTTGCTGGCCGCCAGAAAGCTCGTTCGGATACGCCCCGAGCTTGTCCGAGAGCCCCACTCGCACGAGCAGCTGCTGCGCGTCTTCGTACGCCGCGGGTTCGGCCCCGGCACCATTGAACATGTGCGGCAGCACCACGTTGTCGATTGCCGTCAAGGTCGGAATCAGGCTCGCGAATTGGAACACGAACCCGAGTTTCTTATTACGCACGGCTGAGCGGTAATCGTCATCGCGGCTCCACAGATCCACGCCGTCAATCAGCACGCTACCGCGTGTGGGCTTCGCAAGGCCCCCGATCATGGAAAGCAGGGTGGACTTGCCACTACCCGAATGGCCGACGATACTGACGAACTCCCCGGACTCGACCTTGAGGCTCACGCCGCGCACCGCCTCGATAGTCTGGTCACCGATTTGGTAGATGCGCCACAAATCGTTCAGCTCGATTATCATTCGCCTGCCCGGATCGCGTCGTACGGATCCATGCGGCTGCCCGCTAGCGCCGGGTAGAGCGCGCCCAAGGCTCCAGTGAGCAGGGCGAGCAGCACACAGGCCGCGCCCGTCATGGCGATGTCGCCTAGCGGCGGCCACAAAAATGGAATGTTGAGTAATTCTAGATGGAAGCCGATCGAGCGCGCAAAAACGCGCATCAGCACCACCCCCACCAGAATACCGAGTAACCCGCCCATGGTGGTAAGAAACGCCGACTCGGACAGCACCAGCGCGAACACCATGTGGCGCCGCGCGCCGACCGCCCGGATCAGCCCCAGTTCCTTGCGACGCTCGTTGATAATGGTGGAAAAGATCGCGCTGATCATCAAAATATTGCCGATAACCAGCACCGCAGCAAGCGCCACCGTGCCGGCGAACAGCGCGGTCAGATTCTGGCGCACCGAGGTCACGATGTTGCCCGCAGTGATAACTTTGACTGCGGGATTCCTGCTAATTGCGAAACGCACCAAGTTAGCCTTGGCGGAATTGCCGACTTGGATCAGCACCGCGGAAATGTCGCCGCGGCCGAAGCCCATAGGCGGCACGTCGGAGAACTTCTTCGCATCTTCCGCAAGTTCGTAGGCTTTGTCGATCTGGATAAAGATCGCGTTATCATAGAGCCCAATACCGGTGCGATCGAGCTTTCCGTATACGTTGAAGGTTCGTCCGTAGAAGTACACCGTGTCGCCCACTTGATATGGATTGTTGCCGCCGACGATAGCATCATCGGGGGCGAGTGGTCGTTGGGCTTTTTCGAACAGCCACGGCAACACAGTGAAATCGGTCTTGGGGTCGAAACCAACCAGAAACGCGTTGCCGATGATGCAGTGCGAGCCTTGGGCCGTAGTGAGAAACAGCTGGGGCGTGACTTTGCCCACGCCGGCAAGTGACTTCACTTCGTCCACGACCGACGCATTCATGTAAAACGTCGAAGGCTCGCCGGTGAGCAGCGCAGATTTCATGTTGACCAGCGCATTTTTCGGCACCACCAGCACATCGGCGCCGAACTTGGAGAATCCGACCTGCATGCTGCGCTCCACGCCCCACATCACGGTGGCGGTGGAAAACACCGCGCCCCCGGCAATGGCCACCGCGATCACCAGCGCCCAGGTACGAAACGGCTTGCGCTGCAGGTTCTTCAGCGCGAGCGTAAACACGTTCATTTGCGGGACCCCCGCCTCATTGCCAACAATTCCATGATGCGGCACAAGCCGAAAAAAGGCCGCGAAACGGGAGAACACCCCGCTACGCGGCCTGGGCCCGGTGCGCCAGTCAGGTCGTCGTCGAACGGCTGCAGCGCAGATCCTGCAGGTTACGCGGCACGATCACACAATCATGGTGCCCGCCGGTGGAAGGTATGAACCCCACCACCTCGTCCGTCGCAGTCTCGAGAACTACGATGCTGGAGGTGGTCTTCTGGAATCCGCTCATCACCCCGAACACGAACTTGCCGTCGTGCGTCACCGACATGGTGTGCATATCGGGACCTAGGTCGATTGTCTTGATGAGCTTCCAGTTGACCGCGTCAATGACGGCGATACCGTTCGGCGTCGGCGACGGCCACCACATCGTGACGTAGAGCTTCTTCGCGTCCGGCGTGAACACCATGTGGAAGGTGTTCGGAAAGGCGCCGCGCCACGCCGGATCTTCCACCACCGCCTTTTTTTTCCACATGGTGGGATCGGCATGGTTGGAGGCGTCCCACACCTGGATATTGTTCTGGCGCACGCCGTTCATGAACACGAAGTGCTTGCCGTCCGGCGAGAAGCCGGCCTGATGCGCGGGCGACACCACCTTGTCCATCTTGATCTCGTAGGTGTCATCGTCGATCTTTTTGATCGGGAGATTGTCCGGCGTTCCCTTCGGTCCGACCAGGCCCACCACCGGCACCCAGTTTTTCGGGTCCTTCATGTCGAACAGGACGCACACGCCGGGCAGGCGCAGCGACGCCACGCCCCAGCGCCCGCGGGGATCGTAGACGAAGGCGTCGATGCCCACGACGTTCATCGGCCGCGCGCCGGTCACCTTGCCCTGCTCGACATTGAGCTCGCCGCCCGGCACCATCTCCCAGTCGAGCTTGACGCCCTTCGTGCCGAGGAAGTCGTACTTACCGTCGGGCAACGTAGGCTTCAGACGCTTGATCTTGATCGTGCCACCCCCGGTCCAGGCCTTGACGAGCTCCTTCACATTCGGCTCCCAATCGAAGAACCACGCCTGGTTGGGCTTTTCGGTTTCGCGGTCGAACTCGGCCACGATGTCCTTCTGCCCGTCGCCCACGGAGAATGACTTGGCGTCGGATGAGACCGTGACGTGCACGCCCAGACCCAGCCCGGTCTTGCTCGCGATCTCGGATACCAAGTTGAGTTTCGTGCCGTCGTACTTCATCCGGTAGATCTTGAAGCCTTCACCCGGTTTCTTGACCGTAGTCGGAATTCCGTAAATGTACAGGTTTTTGCCGCCCTGGGTGTCTACAATGAACTCGAACTCCTTGTAGGGATCGGGCGATGGAAACGCCGCCAGATGGTGGATGATCGGGCAGTCATCGCCGTAGTTCCAGAATGCGGTCCAGGCGAGCGTTTTGCCGGCGCTCAGATCGATCGCCGCCACGGTTCCGGTGAATTTGCCGGGCACCACGAAGATGTGCTTGCCGAACTCCTTGTAGATATCGTCAAGTCTGCCGACCTTGGGTGCGGCCTGCGCCTCTTTAACCGCTGCGGTCATGAGGCCACCGGTCGCGGCGCCGGCGACCGCCGCGCCGGTGCCAATCCCGATGGTTTTCAAAAAGCCGCGGCGTTTCTCGCTAATCCTAATCTTGCGTTTATGAGCCATGAATCTCCTCCTTGGCGAGGTTGGAAAGTTAATCTCGTTATACGGGTTGTTCCCTATCAGTACGTGACCGTGTATATAAGCAACCCTCATGCCGGATCGGATTTTTCTGAGGCAGCATCTGCAAAATTTTCTAATTCAGGCAGTTAGGGCTGGCATCCGGTTTCCTTTATGAAGTCCTGGTGCCACGGAAGTGCTTGCGTCGTTCCAATGTGAAAAACCATTGTTCCAAGTTTGAACGGGGTAAGGCAGTGGGTCGATCCTTGCCCAAGAAAGCGTGACTCGGTCGCGCAAGCAGGTTATCTTGCGACCCGAGTGGGTAAGGCGTAAGCGTCGCGAAGCCTTTCCTGTTGCGAATTGATCACGACTACTGAAAGACCTGATACAAAAACCGGTCGGGTCGCACCCAGATTAAGTTTTTGCGGAGCACAGGCTAATGCTGTGCTGTGCGGCGGGCCAGTGCCGGCGCGGTGGGTTCAACGAGCGAATCAGCAGTTGCCTGTCGAGGCGGCGTATTTGCTGAGAGGAACGGCAGCCGCGGTGTTTCCCACCGGCTCCTTGTAGACGCCGGGACCGTACTCGGAGATGAGCTCGCGCTTGTAGGTGTTGAAAAAGCGCTCGACAAGCTGGGTGCCGGCCAAGCCGCTGGCATAAAGAGCGTCGTTCGCCGAATCGTATTCCAGCCTGACCGGCAGCAGCGGATCGCGCGCCTCGCCGCTCAGCCGCTGCGCGCCTGTCGCCGGGTCGAAGACGCTGTTGTGGGCGCAGCAGACGATCATGCCAGGCTTGCCGGCGACCGCGCTGTTGCCCGCGGCATAGCGGATCTCGCTCCCCCGCTTGGCCGTGTAGGCGAGCTGGTGGGTGCACACCGCCACGTAGGCAACGAGGCTCTTGTCCTTGCCGACCCCTCCGTGCCAGGTGTAGCTGCCCGATTCCGCCGTTAATTCCTGTGGGCCGGAAGCCGGCTTGCCAAGGTTGATGAGAAAACACGGGAGACTGCGGAAGGGAAAGTGGAACACATACGCCTCGTCGTTTGCCAGGGCCGACGCCTTGAGGGGTACGCCTTGGGCGCCTGTCAGGCGGACCTTGGGGAAATCGGTGTAACTGCCGGCGCGCGCATCGCGCATGCCGGCGGCAAGCCAAGCGGCGCTGCCGGCGCAAAGTTTGACAAACCTGCGTCTGTCCATGATTTCCTCCGACGGCGGCCGCCGCGCGAAGCGGCGGCCGGACGGTCGATCACGCCTCGAACATGTCCCGATACAGGCCTCGCGCCCACTCGAGCGTGCTCTTGCCTCGGGCGGCGTCACGCTTCTCGAACAACTTGGTGTCCGGCGAGAAGCCGGCGATGGCATTTCCGGCGGCGTTCAAAACGTAGCCGGCATCCACGCTGATGGCTTCCGCCGGGCTGGCGTTCACCATCGAGTAGCAGACCGTGCGCGGGCTATACCATTTGATGTCCTTGCCCTGGGCGCGCGCCGCCAGCACCTTGGCTACGTACTTGCCCTCGGTATTGGCGGTGTTGGCGCTCTTGGAATATGGATGCGGACGGGAGTCGCCTGCCACGTAGACGCGTTCGTCGCCTACCACGTTGTATTTCAGGACGTCGATGTTGGCTTCTTTCTGCGGGGTCTTCAGGTCTGCCAGGCCCAGACGCTCGATCAGGGTCGAGGCGCGCACCCCGGGATAAATCGCCGCGTCGTCGAAGCGGTAATTGTCGAACTCGGTCTTGAGCAGCTTCTTCTCCAGATCGACGCCGGTAATGGCGCTGCCAGACTTGTATTCGATGATGCCTTTGTATAGTTCATCGAAGGCGGCGTGGAAACCGTCCTTCTTGATGGTGATGTCCGGGTTGGCATCGAGCACCAGCACCTTGCCTTTGATTTTATTCTTCTTGATGTGGCTGGCGACCATGCAGGCGCGCTCGTAGGGCGCAGGCAGGCAGCGGTAGTTGCCGGAGGGCGCATACTGCACGAACACACCGCCTTCGAACTCCTGCACTTTGCGCCGGATCGTGACGTGCTCGGTCGGGGAGAGGAAGCCGGCTGGGTAGTCGGTACGCAACGCATTGATGGTTTCCGGGTCCTTCACGCCGATGCGGCCGTAGTCGTAGGAGATGCCCGGCGCCAAGACGAGGAAATCGTAGTCGATCTCGCCCTCGCTGGTGACGAGCTTGCGCCCGGCGCGGTCCAGCCCGGTCACGGTGGCATTGAAGTAGGTGTAGTGGTTGTTGCGCGCGGCATCGAGGAAACTGTGATCGGCCAGGAACTCCAGGTTGATCAGTCCGGCGTACCACAGGTTGCTGGAGAAGCAGGACGAGTACATGTCGCGCTTTTCCACCAGCACGACATCGAACTTCGGGTATTCCTTCTTCGCGTACTTAGCGATGGTCAGCCCCGACGTCCCGCCGCCGACCACCACCAGGCGAGGTCCCTTGGCCTTGGGCAGGGCGGCCTTGAAGCCTATGGAACCGGCAGTTTCCGCGCCGCTGCCCGCGGCGGTGGCAGAGCCGGCCACAACCGTTGCGCCACCCACCACGGCGGCGCCGCTAATTTTCAGAAAATCGCGACGATTGATGAAGTCACTCATGTTTCTTCTCCTCTGCGGTTATTTCAATAAAAGCAGCGCTCGTTGCCCCTCCGGACAGCTCGTGTTTCATTGCAACTTCTTGATGCCCCGCACGCCAAGCTATGAATGCGTCGAGTTGACAAAACCGCGCCCGCCACAATCACGTCAATGATTGTGGCTCGTGGCGGGCAGCGCGAGATCACGCACTTCGACCTTGACCTCAACCTCGCGGATTTTTTTGTCTGCACCTTCGATGCGCAAGGTGATGGGGATCGTCTCGCCTTTCTTGAGTTGCTGCTTGAGCCCCATCAGCATGATATGATAGCCGCCGGGAGCAAACTTCACCGTTTTGCCCGCCGGCAGCGCCACCGCGTCCACCGGGAACATCTTCATCACGTTGCCATCCATCATCATATTGTGAATCTTCACCTGGCTCGCGACCGGGCTCGATGTGCCGACCAGACGCGATGCAGCGGCGCTTCTGATCTCTAGGTAGGCACCGGAAACTTTCTGCGCCGGCACCGTTCCGCGCGCCCAGGCGTTGCTCACCTCGATATCGTGCTGCGCCATCGCGGGCGCCTCGACGAGTACGACCAGGCACACCAGCCAGAACCACGTCCGCCACCATCTGATTTGATCTATCAATGCGGCTCGCAAAAAACACAACTGCATGCGCGTTGGCGCGCTCGCGTCAGTCTTATACGCCACAGGAAAACGATGAAGTGTGTACTCATAACTTTATCAAGTCTGGCGTCTTGTGCAAAGGGGCAGCCAGCGTTCCGAAATGGAACAGCCAATTCGTTCTATGGCGCCGAGCTCGAGGCGCCGGGCGGGATCACGCTGGAGAACGTGCGCGCGATTGCAGAAACCGGCGTCGACCGCATCTCGATCGGCAGCCTGACCAAGGACATCAAGACGGTCGATCTGTCGATGCGCTTTGAGTAATGCCTGGCCGAGTTCTCTGCCTGGTCCGGCCCGCTGACTATCGTGCGCACCCCATGGAGACAACACCGAATCCGACGGTCTTTTTGGCGGAACCGGGCGACTGAGGCGGAATCATAGGCTATATTGTGTCTGGCCCCCAATGAATGGACCCCAAGTCCCGACCGGGGAACATGGAGGCACTGAATCCGGCCCTTCGGTTAATGCACATGGAACATGATAACGATCTGACCGGTGCTGAGGCGGCTGCCCCCGCGCACGGCGGTTACAAGATCCCGGCGCTGCGCGCGCTGTCCGAGATCACCGCCAGCCTGAGCACCGACAGCGACCTGGAGGACCTGCTCGAGCGGTTCCTCAGCACCATGGTCAAGCTGGCCGGGGCCACTGCCGGCGCGGTGCGCGTGGTCACCCCCGACGCAGCGCACCTGCGGCTGGTCGGCACCATCGGCCTGCCGCAGGAAGTGATCGAGCGCGAGCAATACGTCCCGCTCGAGTGCGGCATCTGCGGCCAGGCAGCGAGCACCCATGCGATTGAATCGGCGGAGATCTCGGTGTGCCGGGAAAATACCGCGCTGGCATATTTCGGTGAACACTGCAAACGCGTGATCGCCATCCCGCTGCGGAACAAGGGCAAGGTCATGGGGGTGTACAACCTGTTCCTGTCGAGCGACGATCCAGTACCGGAAGACATCGCGCTGTTGTTCAACTCGATCAGCGAACATCTCGGCATGGCGCTCGAAAACGCCCGCCTTACCCGCGAAAACACCCGCATCACGCTGGTGAACGAGCGCCAGATGCTGGCCAACG
>JAHFRL010000069.1 GCA_023266235.1 Betaproteobacteria bacterium
CTTGGGAAAGTAGCGGTAGAGCCGGGCGGTGCGGCCGCCGAGCGTAGGGGTTTTTTCGAGCAGCACGACATCCTTGCCGCATTCCGCAGCTTCCAGCGCAGCGGTGACGCCGCTGATGCCACCGCCCACCACGAGGATCGTCTGGTTGGTTGCGATCACATCGGTCATCCGGAGTGTCCTCGGGAAGAGAATCCTGAAACGTCAATGATACCGTAGAGCGCACTGTGCGAGCCAGTTGCGATACGTTTTCCGGACCCCGCCATTGAGTTGGTTTATGGCGGCATAGAACCGGCCGATTGCCTGTCAGCTCCCGTTTTGCGCGAGATGATCGTAAACGAGTTGTTTGGCTTCGATGCGCACGAAATCCATGAAGGTTTTCGCGACCAGCGAAAGCTGTTTCCCCGACGGGTGGACGAAATACCAATGATGTTCGAGTGGGAATCCCTCGACATTCAGCGTGACGAGCTGCGTCTGTTCCACGTCGAGGCCAAGCGTGTAGCGCGACAGGATGGACACGCCGAGACCGGCGAGAATCGCCTGCTTGATGGCTTCGTTGGTGCTGAGCTCCATCGTGATCCAGGGCTTGGTCGCATGCTGGTCGAAGAGTTGCTGGACGACCATTCGCGTGCCTGAGCCTGGCTCGCGAATCAGGAACGGCTCTTGCGCGAAACGCTCGAATGGGATGTTCTTTTCCTTGGCGAGGGGATGATCGTCGCGCGCGAACACCACCAGCGGGTTGGGCAGGATCATCTGCGTCACCACCTCGGGCTCCTGCGGCGGATTGGCGAAGATATATAGATCGTCCTCGTTGTTGGCGAGGCGCTCGATCAGCGTCTGCCGGTTGTGGATCTGCAGCGAGACCTCGACGCCGGGGTGTTGCTGCACGAACGCGGCGAGCATGCGCGGCGCGAAATATGTGCCGGTGGTAATGACCGCCAATTGCAGGCGACCTGACTTGAGGCCGCGAATGTCGGAAAACGTGTCTTCGAGATTCGACAGCGCATGGAAGATTTGCCGGCAGGCAGCATAAAGATGGCGCCCGGGTTCGGTGAGGTGGACGCGCTTGCCGACCTGCTCGAACAGGGGCAGACCTGCGGTTTCGGTGAGCTTCTTGATCTGCACCGACACCGTTGGCTGCGCGAGGAATAGTTCTTCCGCGGCGCGGCTGAAACTGCCGAGCCGCGCGATGGCCTCGAAGACGGTGAGTTGCGGTAATACCCCATGTTTCAGGTAACGATGGATTTTCGATTGCGACATGGTGCTTGCTCCTGGTTAACAGTTGCAACACCCGCAATGCCAAAAAGCAAAGCGGCCTTCACCTCGAACAGGTGAAGGCCGCAAATAAAAAAGACCTCTACCTGTCAGGCAAAGGTCTCGCTCGCAACAGTCGCCGCTGTTGCCGGCACGACCGGGGGAGGAAAACCCCGTCTTGACGATCGTACCGTAGTAACACGTGCGTTACCGAAGCTACTCCCCTTTGGAGGGGCGTTTCGCTTTAGCGTAAACGCGCTCTATTTGTAGCATGGGGAATAGCCAATTGCAATACCAGCGAACGCGCAAACGATTGCAATCCATGAGCGTGTGCATCACCTTTGTTAATAAGGAATGCGGCGCTGGATTATGAATCCGGAACCAGCCGCTCACGAAATGTAATTCTATTATGCAATTCAATCACTTCCATCACAAGAATTCATTTTTACCGGATGCCGGCAGGAGACATAATCCTTAACGGCTGAAATCGTTAACGACTTACCGGAAGCAGCGACATGGAACTTATTTCTACCGAATTTCTCTCCGCGCTGATCGCAATCATCATCATCGATCTGGTGCTGGCCGGGGACAACGCGATCGTGATCGCGCTTGCCGCGCGCAACGTGCCCAAGCATTTGCAGAAGCGGGCGATGATCTGGGGCGCGGTCGGCGCGGTTGCCGTGCGTAGTTCGCTGACGATGGTGGTGGTGTGGCTGCTCAGGATTCCCGGCCTGCTCTTTTTCGGCGGCGCGATTCTGGTGTGGATTGCCTACAAGCTGCTGTTGCCAGAACCGGAGGACGACAACGGCGCCAGGTTAAACGCCGCCGACAGCGTCTGGGGGGCGATCAGGACTATCGTCATCGCTGATCTCATGATGGGCCTCGATAACGTTTTAGCGGTCGCCGGCGCGGCGCATGGCAGCTTCCTGCTGGTGATCCTGGGGTTGCTCATCAGCATCCCGATCGTGGTCTGGGGCAGTACGATGATCATGAAATTCATTGATCGCTTCCCGGCGTTCGTTTACGTCGGCGCCGGGGTGCTGGCGTGGACCGCCGCCAAGATGATGGCCGGCGAGCCGCTGCTCAGGCCGTTTTACGCCGATTACAAGCTCGTGGTGCCGTTGATGTTCATGGTGATCGTCGCCGGCGTGCTGTGGGCGGGGTTCGTCAAGAACCATCGCCGCTGGGAATCGAGAATATCCGCGAGGCTCGCCAGTTTCGCGCGCCAGCCGAATGCCAATTTCGCCAACCCGCGTTCCACAACAGGAGGAAATGCCATGTTAAAGGTGCTTGTTCCAGTAGACGGCTCGCCCAATTCGCTGCATGCAGTAAGGCATGTCGTCAATCAGTTCATGAAATCCTCCGCGATGGAGATTCATTTGTTGAATGTCCAGCCGCCATTTTCGCGGCACATTGCGCGTTTCGTGAGCAAAAAGAACCGCAACGATTTTCATCGCGACGAGGGCGAGAAAGCGCTGCGCCCGATCAAGCATATGCTGGGAAGCTTCGGGGTGCCGTATTCGGTGCATATCGAAGTCGGCGACAAGGCGAAGCTGATCGCCGAAGCCGCCCGGCGCCTGCGCTGCGACCAGATCATCATGGCCACCGCGCGCAAGAATTCGCTGACGCGCATGATTGAGGATTCCACCACCAACAATGTGCTGGAGTTGACGGATGTCCCGGTCGAAATCATTGCCGGGGACGCGGTGTCGAAGCTGGAGCGCTACGGCATTCCGGCGGGCATTGGCACGGCGCTGGCGCTGCTCATTGTCGCTGCGGCCGACTAAGATGGGCGGCGGGGGTGTCTGCATGGCCGGGGACGCCGGGATTTCCGGCTGTTAATTCCAGTTTCGTCGCGCTGCGGCGTCGGCATTTGGTGGGCGGCGCCGAAAACAAACTGGCGCAGCCGCGGCGGCAGCGGCGATAATACGGGGCATGAGTCCGAGTTTTCGTTTTGGCCATGCCGCGGGCAAGGACTGGCAGGCGGCAGCACGGCTTTGTCTCGCACGACTCGGCGGGCCGCCGGCGAACCTCGGGTTTCTCTATGTCACCGACCTGCTCGCCGATAACCTGGGCGACATCCTGGATTTTTTCCGGCAGCGCACCGGTGTGCCGCACTGGGTCGGCGCGGTCGGCATCGGCATCTGCGCGACCGCGCATGAGTACCACGACGAGCCGGCGCTGGCGGTGATGCTCGGCGAATTCGCGCCCGACTCGTTTCAGGTATTTTCCGGCATCCGGTCCGACAACGATCTCGGCGTGACGCGGCTCAAATGCGGCGAGCGGGCGGCGAATTTCGCGATCGTGCATGCCGACCCGCAGAACAGCGAAGTGCCGGAACTGATTACCGGCATTGCCGGCAAGGTGGAAAGCGGCTTTCTGGTCGGCGGACTCACCAGCTCGCGCCGCCAGAACCTGCAAATCGCCGACAAAGTCACCGAAGGCGGGATCTCCGGCGTGCTGTTTGCGGATGAAGTGACCGTCGCCACGCGCCTCACGCAAGGCTGCTCGCCGATCGGGCCCAAGCGCGTGATCACGCAGGCGCAGCGCAACATCATCGTCACGATAGACGAGCGGCCGGCGCTCGAGGTGCTGAAAGAAGACATCGGCGACAAGCTCGCGCGCGATCTGAACCGGCTCGGCGGCCTGATCTTCGTCGGGCTGCCGATTGCGGGCACCGACACGGGCGACTACCTGGTGCGCAACCTGGTCGGCATCGACCCGGCGCGCGGACTGGTGGCGATCGGCGAACTGGTCGAGACGGGCATGCCGGTGATGTTCTGCCGCCGCGATATTGCGAGCGCAACCGAGGATATGACGCGCATGCTCGAGAGCATGAAGAAAGGGCTGTATACGCGGCCGCGCGGCGGCGTGTATTACTCGTGCCTCGGGCGCGGCGCGAATCTGTTCGGCCCGGAGTCCGCGGAGCTGAAAATGATCGAGGCCGCACTCGGCGAATTCCCGCTGGTGGGTTTTTTCTGCAACGGCGAGATTTCGCATAACCGCTTGTATGGTTACACCGGCGTGCTGACGCTGTTCGCATGAGCGCGCTCAACGCCATCCTCGGCGCGCTGCCGCTGCCGTGGCTCGACATGCTGGCGCTCACGTGGTTCGCGCTGTGGTGGCTCGGCTATGTCTGGTACACCGATTATCGTCATGCGCAGCAGCCGTCATTGCGCCGTGAGACCGACCGCTACGTGCGCGAGTGGATGGCGCGCATGGTCGAACGCGATAACCGCATGGTCGATATCAACGTGATGCGCAACCTTACGCGCAGCTCGCAGTTCTTCGCCTCGACGACGATGCTGATCCTGGGCGCACTGGTGGCGCTCATGGGTTATGCGGAGAAGGCCGCGGGCGTGCTCGCCGAGCTGCCGTTCACCCAGCAGGTATCCGAGCGCGTGTGGGAGCTCAAGATCCTGCTGCTGGTGCTGATTTTCGTCTACGCGTTTTTCAAGTTTTCGTGGTCGATCCGCCAGTTCGGCCTGTGCTCTATCCTGGTCGGCGCGACGCGGAAGCCGCCGCCGGACGCCGAGCAGTACGCGACGCACATCGATCGCATCACCACGGTCGTTACGTTTGCCAATGCCAATTTCAACAACGGCCTGCGCGCCTATTATTTCGGCGTTGCCGCGCTGTCGTGGTTCCTGCATCCGGTACTGACGATTGCGGTCACGATCGGCGTCGTTTACGTGCTGCACCAGCGCGAGTTCCGCTCCAAAACGCTGCAGGCGCTGCTCGGGAAGTGATGATGGCGGCAATGCCGGGGCTTGCGCTGGTTATGGCATTTGCGGCGTACATGCGTGCCGAAACCGCGGAATGGTCAGGACCGGTGAAGCAGGCCGGCATCCGCGCGGAATAGATCAGTCCGCGCGCGCCCCGGATTCCCTGATGATTCTTGCGAACTTCGCGATTTCCGATTGAATGAATTTGCCGAATTGCTCCGGCGAATTCGGGGCGGTTTCGGCGCCCTCGCGCGCGAGCCGTTCCCTGACGTCGGGCAGCGTCAGCGCGCGCGAAATTTCCGCGTTGAGCTTGCCGATGATGTCCCTGGAGGTCGCCGCAGGCGCGAACACGCCGAACCAAGTGCTGATGTCGAAGTCGCGTACGCCGGATTCGGCGACCGTCGGTACATCCGGCGCGGCCGGAGAGCGCTTCGCTGTCGATACCGCGATCGCGCGCAGCTTGCCCGCCTTGACGTGTGGCATCGCGGGCGGCATGCCTGAAAAGAACATCACGACGTGGCCGCCGAGCAGATCGGTCAGCGCCGGCGCCGCGCCCTTGTATGGAACATGCGTGATTTCGATCCTCGCGCTGCGCTGCAGCAGCTCGGACGCGAGATGCGCCGGGCTGCCGTTGCCGGCTGAAGCGTAGGGCAGTTGTCCCGGTCTGGATTTTGCCAGCGCTACCAGTTCGCTGACGTTCCTGGCGGGCAACGACGGGTGCACGACGAATATCATGGGCGTGACCGCCGCCAGCGTTACCGGCGCAAGGTCCCTGACCGGGTCGTAAGTCATGCTCCTGAACAGGCTCTGAGTGATCGCGATCTCGGCGACGTACGCCATCAGAATGGTGTGGCCGTCGGGCGCGGCCTTGGCGGCGATGTCGGCGCCCAGCATGCCGCTCGCGCCGGGGCGGTTGTCGACCACGACTTGCTGGCCCCACGTTTCAGACAGCTTTTGCGCCACGACGCGCGACAGGATATCGGCAGTACCGCCGGGCGCGTACGGCGTGACGATGCGGATCTGCCTGGCCGGATAGGTTTGTGCGTCTGCGGCATTCAGCAGCAACGCGCAGGCAGCGGCGCCCGCGGCCATGGCAATAGTTCGCATGAAAACATTAGCGGTCGAGAGGATGACCGCGAAGAGTGTACACGCTAGAATCCATCTTGGAAACGGCGGTTGCGAGCCGTTGACGGCGCGACATCGAGCAATGAAACTGACCCTCCTGGGAACCGGCACTCCCACGCCCTCGCTGAAGCGTGCGAGTTCGGGCTATTTGATCGAGGTCGGCGGCGATGTGATCGTGATGGATCACGGCCCCGGCGCGCATCACCGCCTGCTGGAAGCCGGCAAGCGCGCGGTTGACGTCACGCACGTGTTCTTCAGCCACCTGCATTACGACCACTGCTCGGATTTCATTCGGTTGTTCCTCACGCGCTGGGACCAGGGCGCCGACCGCGTTCCCGAGTTGAAGATCTATGGGCCGCCGCCGGTCCGGCGCATGTGCGAGCAGCTTTTCGGCGCGGACGGCGCATTCGCGCCGGACCTGAACGCGCGGATCAGGCACCAGGGTTCGATTGATATCTTCGTCGCGCGCGGCGGCAAGCCGCCGCGCCGCTGGCCCGCGCCCGAGATCACCGAACTTAAAGCGGGCGACAAGGTGCAGGGCAGCGGCTGGACGCTCAGGGTGGCGCCGGCTTCGCACGTGCAGCCGTATCTGGAGTGTTACGCGTACCGGCTCGACAGTCCTGAAGGGTCGATATGCTATTCAGGCGACAGCGGCGGCGTGGCGCCCGCGCTGATCGAACTCGCCAAGGGGTGCGACGTGCTGATCCACATGAACCACTACTACAGCGGCACCGAGCCGACCGAGACTTATCGCGTCGTCTGCGGTAACCACGAGGACGTGGCACAGGTCGCCAGAGCTGCCGGGGTCAAGACCCTCGTGCTTACGCACTTTCTGGAGCAGATCGATCAACCCGGCCTGCGCGAGCGCATCGTACGCGAAATCGCCAGGACTTTTGATGGTCACATCGTGTGGGGCGAGGACCTGATGGAAATTCCAGTGCGCGGCCCCGCGCTGTTCCGCATGGAATAGCGCGCGTCGATGAGCAATTACGAAGGGAGCAAGGGTATGCGTCTGCGCTTGTTGGGAACCGGCACACCGACGCCATCGCTGAAGCGCATGTGCTCGGGCTACGTCGTTGAAACCGGCGGCGACGTGCTCGTCTTCGACCACGGGTTCGGCGCGCATCACCGGCTGCTCGAGCTCGGGATTCGGGCCACTGACGTGACCCATTTCTTTTGCAGCCACCTGCATTACGACCACATGGGTGATTATCCGCGCCTGTTGCTGACGCGCTGGGATCAGGGCGCAGGCAAGATTCCCGAACTCAAGGTGTACGGCCCGCCGCCGATCAGGAAAGTCACCGCGGCGCTGTTCGAGCGCGAGGGCGCGTTCGGCCCGGATTTGATCGCGCGCACCGAAAACCTGTGCAGCGTCGCGATTTACTGGGCGCGCGGCGGCGAGGGCGAGCGCAAGAAGCCCGCGCCCGAGGTCAGCGAGCTCAAGCCCAACGACGTGGTCAAGGGCAATGGCTGGCAGGTCACCGCCACCGGCGTCTCGCATTTCGGCCCGCAGCTCATCTCCTACGGCTTTCGTCTCGATACGCCGCAAGGTTCGTTCGTTTATTCCGGCGACAGCGGGCCGTGCGCCGCGATGACGCGACTCGCCAGGGACTGCGACGTGCTGGTGCATATGTGCCACTATATCTCGGGCACCCAGCTCAACGAGGAATTCGCCCAGTCGTGCATGGGGCATCTCGAACTCGCGCGGCTCGGCGCCGAATCCAACGTCAAGACCATCGTGGTAACGCACGTCACCGAGCAGATCGACCAGCCCGGCGTGCGCGAGCGCGTGCTGCGCGAGATGGCCGGGATTTACAAGGGCAACCTGATTTTCGGCGAGGACCTGATGGAAGTGCCGGTCAAGGGTCCCGCGGCCGCCAAATTGATGTAATTTGATCGTTATGCGGAGGCTCTCATGATACGCAGCGTGTCGTTATTCTCACTGTTCCTGGCGGCGGTTCTGAGCATGGCTGGGCTGCCTGCATCGGCGCAGGAAACCAGGGAAGTCCGCATCGTGCAGCAGTTCGGGCTTTCGTATCTGCCGTTGCACGTCGCGGTCGAACAGAAGCTGATCGAAAAGCACGCGCGCGCGGCCGGGCTCGGCGAGGTCAATGTCACGTTGTCCAAACTCGGCAGCGGCGCCGCCGTCAACGACGCACTGCTGTCGGGCAGCGTGGACATCGCGCTCGGAGGCACCACCGTGCTGATGACGATCTGGGACAAGACCAAGGGGCGCGGCGACATCAAGGGCATGCTGGCGTTCTGCGATACGCCGATGGTGATTACGACGATCGATCCCCGCATCCGGTCGATCCGCGACTATCGCGAGGGCGACCGCATCGCGATGACGGCCGCGCGCGGCACGCATCACTCGATATCGTTGCAGATGGCGGCGGCGAAGGAATTCGGCATGGAAAACCGCACCAAGCTCGACAATCTGACTGTCGGCATGTCCCATCCCGATGCCATGATTGCGCTGCTGTCCGGCAGCCACGAAGTCAAGTCTCACTCGGCGACCGTGCCGTTCCTGCAGCAGGAGCTGGCCGACCCGCGCGTGCGCGCGGTGCTCAACTCCTACGACGTCGCCGGCGGACACCATACGCTGATCGTCGCCTACAACACGACCAGGTGGAGAACCGAGAACCCGAAAACCTATGCGGCCGTCGCCGCCGCATTCGAGGAAGCGATGAAGTTCATCAATGCCGACAAAAGGGCTGCCGCCGAGATTTATCTCAAGGCCGAGAAAAGCAAGCTCACCGTTGATGAAGTGCACAAGATGCTGCTCGACGAAGACAAGATTTTTTTCTCGCCGACACCGAGCAAGGTCATGGTCTGGTCGGAATACATGGGCAGGGTCGGTCTGCTGTCGAACAAGGCGGCAAGCTGGAAGGACTACTTTTTCGACAACGTCCACGCCAAGCCGGGCAGTTGAAGCAGGACTGAGGATCGAGGATCCCGCCTTTCAATGCGGTATTCATTTTTCAGTCTCGCGCGCAATGCGCTGAGCGGCCACCGCAACTGGCCGCGTGCGTGGCGCACTACCGGGCCGAAGCGCGCGTACGACGTGGTCATCGTCGGTGGTGGCGGGCACGGGCTCGCGACCGCGTATTATCTCGCGAAGAACCACGGCATCCGCAACGTCGCGGTGCTGGAAAAGGGCCCGCTCGGACTCGGCAACACCGGGCGCAATACCACGGTGGTGCGCTCCAATTACCTGTGGGACGACAGCGCGCACCTCTACGAACATGCGTTGAAGCTGTGGGAGGGACTGAGCCAGGAGCTCAACTTCAACACCATGTTCAGCCAGCGCGGGGTTGTCAACATCGCGTTCACACGGCATGAGCTGAACGAAATGGAGCGGCGGGCGAGCGCGATGCATTTGAACGGCATCGATTGCGAGCTGCTGACGCCGCGCGAGCTCCAGCGCTGGGTGCCGCTGCTCAGGCTGGACGCCGGCAGCCGTTATCCGGTGCTGGGCGGCGTCGTGCAGAGGCGCGGCGGCAACGCGCACCACGATGCGGTGGCCTGGGGTTACGCGCGCGCAGCCAGCGCGCTCGGCGTCGACATCGTCGAAAATTGCGCGGTCACCGGCATCCAGTGCGAGCGTGGTCGTGTCACGGGTATCGAGACCTCGCTCGGCCCGATTGATGCCGGGCGTGTCGGCGTCGCCGCCGCCGGGCACAGCAGCGTGGTGATGGCGATGGCGGGCGTGAAACTGCCGATCCAGAGCTATCCGCTGCAGGCGCTGGTGTCCGAACCGGTGAAGCCGGTTTTCCATACGGTGGTGATGGCGGGACTGGTCCACGTTTACCTGAGCCAGTCCGACAAGGGCGAGCTCGTGATCGGCGCGGCGCGCGACGGCTACGTGTCGTACGCGCAGCGCGGCAGCTTCCACTTCATCGAGGAGCAGCTGCGCGCGCTGCTCGAATTGTTCCCGGTATTCAGCCGGCTGCGCATGATGCGCCAGTGGGCGGGCATCGTCGATTGCGCGCCGGATGCGAGCCCGATCATCGGCAAGACGCCGGTCGAGAACCTCTACGTCAACTGCGGCTGGGGCACCGGCGGCTTCAAGGCGACGCCGGGCTCGGGCTGGGTGTTCGCGCACACCATTGCGCACGACGCGCCGCATGCGCTCAACCGGAACTTCAGCCTCGGGCGCTTCGCGACCGGCCGGCTGATCGACGAAGCCGCCGCGGCGGGAGTGGCGCATTGAAAAACCAGGATCGAGGATCGAGGATCGAGGATCGAGCCACATGCGCTCGCACACCATTCTCAATCCTCAGTCCTCAATCCTCAATCCTCGCAGCATCGCGTCTGGAAAAGCGATGCTGCTGATTCCCTGTCCTTACTGCGGCGAGCGCGCCGAATCGGAGTTCAGCCCCGGCGGCGAAGCGCACATTGAGCGCCCCGCGCACCCGCAGGCCGTCAGCGATCAGCAGTGGGGCGAATACCTGTACTTCCGCGCGAACCTGAAAGGCGGGCAGCTCGAGCGCTGGTTTCATGCCTACGGCTGCCGGCGCTGGTTCAACGTCGCGCGCGACAGCGTGACGCACGAGATCAAAGCGGTCTACAAGATGGGCGAACCGCCACCGGAGATCGCGCGATGAACGGGCAGGCATTCCGGCTCGCGGCCGGCGGGCACATCGATCGCCGCAACCCGCTTGCGTTCACCTTCAACGGCCGCGAGTACCGCGGATATGCCGGCGATACTTTGGCGTCCGCGCTGCTTGCCAATGGCGTGCATCTGGTCGCGCGCAGCTTCAAATATCACCGTCCACGCGGCATCGTGGCCGCGGGGCCGGAGGAGCCGAACGCGCTGGTGCGCATCGGTGCCGGCGGCCGCGTGCTGCCGAATCTGCCGGCAACCACGGTCGAGCTCTACCACGGTCTCCAGGCGGAGAGCATCAATTGCTGGCCGCACGTCGGGTTCGACATCAGCAGCTTCAACAACTTCGTGTCAGCGCTGCTGCCGGCCGGGTTCTACAACAAGACCTTCATGTGGCCGGGCAACGGCTGGATGTGGTATGAGCGCTTCATCCGGCGCGCCGCCGGCCTTGGCCGCACGCCTGATGCGCCCGACCCCGACCGCTATGAAAAACGCAACGATCACTGCGACGTGCTGGTGATCGGCGGCGGCCCGGCCGGCATTGCTGCGGCGCTCGCGGCGGGAGAGGCCGGCGCGCGCGTGCTGCTGGTGGAGGAACGCACCGCGCTCGGCGGACAACTCGCATTCCGCCAAGGCAGCATGGCAGGTGGCAATTCCGGAGCATGGCTGCGGCGCGCGCGAACCAAGCTTGCCGGGCTTTCCGAAGTGCGCGTGCTGACGCGCACCAGCGCAGTCGGCTATTACGATCACAATCTCGTGACGTTGCTCGAACGCGTGACGGACCACCTGCCGCCGGCGCCGTCGCGTCTGCCGCGCCAGCGGCTGTGGAAGGTGCGCGCGAAACAGGTAATCGTCGCTGCCGGCGCGATCGAGCGCTCGCTGGTGTTCGTCAATAACGACCTGCCGGGGGTGATGCTGGCGAGCGCCGCCCAGCGTTACGCCGTCGAATATGCAGTGAAGCCCGGCTTGCGCGCGGTGGTATTTACCAACAACGACAGCGCGTATGCAGCGGCGCTGGCGCTGGCCGACGCCGGTGTCGAGATCGCCGCCTTGGTGGATGTGCGCGCGCAGCCGGGGGTGCAAGCGGTGCGCGGCCTCGGTGTGCGTGTCAGTCACGCGGTCGTTGCGGCGCATGGCAGGCGGCACGTGAGAAGCACGGATATCGCACCGATCGACGCCGCCACCGGCCGCATCACCGGCGCGACGGAGGCGATCGCGTGCGACCTCGTTTGCGTGGCGGGAGGCTGGGACCCCGCGCTACACCTGTATTCGCAGTCGGGCGGGCGACTTCAATACGATTCGCAGCAGCATTGTTTCGTAGCGGGCGAGGCGGTGCAGCCGGTGCGCGCGGCGGGAGCGGCGAACGGTGCGTTCGCGCTCGCCGACTGCGTTGCGCAAGGGTGTCATGCCGGCGCTGCGGCGGCGCGCGCGGCGGGGTTCGCGACCAGCGACCCGCCGCCGGTCGCCGCGCGCGTGCCGCTGACGGTACACCCGTTATGGGAAATCCCGGCGCCGGACGGCAAGCGCAAGAAATTCGTCGATCAGCAAAACGACGTCACCGCCGCCGACCTTGCGCTGGCCGCGCGCGAGGGCTACGTTGCGGTCGAGCACGCCAAGCGTTACACCACGACCGGCATGGGCGTCGACCAGGGCAAGATCGGCAACATCACCGCTTTCGGCATCCTCGGCAACGCGACCGCGCGCAGCGTGCCGCAGGTCGGCACGACCACGTATCGTCCGCCGTACGTGCCCGTGACTATCGGCGCGCTGGCGGGTCGCGAAATCGGCGGGTTGTTCGACCCGCTGCGCAAGACGCCCATGACCGATTGGCATGCCGCGCGCGACGCGGTGTTCGAGCCGGTCGGCCTGTGGCGCCGCCCGCAATATTATCCGCAGGCCGGGGAAGACATGCACGCCGCGGTCGCGCGCGAATGCCTGGCGGTGCGCAACGGCGTCGGCATACTCGACGCATCGACGCTCGGCAAGATCGAAATCCAGGGCCGCGATGCGCTCAGACTGCTCAACATGGCATACACGAACGCCTGGGACAATCTGCAAATCGGCGCGTGCCGTTACGGCCTGATGCTGCGCGAGGACGGCATGATATTCGACGACGGCGTGACGGCGCGCCTCGGCGAGCACCATTACCTGATGTCGACGACTTCGGGCGGCGCCGACGGCGTCGCCAACTGGCTCGAAGACTGGCTGCAGTGCGAGTGGCGCGGTTGGACGGTCTACGTAACGCCGGTGACGGTGAACTGGGCGGCCATTTGCGTAACCGGCCCGCGGGCGCGCGCGGTGCTGCAGAAGCTGCCGTGCGATGTCGATCTCGCGCCGGCGCAATTTCCGCACATGGCGATCCGTCGCGGCAATATCGCCGGCATCCCGGCGCGCATCGCGCGCGTGAGCTTCACCGGCGAGTTGTCTTACGAGATCAACGTGCCGGCGCGCTACGGGCTGGCGCTGTGGGAGCTGCTGATCGATGCGGGCGCCGCGTCCGGCATCACGCCGCTCGGCACCGAGGCGCTGCACGTGCTGCGCGCCGAAAAGGGGTTCATCGTGGTCGGCCACGACACCGACGGCACCGTCACGCCGTTTGACCTCGGCATGGGCTGGATCGTGGGCAAAAACAAGACCGATTTCCTCGGCAAGCGCGGCCTCGCCCGCAGCGACAACGCGCGGCCCGGCCGCAAGCAGCTTGTCGGATTGCGCACCGACGACGCGCAGACCGTGCTGGTCGAAGGCAGCCAGGTCGTGCAGCTTGCCGACGCAGCGCGCATCGCCCGGCCGCCGGTGCCGATGATCGGGCACGTTACGTCGAGCTACCTGAGCCCGACGCTCAGGCGCTCGATCGCGATGGCCTTGGTCGAGAACGGCCGCAACCGGATGGACGAGCCGGTTGCGGTAGTGGTGCGTGACCGGGTGGTGCGCGCATGCATCACCGCGCCGCGGTTTTACGATCCTGACGGAGCGCGCCTCAATGGCTGAAACGCCGGTCGCGCGCAGCCCGCTCGGCACCACGGGCGGCGCCGCGTTACGCATGCACGGCGATGCCGCCGCCGTGGAATTGCGCGAATTCGCGGCGGCCGCGATGTGCGATCTGCGGCTCGATGCCGCCGATGCCGGCGCGTTGAGCGCCGCGGAGACCGCGCTCGCGTGCAAGCTGCCGCTGACTCCGAATAAGTCCGTCGCAGCCGGCGCTCGCGTTGCATTATGGCTGGGCCCCGATCAATGGCTGATTCTGTTACCTGCGGCCGATGCGGGAGCGCTGGCGCGGGGGTTGGCCGGCCACGCGGCATCCGTTGTTGACGTCAGCGACTTGCGCGCGGTGTTCGAGCTCGCCGGGCCGAGCGCCCGCGACGTGCTGCGCAAAGGCTGCGCGATCGATCTGCATCCGCGCGTGTTCGGGCCTGGCGATTGCGCGCTGACTGCGCTCGCGCGAGTGCGCGTCGCGCTGTGCCAGGTCGACGATCGTCCCGCTTATCGAATCCTGATCGAACGCAGCTACGCCGTATACCTGTGGGACTGGTTGATTGACGCGATGGCGGAATTCGGCGGCGGATGATGGGCCGCACACGACAAGGAGAGTGAGCATGTATCGAGTCAAATGGATATTGCGTATCATCAGCGCAGTCGTTGCCGCGCCGCTCGTCGGTGCCGGCATCGTCGCCGCTCAGGCGCAGACCTATCCGATGCGCGCGGTGCGGGTCATGGTGCCGTATTCGACCGGCAGCGCAACCGATGTGCTGACACGGGTTATCGCGCAGAAGCTGACGGATGCCTGGGGGCAGTCGGTGGTGGTCGACAATCAGCCTGGCGCCAACGGCATTCCGGGGACCGCGACGGTGGCCAAGGCGCCGGCGGACGGCTACACGTTGATCATGATCGCGGCCAATCACGTCGTGAACGCGAGCTTGTATTCGAAACTGCCTTACGACACGGTCAAGGACTTCCGCCCGATCGTGCGCGTGGGCGAGGTGCCGTTCGTGCTGTGCGTCCATCCAGCGCTGCCGGTGAAAACGCTCAAGGAGTTCATTGCTCTTGCGAAGCTGCGCCCCGGCGAAATCAACTACGCCTCGCCCGGCAACGGCACGCCGGGGCACCTGTCGATGGAAATGCTGAAGACGATGGCCGGGATCAATGTCGTGCACGTGCCGTACAAGGGCGCGGCGCAGGCATTGACCGACGTGCTCGGCGGCCAGGTGCCGGCGAGCTTCATCGTGGTGGCCGCTGCCATTCCGCAGATCAGGAACGGCAAGCTGCGGCCGCTGGCGATCTCAAGCGCGCTGCGCTCGCCGCAATTGCCGGAGGTGGCCAGCGTGGCTGAACTCGGTTACCAAGGCTTCGATGTGGTGTCCTGGATCGGGCTGGCGGGGCCGGCCGCGCTGCCCAATGACATCGTGAACAAGATCGGTTCCGATGTGCTGAAGGTCATTCAGCAGCCGGACGCGCGTGACCGCATTCTGGCCACCGGGGTGGAGATCGTGCCGGCGCCGGCAGATGAATTTGCCGCGTATGTAGTGAAGGAGCATGCCAAGTGGGCGAAGGTCGTCAAGGATTCCGGCGCCAAGCTCGACTAGTCGCGGTCAATCCGTCGCGCGGTCAAACGCCTACCATGCCAGCGCGTAAGCTTCGCGCCGCGGGTCGGCGCCGGCGTGCTTGAGGCCGGTGTCCGCATCGCGCATCACCGCGCACACCGCGCCGCTCTGCGCCGGCAGGTGCGGCAGGACCTCGACGTCGTGCCCGCGCTTGCGCATCTCCTCGATCACGCCGTTCGGCATGTCTTCCTCGATGCACAGGCGGCCCGGGAAATAGCCGTGCGGCGCGAATGAATTGGGAAAACTGGCGCTCGCGAAGCGCTGCGCTTCGATTGCCTGCTGCACTTGCATGCCGAATTGCGTGACGTTGAGAAACACCTGCAGCATCGATTGCGATTGCACGTCGCCGCCCGGCGTACCGAAGCACATGAACGGCTTGCCGTCCCGCAGTGCGAGTGCCGGGCTCGGCGTCAACCGCGGGCGCTTGCCAGGCGCGACCTGTGCCGGATGCCCGGGGGTGAGCCGCGACTGCTGGCCGCGCGTCGACATCACCAGCCCGGTGCCGGGAATGACCGGCGCATCGTAGGTAGTGTCGGACAGCGTTGCCGAGTAGACATTGCCGTGGCGGTCCATCACGCCCGCGTAGATCGTGTCCGGCGCCATGCCGGTTTTGCCGCGCGCTGCGGCATACACGCGTTCCGAACTGCCGGCGGTCGCCGGTTTGTTCTCGGGATTGCCCGGAGCGGGCATTTTGCCGAATGCGCGTTCGAGGTCGATGCGCGCGCGCTGCCGCGCTGCATACGCGTCCGACAGCAGCGCCGCGGTTGGCACGCGCACGAACTTGGGATCGCCGACGTAGGCCTCGCGGTCGCCGAACGAGAGATTCAGCGCCTCGGCGACCGTATGCACGTAATCGGGCGTGTTGTGGCCGAGCTTGCCGAGGTTGCAGCCTTCGAGGATTTTGAGCGTCTCGAGCAGCGTGATGCCCTGGCACCAGACGTCGCACGCATGCACTTCGTAGCCGCGGTAGCTGACTGAGATGCTGCTCTCGACCGGCACTTCGAAGCCGGCGAGATCGGCCGCGGTGACGAAGCCGCCGTTCTTCCCGTGGTAGCGGGCGACCGCCTTGGCGAGCGGTCCGCGGTAGAAGAAATCGTGCACCGCGCGCAGTTTTTGGTCGCGGTCGCCGCGCGCGCCGCGCTCGGCTTCGATCATGCCGGCGATGGTGCGGCCGAGGTCCTCCTGGCGGAACAGTTCGCCATAGCGTGGGGGTCTCCCGCCCGGCAGGAAGATGCGCGCGCTTTCCGGCCAACGCCGGTACTGGTCCTGCGCGCCGTCGAGATTGTTGGCGAGGAACGGGTAGACCGCGAAGCCGTCGCGCGCGAGCTCCATCGCGGAGGTCGCCGCCTGCTCGAACGAGATCGTGCCGTAACGCCGCAACGCTTCGAGGTGCGTTGCCGGGGCCGCCGGCATCACGGTACGCAGCAGGCCTTCGGGCACCGATGTGCCGTCGCCTTGCGCGATGAGCCGGTTCAGATCGGTCGCGGCCGGCCAGTAGCCGAGGCCGGCGAGCGACAGCACGCGGTGCTCTTTTTCGAGGTAGATCAGCGTCGGCGCAACGCCCGCGAAGCTCACGATGTCGGGCTGCAGCACCGCGAGCGCCATCGCCGCGGTGACGCCGGCATCGACGGCATTGCCGCCGGCATCGAGCACGCGCATCGCCGCGAGCGCGGCGAGATAGTGCCCGCACGCAACCGCCTGCTGGCGGCCGATCACCGTCGGGCGCATGCTCGCCGCGCTGACCGCGAGCGACATTGTGCGTTGCTGCGACATGCTGGCCTCCTCCGTCAGTGGTCGTTGATGGATGAAAATCAGTCGGCGGGCAGCACGCGCACTTCGGTGGTCACCGAGTTGGCGATAAAGCATTCACGGTGCGCTTTGTCGTGCAGCCAGTCGAGGTCGGCTTGCGTCGGTTGCTTGGCGCCGCTGTAGACGATTCTTGGACGCAGTTCGACGCGCGTCACCGCGAGCTTGCCGTTGGGGTTTTTCTCGACATGCCCGATCGCATGATCTTCATAGCTGTCAACGACAAAACCCTTGTTCGACGCGAGTGCGAGAAACGTCAGCATGTGACAGCTCGACAAGGCGGCGACGAACGCCGATTCGGGATCGACGAGCTGCGGATTTCCGAGGTATTGCGGCGCGGCGGAAGCTTTCACTTCGAGTCCGCGCTCGAATACCCATGCATGATCGCGCGGATAGTTTTTGTAGCCGAAGTCGACGCCGTTACGCGCCCATTTGATCGTTGCCTTGTGTTCCGACATGATTTTTCTTGGGAAATAGGAAACGGGGAATAGCGAATAGTTTAAACCGTCCCCATGGCGCTGGAGCGAAACCTGTTTTTCACCATTTCCTGTTTACTATTCACCATTCACTAGAAACCAACGGCTTGCCCGTCAGTGCGGCACTCGGATGCCGCAAGGTAGCCGTCGTCCATCTTGTAGATCAGCTGGGCGCGGCCGAAATCGGTGCTCCAGCGGTCGGCCTGCGTGAGATCGTGGCCGCGGCGCTTGAGATCATCGATCACCTCGGCGCTGACGCCGTGCTCGATGCCGACCGTGAGGCCGGCGTCGATGCGCCAGCGCGGCGCGTCGGACGCCGCCTGCGGGTTTTGCGCATAGTCGGCGAAGCGGATCATCACCTGCGAATGTCCCTGCGCCTGCATCGAGCCGCCCATCAAGCCGAAGCTCATCACCGGTTTGCCGCCCTTCGTGACGAACGCCGGGATGATGGTCTGGAACGGGCGCTTCTTCGGTGCGACGACATTGGCATGGCCGGGCCGCAAGCTGAAGCCGTAGCCGCGGTTCTGCAGGCTGATGCCGGTACCGTCGACGACCACGCCGGAGCCGAAGCCCACGTAGTTGGACTGAATGTACGACACCATCATACCCGAGGCGTCGGCCGCGGTCAGGTACACCGTGCCACCACGCGGCGGGGTGCCGAACTTCGGGTCCCGTGCTTTCTTCATGTCGATCAGCCTGGCGCGCTCCTGCAGGTAAGCCCTGTCGAGCATTTCGGACGGCTTGACGCGCATCGTGGCCGGGTCCGACACGTATTCGTAAATGTCGGCGAATGCAAGCTTCATCGCCTCGATCTGCGCGTGCAGGCTGTCGGCGGAATCGACCGGCAGGCTCGCCATGTCGAGATTCTCGAGAATGCCGAGCGTGATCAACGCGCCGATGCCCTGGCCATTGGGCGGGATTTCGTGCAGCGTGTAGCCGCGGTAGTTTTGCCCAAGCGGTTCGACCCAGTCGACCTGGTGGGAGGCGAGATCGTCCATCGTCAGCACACCGCCGTACTGTTTCGAGTGCGCGACCATTTTTTCGGCAAGGTCGCCCCGGTAGAACGCGCCGCCTCTGGTTTCGGCGATGCGTTTCAGCGTGCGCGCCTGAGCGGGAAACACGAAAGTCTCGCCCGGCTGCGGCGCGCGGCCCTTGGGCATGAACGCTGCGGCGAAACCGGGCAGCGATTTGAGCTCGGGTACCTGTTTTTCCCACAGGCGCGCGATGGTGGGCGACACCATGAAGCCGTCGGCCGCGTACTTGATCGCGGGCTCGAACAAATCGGCGAACGGCAGCTTGCCGTATTGGCCCGACAACTCGACCCACGCCGCGACGCAACCCGGCACCGTCACCGCATCCCAGCCGCGCACCGGCATCGCCGCCATGCCCTTGAAGCGATCCGGCGTCCACGCCGCGGGCGAGCGGCCGGAGGCATTGAGCCCGCGCAGTTGCTTGCCGTCCCACAGGATCGCGAATGCGTCCGAACCGACGCCGTTGCTGGTGGGCTCGAGCACGGTCAGCGCGATCGCGGTCGCGAGCACGGCATCGACTGCGCTGCCGCCTTTCATCAGCATGCGCAGGCCGGCTTGCGCGGCGAGCGGTTGCGACGTCGCAACTGCGTTGCGCGCGAGTATCGGCATGCGCTGCGAGGGATAGGGGAATTGCCAGTCGAAGGGTTTCATCGTGTCATTTCTCGTCGAAAAACAGCGAAATGATACTACAGCAGGCTGCTGCTCTGGCGTGCGGGGTGGCGAGCTTGGCAATCAGGTTCGGCAATCGCGGGGTCCGCCGGCGCGCGATGCTCCCGGTGTTGCTGGGTGAGGAACGAGGGGCTGGCCGGCCGCTTGCAATATCCGAGATATTTGGGGCAGCCTGTTGTAATCCTAGAGGCGAGTATGGATAATCGGCGGCTTATGTATTTTCCACCAAAAAGGTAACAAACTCACCAGGTATGGGTAAGCTGCTGCTGGTGAAACGGGCGGAGTGGCTCCGGCTCGGCTATTTCTTTCTCCTGTTTTTCGTAATCAGCGCCGGCCTCGCCATCGGCCGGGGCACCGCCGATGCGCTGTTTCTGAAGCGTTTCGGTATCGAGTACCTGCCGGCGATGTATCTCGCGCTCGGCGTGCTGATGATGGTGATCAGCACCGTTTATGCGGCTTATGCCGACCGCATTGCCCCCGAGCGCGCCTTCTGCGCGCTGTTGGGCGGCCTTGCCGTGTTGCTGCTGGGCAACTGGTACCTGATGACGCTGCCGACCGATTCCGCCGCGTATCCGATTTACTTCCTGGTGTTCGAAATCAGCTCCGAAGTGCTGGTCATGCACGCGTCGCTCTATTTCAGCGCCAACTTTGACGCGGAACAGAGCAAGCGCCTGCTGCCGATGACTTTCGCCGGACTGCAGCTGGGGGAGATAGCCGGCGGATTGACACTCACGGCGACATCGTTAATCGGGGTCCAGGGGCTGGTGCTGGTGTGGAGCGGGTTGTCTGCCATCGCGGTGGTCATTATTGCGTTGCGCCATCGCAGCGTGGGTGTGTCGCCGTTTTTTACTCCGGGACGGCGCGGCGGCGGCTTGCAGCACACCCTCGAGCAGGTGACGCAGGGGCTCAAGTTCACCCGGCGCTCGCCGTTGCTGCTGTATTCCTCGCTGGGGGTTTTTTTCATGGTAGTTGCGCTCTATTCCCTCGGCTACGCGGCTTACGCGGTATATAACGAGAGTTTCAGCACCGCCGCCGAGTTGAGCGCGCTCTTCGGCGTGCTGACCATAGTCTCGAGTTCGATCACGATGGTGGTCCAGATATTGTTCACCAGCAAGCTGATCAACCGGTTCGGCGTGCGCACGATCAATCTCGTATTTCCGGTGACGACGCTGTTCTGTTTCCTGGCGCTCATGATCAGTTTCATGCTGCCTTCGGCGATCATCAGCACGCTCAACCGCCGCATCCTGCTGCCGGCGATACGCAATCCCTCGCGTATCCTCTTGTTCGACGCGTTGCCCGATTACATGCAGGGCAGGGCGCGCGCGCTGTCGCTCGCGCTGGTGCTGCCGGCCGCATACGTATTCGTCGGCTTCGCGCTGCAGGCGCTCAAGGATTTTCACGCGCCGGTATCGTACCTCGTCGCGGGCACCGTGGCCGGGGCGCTCTACCTCGTCTTCAGCCTCAAGACCAATCGCGCTTATGTCGAGGCGCTGGTGGCGACGCTCAAGGAAAGGCTGTTCCTGCCGAGCGAAGGTTTGAGCACAACGGCCGACCCGGAGCTGTTCGAGCGGCTGGTGGACGGCGTGCGGCACCGCGACGAGCAGATTTGCCTGACCTACGCGCGGATGCTGACGAGCACGTTTCCGGGGAAGGCACCCGAGATCATTTTCGAGCGGATGCAGCGCGCGAGTGCGCCGGTGTTCGACCAGCTGATCAGGCTGATCGGCCCGCCTCTGCCGGAATCGCTGTTGCAGCAGCTCGTGTCGGAGCGGGAGGAGGGCGATGCTCACGAGCGCGCTACTGTGCTGGAAACCCGCTTCGAGGCGAAGGACTCGCGCGCGCAAGCGCTGGTCGAAGGATGCTTTGCATCGGACAACCCGCGGCTGATTACGTGCGGGATATGGGGGGTGTTCAAATATGACCTCGCTGCCCGCCGCGAATTTGCGCTGACCCGCTGGCGGGAAATGCTGGCAGACCCCCGCACGGCATGCGTTTTCGCGGCGCTCAACCTGGGGCAGAAACTGGCGATGCCGGAAGCGTTCCTGCCGCAACTGTGCAGCCTGCTCGAACATCCCGATGACAACGTCAAGAAAGCGGTGTTGCGCGCGCTGCGCGGCAGCTCGCTGCCGGCCGACGCGCGGCTGCTGGCCATGCTGGCGACGATCATGCAATCGCGCGACCAGCTGATGCGCATGGCCTGCGTCGAGTGCTACCGGCTGCTGCCGGGGCCCGACCGCGAGCGGCTGTGCCTGACGGCGCTCGCGGACCGGCATCCCAGCGTGGTGGAAGTGGCGTTGCGCGTGCTGGAGGAAGCCACGGATGACGTTCATGCGCGGCTGTTCGCGTGGCTGAACGACGTGTGCGCGCCGCCACACCAGCAGCAGCGGGTGGTGGCCTATCTGTCGCGGCACGCGGTGGAGCGACAGCCGTTCGAGGACTACGCCGCGCGCAAGCTGCAGGACGCGGCCATCATCGCGCAAGCCATGCGAGTGCTTGAAGGCGATGCGACGCATAGCGACGCGGCCGCGACATTGTTTAAAATCGTGCTGGCGGAGCGCTTCAGCCAGACGCTGGAAGTCGCGCTGCAGGCGATGGAAAATCTGAGCGACAGCCACAGCATCAGGATCGTAAGCATGGCACTCAAGAGCAAGGACGTGCGGCAGGTGGCACGTGCGCGGGAAGCGTTGGCGAACGTCGCGAACAGCCGGCTTGGCGCGCAGCTGAGCCGGTTGCTCGCCGGCGAGGGCGAGCAGCGCTCCGCGCCGGACGCGACGGCGGGTGCGGTGCGTTTCGCCGGCGCGGCCGAGGTGCTGGCGTGGTGCGAAAAGCACGCCGATCGCTGGCTGAGCGAGTGTGCCCGGCACGCGCTCGCACCCAAACCGGCGGGGTCCTGACATGGCGGATTTCTTTGAACGCATCGTGATATTCAAGAAAACGCCGATCTTTGCGGAGGTCAGCACCGATGACTTGCGCGTCGTGGTCGAGGAGATGCAGGAGGAGGCCTACTTTAAAGGCGAGCGCGTATTCGACATCAACGATCCGAGCGACCGCATGTACGTGGTGCTTACCGGCAAGATCGGCATCTCGCTTCATCCCGACCCGAAGGTCAATGACTACGTCGTCGTGCTGGGTCCCGGCGCGTGTTTCGGCGAGATGGGGCCGCTCGATGGTTCGCCGCGCTCGGCTACCGCGCACGTGGTGGAAGATGCGCAGCTGCTGTATCTGGACAAGCTGAAACTGCACGGCCTGATCGCCAACTATCCGGAGCTTGCGCTCGGTTTGTTGCACGGCATGTGCGTGCGCTTGCGCGAGACCAGCGAGAAGCTCCTCGCCGCGAAAACGAGCGCGCCGGGACGCAAGGAGTAGCCGCGCCCGCGGCGATCAGCAATGCCCGTCGCGTTGAACGGCACGCCGTGTCCGCTCCAACGCGGCGACGCAAGCCGGCACTCGCGTGTCCGGTTTTGCGGTTTATTCGATCACCCTGTCGGCGCGCACCAGCAGTTGCTGGGGGAGGTTCACGCCGAGTTTCCTGGCCGTCGCGAGATTGATGACGAATTCGATCCTGGTCGGCTGCTCCACCGGCAGGCTGGCCGGTTTCGTTCCTCTGAGCACTTTGTCGACGTAGCGCGCGACACCTTTATAGTAATCGCGGTAACTCAGGCCGTAGCTAATGAGGCCGCCGGCTTCGGCATATTCGCGAAAGCCGTAGATTCCCGGCAGTTTATAGACGTTTGCCAGCGTGACGATGCGTTGTACCTCGTTCAGAAAGAAGGCGTCCACCATCATGACAAAGGCGCCGGCGCGCTGCTTTTTCATACTGGCGAAAGCGCGTTCCAGGCCCGTTGACGTTCTTGCCTCCGCACGCACGATATTCACGCGCACGTGCTTCGCGGCCTGCAGAATCTGCGTCCACCAGTATTCATCACCGACGCTTTCCGGGTTTGCAATGAGCGCGACGGTGCGGGCTTTGGGTACCGCAGCGTTGATGATTTCGAGCCACTTGGGAATCAGTTCCTCGAACAGTGTCGAGGTACCGGTGACGTTCGCGCCGGGGCGCGCGAGGCTTGCCACAAGTCCGGATTCGACCGGGTCGCCGTTCACCGACATGACCACCGGAATCGTGGCGGTGGCGTTTTTGGCCGCGCGCGTCGACGGGATGCACGTGCCCACGATCACGTCGGGGTTGTGCTTGACCAGCGACGCGGCAAGTTGCGGAAACTCATAGGCGGGGGCCCAGTGCACGTCGATGATGACGTTCTTGCCATCGATCCAGCCAAGATCGCGCAGCCCATCCCTGAATGCGCCGAGAAAAGCGCCACGGGTTGCCTCCGACCCCTGGGAAAGATAGCCGATGTGCGGGATCTTTGCCGGCTGCTTCTGACCGAACGATGCGAGCGGCGCCGTGAGTGCACCGGCTCCCAACGCGATGATAATTCTGCGGCGTGCAATCACTCGATCACCTTGTCGGCGCGGAGCCGAATCGACTGCGGAATCGTGATGCCGAGCGCTTTCGCTGTCTTCATGTTAATCACCAGCTCGAACTTGGTCGGCTGTTCGACCGGGAGCTCTCCCG
>JAHFRL010000070.1 GCA_023266235.1 Betaproteobacteria bacterium
AAGCGGCTCGAAGAACTCGCGCGAGCCGAGACTGAACGCAGGAAAAAAGAAGACCTGGCGCGGGCGGAAACAGAGCGCAAGCGGCAGGAAGAGCTGGCGCGTGCGGAAGCTGGAGTCAGGAAACAGCAAGAGCTGGCGAAAGCCGAAGCCGACCGGAAGCGGCAGGAAGAGCTTGCCCGGGCCGAACCGGCAACGCCCGCGCCGATCGCCCCCATCCACGTCGCGTCGATTGCGCCCAATCCCTTCAGCAGAGGCACTGCAAAGGCCGACGCCAACTACAATCTCGGAGACAGTTACAGTTATCGTCGGATTGATACGCTGACACAATTAGAAACCCAGCAGTTTACGCACCGAGTGACCGGGGTTACGGATTCGGAGGTGATCTATAACAATGGGCGATTCGTAAGGGACCTATTGGGAAACTTGATTAAACCTCCTAATGGAAATCAAATTACCGGTCAGCAATTCTTTGTCTCTGAATACAGCATCGGCAAGAAGTGGACGACACGCTACCGGTTTGTGAGGCCGACTGGAGAGCGAAACGATGTTGAGGTCGACTTCAAGGTGGTCGCTCGGGAAATGATTACCGCGCCGGCAGGAACGTTCGACGCATTCAAGGTCGAGGGAACAGGATTCAATATGGGGCACGGATCGCGCTTGCAGTACACGTATTGGATTGCACCTGATAAGGTGAGGCGACCGATAATATTTGTGTCGATCGAGCGCAACAAGTACGGCAGATACTTTACGACTAACCGAGACGAGCTGGTGTCTTACCGGCAGAGCAACTAGGCGCCGCTGGCAGCAAGCCGAACGCGCAGGATATGCCGGCGCTGCGCGGTGTTTTTCGGCGCAGAGCGTATTCCGAAAGAGCCGGGATCTTGTGTTTCCAGCAAGCTTATTCCCCTCGAAACCGACGAATCCTTGCGCTAAATCAATATAAAAGCCGCAAGAAAATCATAAATTGCATCTTATAAGTTGAGTTGATTGCTCAAGTAGCCGGTTAGTGCTGAAAACGGCGATAGGCCGTCGAACACTGCCGGACACCCAAGGTTGGAAGGATGCGGGAGCGAATGATATGCCCGATTTCGAGATCGTAGCGCGCGAGGACTTCTCGGACGTCACCTACTTGCTGGAAGTCCGTCATCCGCTGATGGCAAAGGCGGCGCGGCCGGGCCAGTTCGTCATCGTCATGTCGCACGAGCACGGCGAGCGCATCCCGCTGACCATCGCGGATTTCGACCGCAAACAGGGAACGATCACGCTGGTCATCCAGGCCGTCGGCAAGACGACCAGGGAAATGCAGCAGACCTGCCAGGTTGGCACGCGGCTCTACGCGGTTACCGGACCCATGGGCATCCCCAGCCGCTTCGACCGGGTCAAGAAAGTGGCCTGCGTCGGCGGCGGACTGGGCGTGGCCCCGATTTTCCCGCACGCGCGCGCCTTCAAGGAGCATGGCGCACACGTGATCGGCATCGTCGGGTTCCGCACCAAGAGCCTGATTTTCTGGGCGGACAAGTTCAGGTCGTGCTGCGACGAATTCATCGTGTGCACGGATGACGGCTCGGCGGGAATCAAGGGCATCATCACCGAGGGGATCAAGCTCGCGATCCAGAAGCATCCCGACATCGACGAGTTCGTCGCGATCGGCCCGCCGGTCATGATGAAAGGGTGCGCGGAGGCGACGCGGCCCCACCAAATCAAGACCATCGTCAGCCTCAATCCCCTGATGGTCGACGGCACCGGGATGTGCGGCGGCTGCCGGGTGAAAATCGGCGGGCAGGTGAAATTCGCGTGCGTCGACGGGCCGGACTTCGACGGGCACCAAGTCGACTTCGACGACCTGATGACCCGGTTGCGGCGCTTTACCAAGGAAGAGAAGGCCGCCGCCGAGCGCTGGTCGGCGACCTGCCGCATGCGGAACCAGGTCTATTCCGGGCCAGCGGCCGCCCCGGCGGCGCTTGCCGCGCCGGCCCCGCCTGACTTGTCAGGTGAACCGATGGTGCTGCCCGATCCATTTGAAGAAGTTGAAGGCGGCTAGCATGGCCAAGAAGAAGACGATACGCACCATTCCGCAGCAGCGGGCCCCGATGCGCGAGCAGGATCCGCGCGAGCGGGTGAAAAACTTTGCCGAAGTCACTTGCGGTTTTCGCCTCGAAGATGCGCTGAAGGAGTCGGAACGCTGTTTGCTGTGCCCGGAACAGCCGTGCGTTGACGGCTGCCCGGTCGGCATCGATATCCCCGGGTTCATCCGGAAAATCAGCGCCAAGGATTTTCGCGGCGCCTACGATGTTCTCACCGACACTAATCTGCTGCCGGCCATTTGCGGCCGGGTCTGCCCGCAGGAGAGTCAGTGTGAAGGCGTTTGCGTGGTGGGCGACACGCTGGAGCCGGTCGCGATCGGGCGCCTCGAGCGCTGGGTCGGCGACAACGCCATCGCGGAGGGCTGGGTCAACATCCCTTATATCGAGCCCGCCGGCTTCAAGATCGGGATCGTCGGTTCCGGACCCGCCGGCGTCGCCTGCGCAGCGGACATGGCCAAGGCGGGGTGTGACGTCACGGTTTACGAAGCCTTCCATCAGGCGGGCGGCGTCCTGCGCTACGGAATTCCTGACTTCCGCCTGCCGAACGAGGTCATCGACGCCGAGATCAGGAACCTGAGCAAGCTCGGCGTCAAGTTCGAGTGCAACACGCTGGTCGGACGGCTCTTCACTATCGAGCAGATGATAGACGAGATGGGTTTCGACGCCGTTTTCATCGGCACCGGCGCCGGCTATCCGACGATGCTCGGCATTCCGGGCGACTCGCTGAACGGCGTGCTCTCGGCCAACGAACTGCTGACGCGCTGCAACCTGATGCGTGCCAAGGAGTTCCCGGACTACGACACCCCCCTGCCGCTGGGCCGGCGGGTTGCCGTCATCGGTGCCGGCAACACGGCCATGGACGCGATGCGGGTCTGCCTGCGGCTGGGCGCGGAGCAGGTGTATTGCATTTACCGCCGCTCCCGGACCGAGTGCCCCGCGCGTGCGGAGGAAGTCCATCACGCCGAGGAAGAGGGGGTCGAGTTCCATTGGCTCACCAATCCGGTCGCGGTCCTCGACGACGGCAAGGGCGGGGTTCGCGGCATGCGCTGCATTCGCATGGAACTCGGCGAGCCGGACGAGTCGGGCCGTCGCCGCCCCGTTCCCGTGGCGGGCAGCGAACATGATTTCGAGACCGACCTGGTGGTATTCGCGATCGGCACCAACGCGAACCCGATCATGGGCCAGACCTCGACGCTCAAGCTCAATAAGCGCGGTTACATCGAGGCTGACGCGAACCTCGGCACTTCCGTGGCGGGCGTGTTCGCCGGCGGCGACATCGTCACCGGCGCCGCCACCGTGATCGAGGCGATGGGCGCCGGCCGCAAGGCCGCGCGCAGCATGCAGGCCTATCTAGGTATCCGCGATACCGGCCTTCCCTATCTCACCGACGGCAGGGGCGGCAGCGGCAAACTGTTCGGGATCGATCTCAGGGAGCGGAACTTCGCGCGCATCCGCGTGGCAGCTACGGCAAAACCATGAACGATACTTCCATCCAGCAACTCGTCCAGATAACACCCCGCCAGGCGCGCTCGCCCGCCGGCAAAAAAGCGGTGACGCTCAAGGAACACATCGTCGAGATCATCAGCGATTCCGGCGAAGGGGCGCAAAGATGCGGTCAATCCCTCGGCTCGATCGGCGCGCGCATGGGTAATGGCATCTGGACTGTCGAAATCATCCCCGCGGAGATCCGTCCGCCGGCGCGCAGCGTCGCCGGCGCCAGCGGCAACCGCATACGCCTGGGGTCGGCACGCATCACCAACGGGGGCGACGAAACGGACCTCGTTGTCGCCTTCAACGAGCAGGTGCTGCTCGGCCGCGTGCGCGCCGGCGAACTCAAGCCCGGCTGCACCATACTGCTGGAAAACATGTGGCGCGAAAATCCGGACCTGAAGATCGCGGCAGCGTACCTCGAAACCTACAACCAGCTGGTGGCCGCCGGATACAAGGTGTACGAGGTCCCGATGGAGCGGGAATGCCTGACCGTGGTCGCCGACGCACGGCGCGGCAAGAACATGTTCGCGCTGGGCATGTTATGCAGCATTTACAGCCTCGACATGCCATTGGCGCGGGACCAGATCGCGCTTGCGTTCGGCAAGAAGGGCAAAAGCGTCATCGAACCCAATCTAAAGCTGCTCGACGCAGGTTACACGTGGGCGGAGGCCAACCTCGACTTCAAGTACCGGATCCCGGCGGTCCGCGCCAAGGAGCCGCAGATCGTGGTCAACGGCAACACCGCGCTGGCGCTCGGCGTCCTCGCGTCGGGCATGGAGATCTGCGCAATGTATCCGATCACGCCGGCCACCTCGGCGTCGCACTACTTGAGCGAGGTCTTCGAAAAAGTCGGCGGCATAGTGCACCAGGCGGAAGACGAGATCGCGGCGTGCGCGTTCGCCATCGGCGCCTCGTACGCCGGTAAATGCGCAGTGACCATCACTTCCGGCCCCGGTTTTTCGCTCAAGCAGGAGGCGATCGGGCTGGCGGTGATGGCGGAAATCCCGCTGGTGGTGGTGAACGTACAGCGTGGCGGCCCCAGCACCGGCCTGCCAACCAAAGCCGAACAGGGCGACCTCATGGCGGCCATCTTCGGCAGCCACGGGGACGCACCCAAAGTCGTCATGGCCGCGAGCACCATCGAGGATTGCTTCTACTCGGTCATTACCGCGCGCAAGATCGCCGAGACGTTCAACATGGTGGTAGTGCTGCTGACCGATGCCAACCTGGCGACTTCCCAGCAGCCGTTTCCACGGCCCCAGTTCAGCGCGACGTGGGCCGCGCCGCCGGTGGACCAGAGCGCCGTTCCCGCGGGAGCAAAGCCGTACGACTGGGATACGACGACCGGTCTTGCCCGTCGCTTCATTCCCGGCCAACCCAACGGCATGCACACCGTGACCGGTCTCGCCCACGACCGGCTGAGCCAAGTCGCCTATGATCCGGAAAGCAATGAGGAAGGCATCCGCGCCCGCAGCCTGAAGCTCGCCGCGCTGCAGAAAACGCTCAAGGCGCCGCCGGTGTTCGGCGGCGAGCAAGGCGACTTGCTGATCATCGGCTGGGGCAGCACCAAGGGTACGATAGAGGAAGCGGTCGCAGCCATGCGCGCCGAAGGCCGCAAGGTGTCCTCCATGCACCTGCGGTTCCTCCAGCCGCTGCCTCCGGGAATCAAAGAGGTGATGCAGCGGTTCAACCACGTGATGACGATCGAGAGCAACTGGAGCGACCGTCCTGAAGACGAGATCATCGACGAGAGCAACCGCCGCTACTCGGCGGTGGCGACGCTGCTGCGCGCGCGCTACCTGATCGATGTCGATTGCTGGAGCGAAGTAAAAGGCCAGCCCATCAAGCCCGGCGCGATTTGCCGCGTGATCCGCGAGAAGCTGGGACAACCGCAAGGAAAGGCAGAGCAATCATGACAACATCCGCCACCGAGTGCCTGCTCCGGATGTACGATGAGCACCACGAGCTCGAGGACTATCAGAACGGCGTGCCGCGCTGGTGCACCGGTTGCGGCGACAACGCGATTCTCACGGCGGTGCAGCGCTTGTGCCGCGACGAAGACCTGCGCCCGGAAAAAACAGCGTTCATATCGGGGATCGGCTGCTCGAGTCGTTTCCCCCATTACATGAAGACCTACGGCTTCCATGGCATCCACGGACGCGCGCTGCCGGTTGCCGAAGGCGTCAAGATGGCGCGGCCGGACCTGCACGTGTTCGTCAATACGGGCGACGGCGATTGCTGCAGTATCGGCGCCGCGCACTGGATCCACGCGATCCGCTACAACATGAACATGACGGTGTTGTTGCACGACAATCAGATCTACGGGCTCACCAAAATGCAGGCCTCGCCGACGTCGCCGATCGGGACCAAGAGCAACACCACGCCGCGCGGCGCTTACCTCGAGGCGCTCAATCCCCTGACCGTCACGCTCGGGGTGCAGAACGTCTCCTTCGTCGCGCAGGTGGTCGACTGGATCCCGGAAGTGCTCTACGAGGTCGTCAAGGCCGCCTTCCACCATAAAGGTTTCTCGTTCATCCGGATCGTCCAGCGCTGTCCGGAATGGCTGCCGCAGATGTTCGAGCCGTGGCTGCACGATCCGAACCGGATTCTGCTGCTCAATCACGAGAACGGTCTGCGGGTCAGCCCGGGTCTCGCCAAGGTCTACCAGAACCAGGCCGTGCACGATCCGTCGAACCTCCACCGGGCGCGCGAAATCGCGTCGAGCCTCGATCCTATTCCCGTGGGCATCCTGTACCGGAATCCGGATGTTCCCCGCTATGAAGAAGTGCGGCACGCGGGGCAGCTGCGGTCGACCGATCTCATCGAAAAAGGCCTCAACGCCGAACTCGACAAGTTCACGGTCTGGCCGGAAGCGCAGCGAGCCGCGTGAGGCATGGTCGGGCCGCCGGGTGCGGTCCGGCATTAAACGTTGCAGCGTTAACGAGCAGAACAATCCAAATGGAAGCGGAACTTCAAACACAAATTGCTTTTTATCTGACCGGGAAAACTCCCGGTGCCGGCCTGGATGCAGTCGACGGGCTCAACCTGCAACCCGCGCTGCTGGCCCGGTATCGCGATCTCAGCAAACTGCGCTACGATTTCCCGCTGGTGCTGGTCGAGAACGCCGCGGACCGGGGCTGCGTGCAGTGCCTCTCTGCGATCGTCGACGGCGTCGTCAGTGCAGTCGCGCAGGGGGATGACGGCGAGCGGCTGACCAAGCACCTGCTGCGGCTGGAGCAGGAGATTCGCGTGCTCGTCGCGGAAGGCGTCAGTGGAGCACTGTCGGCATTGTGGGATAAGGCCGCCGGCCGGCTGGCGGCGCGCGGCAACGATTTGTTGAAGGACAGCCTGAGCCGTGCCCGCGCCGCCCTCAAGACCGACGGCAGAGTCGTCGATTGCGGCAAGGCGATGCCCGCCGACGTGATCAATCACGCGTGGGCGGGCGTGCAGGAAAAGAAGGCGCGCAAATTCCGCGCAGATTTCGCCAGGCTGACCCAGAAGCTCTCGGACATCCTGCAGGTCGACGCGGTCCGCTCCGAGGCGGGACTAAGTGCGGAAAGCCTGCAGGCCGCGGTTGGCGCGGCCCATGCGGGGGATTTTGATTTCCAGGCCATGTCGCGCCTGCTGACTAGGTCTGCGCCCAAGGCCTCGCTGCCGGAAAGCCGGCGCCGGCGAATAAAATCGCTGCTGTCGATACTCAGGTCGCAGCGCTTCTTCGCGGCGCAGGATGGCGTCGCCAAGCTCGGTGCCGGTGACAAGACTTACTCGTTTGTATTCGACAGCTGTATCGCCGCTCTTGCTGCGTACCGCGAGCGGATGCCCAAGGCGATCGAAATTGCCAGGGCCGTGGCGATAGCCGGCCTCGAGATCGAAGGCGAGTACAACGAGGCCAAGCACGATCCGTTCTTCAGAGAGTTCGACGCGACGGGACTGGATGAGCGGGACCTCGCGATGTTTCCTGACTATCTGGTCGTTATCAGTGCCGATAAGCTGCAGGGCGCCGAAAACGACCAGCTGATGGAGATTCTGTCCGGGGGCCTGCCGGTGAAGGTCCTGGTCCAGACCGACGATCTCCTGGAGGAATCGCCGCGCGGTGATGCCCACCCCGCCTTCGGCTTGCGCGGCAAGCAGCTGGCCAACACGGCGATCGGCCTCAACGATATCTACGTGCTGCAGTCGAGCAGCTCCAACCTGTTCCAGTTCCGCGAGCGGATTCTGCGGGGCTTGGCCTATTCCGGGCCCGCCGTGTTCAGCGTATTCTCCGGCGCCGGCGGGCAAACCGGCGACCTCCCGGCGTACCTTGTCGCCGCTGCGGCGATGGAATCGCGCGCCTTCCCGGCGTTCACCTACGATCCGTCGGCGGGCGCGAACTGGGCGGCGCGTTTTTACCTCGAGGCCAATACCCAGGTGGAACTCGACTGGCCGGTGCATGACTTCGCTTACGAGGGTGAGGCGCATCAGCGGGTATGCGCGAACGTTGCTTTCACGTTGATCGACTTCGTGGCCTGCGATCAGCGCTACTCCCGGCACTTCGCGCGAGTCCCGCGGGGGCAGTGGAACGGCAGCCTGACTGCGGCCGCCGAATGGATGGCCCGGGAAGCCACGGGCACGCCCGACCAAGTACCGTGCGTGCTGATGGTCGACCGCGACAACTCGCTGCAAAAGGTGATCGTCGACGACAAGCTGATGCGGGAAGCGAACCGCTGCCGCGCGACGTGGCACAGCTTGCAGGAACTCGGCGGCATTCACAACTCGCATGCGGAAAGACTGCTCGCGCGCGAGCGGAAAGCCTGGGAGGAACACGAAGGTAAGGAAACTGCGGCCCGCGTGCACGAGCCGGCCCCCGCGGCCGCGACCACAGCGGCAGCGCCGGCCGCACCGGAGGAGCAAAAGTCGCCCGACGAGGCCTACATCGAAACCCCGCGGTGCACGACCTGCAACGAGTGCACCCAGATCAACGACAAGATGTTCGCCTACGACGCGAACAAGCAGGCGCACATCGTGAACCCGGACGCCGGTACCTACCGCCAGCTGGTGGAAGCGGCCGAGAGTTGCCAGGTGTCCATCATCCATCCGGGCAAGCCGCGCAACCCGAACGAGCCGGGCCTCGAAGACCTGATCAAGCGCGCCGAACAATTCCTGTAGGGTGCGCCTTGCGCACTACGGCGCGAACCGGTGCGCGGAGCGCACCCTACGTGCCGGATAGGCTTGAGGTATAGTGACATTGGACTCCGGACCGCTTGCCGATTACGGCACGCGTGCATTCACTGCTGGATCTTGATGCCCGAGCTCTTGATCAGGTTCCCGTAGCGCTCGTAGTCGAAGCGCATCCTCGCCGCGAACTGCCCGGGCGTGGTGGGCACGATTTCCATGCCCTGGGTGTTCCAGAGTTCCTTGATGTCGGCGGCGCTCAGAATCTTCCCGATCGCCGCATTGAGCCGGTCAACGATTTCCCGCGGCGTCGCCGCGGGCGCCAGCACGCCATGCCAACCCACCATCTCGTAGCCCGGCAGGCCGCTCTCCGCGATGGCCGGCACATCCGGCAGCGCGGCCGCCCGGCGCGAGCCCGTCACCCCGATCGCGCGCAGCTTGCCCGCCTGCATTTGCGGCTTCACGACGGCCAAACTGTCCCACATCAGGTCCACGCGCCCGGCCACGAGGTCCGTGATGGCCGCCGAGCCGCCTCCGCGGTACGGCACGTGCAGCATTTGCACGCCCGCCATCGCACCGAACAGCTCACCGGCCAGATGAAAACCGCTGCCCACCCCCGTGGACCCGTAGGTCAACGATCCCGGCCTGGCCCTGGCGAGCGCAATCAGGTCGCGCGCGGTTTTCGCGGGCACTGCGGGATGCGCTACCAGCACGTAGGAAAATGCGCTGAGCTGGATGATCGGCGCGAAATCACGCAGCGGATCGTACGGAACCTTATAGAGGTGCGGCGTGGCGGTCATCGCCGAACCCGGCGCGGCGAGCAGCGTGTAGCCGTCGGGTGCGCTTTTCGCAACCAGATCGTTGGCAATGGTCCCCGTCGCGCCCGGCCGGCTATCGACCACCACCTGCTGGCCGAGTGCCTCCGACAGCTTGTGCGCGAGCGGCCGGGAAAACACATCAATAGCGCTGCCGCTGGCAAAGCCATGCATCAGGCGAATCGGTTTGCCCGGCCAGGATTGCGCGTGGCCTGCCTGCGGACATTGCGCCAACCACATTCCGCAAGCGGCGAGCACCGCCGGTAACCAGCGTCCCGGCCTTTGCGCGGCGATGCCTCCGGCTTCCAGCTTCATGCATGTCTCCTCCCGGTTGTGTATTCATCCCCAAAACAGCGCCGCTGTCAATTTGCGCCGTGCATTGACCCGTTCGCGCCGTCTTCGTACTATCACCCGCGCAGGCCGCAGTTTCATCGAATCCCGCCGCTGACGGCGCGGGCCGTAAATCAGGGGGAAGGCAATGATCCGCAAACTCAGAACGCAACGCGACAATCAGCAATGGATGCTCGATCTCGCTCTCAACATGCGCGGGCGGGTGCAGAATTTCGAGCGCGACGACCTCGAAGTGCCGGCGGGCAAGCGCGCGCGCAACTACCGCATGCTGCCCAAGGTCTGGCGCGAGGCGGGCGAGCGCCATGAAAAGCTCGCGAAACGCGCGCAGGCCCACGGCGCCGGTGAGACCGCGACTTACCACTACGACCACGCGATCGAGGCCTACCGCATGGCGCAGCATCCGATCTATTTCGACGATCATCCGGTCAAGCTCGACCTCTATCGGAAGCTCAGCGAAATGGTGGACCGCCGCTCGAAGGTCGCGAGCTACCCGATCGAGCGCGTCGAGGTGCCGTTCGGCAAAGGCCAGACCATCTCCTGCCTGCTGCATTTGCTGCCGGACCGCCGCCAGGCCCCGGTCGTGCTTTACGTCCCCGGCATGGACCAGACCAAGGAAGTCTTTCCGAAGGCGTTTCACAACATCGCGTTGGCGCGCGGTTTTCACGTGCTCGCGATGGACGGGCCCGGCCAGGGCAACTCGAACATCCAGAAGATCCGCGCGGTGAAGGACAACTACGAGCGCGCCGGCGCGGCGGTGATCAGCTACCTCATGCAGCGCCCGGAAGTGGATCCGCGAAAGATCGCGATCTACGGCATCAGCATGGGAAGTTACTGGTCGCTGCGCCTGTCGAGCTACGACCACCGTGCGGCTGCGGTCGTAAGCTCGGTGGCGTGCTTCAACCCGAACAACACGATCTTCACGCAGTCCAGCCCACGCTTCAAGCAGATGTTCATGTACATGGCGGGCTATGCGAACGAGGACAAGTTCGATGAGGAAGTGGCGGACGGAATGACCGTGCGCGGCTATCTCGGCAAGGTCAGGTGCCCGACGCTGCTTGTGACCGGCGAGTTCGATCCGCTGTGCCCGCTCGAGGACGCCGTCGAGGCCTTCGCCGACCTCAAAGTGCCCAAGGAGATGTGGGTAATGGAGAACCAGTACCACCCCCTGTGGGGGATCCCCAACCTGGGCGGCATGGACTGCCATGATTACGTGCTCGACTGGCTGCGGGCGCTGTTCTCGGGCAAGCGGGTGCCGACGAAACGCGGCCGCATCGCCTACATCAGGGAAAACGGCGACGGGCCGTGGGGCAACTGCGAGTGGACGCCGCCGATCGCACCCGGGCAGGCGTATTTTTAATGCGTGATCGAGTAATTCAGTGATCACGTAATGGATGGGTGTTTCCCGTCAGGGGTGCAAGACGGCTGCATGGATTGACAGACGATAGACGGATTTCCGCCTCTCGTCTCTCGCCCGGCGTCTCTCCGATCCCGGCTCCTTCGCCCTTCCGCCTTCGTGTCTCGACAATCGGCGTAGAATCTTCGCGGGGAATGCAGGGGGACACGCCCGGACTCGCCAGTCGCTCTTGGATCGGCAGATCTCCGCACAAGGTCATATATGACGAAGAAGACGGCAATATTTCTTGCGGTGATCATGCTTGCCCTGGTTGCATGGGGGCTGTTTTTCGAGGGCGGCGCGACGCGGATCATAATCAACGGGCAGGAACTGACAGGGCCGCTCAAGGGCGCCGTCGGAGCTGCCGGCCTGATCGTGGCCTCGATAGCTCTTTTCTGTGCGGCGATCTTCCTGGTATTTGTCTTCGCGGGGGTCGGTATTTTTGTTTTGGGGGGCGTTATCGCCGTTGGACTGGTCCTGGCCGCGCTGACGTTTCCTTTCTTGCTGCTGGTGCTTTTTCCCTTGGCCATCGTTTGGGTATTCATCGCCATGACAGGGCATGGATCCTGACTTCAAAGGAGGAGTGAGATGAAGTGCAAGACTATTGCGGCTTTATTCGTGGTCGGGATTGCCGTCCTGCTGACAGGCATACGGCCGGCGGCGGCCGAGGTGAGCGAGCTCAAGGTCGCGCGGCAGTTCGGCATCTCGTTCCTGCCGCTCATGGTGATGCAGGACAAGAAGCTGTTCGAAAAACACGCCAAAGCGGCCGGTCTCGATTCGACCGCAACCTACATGCAGATTTCGGGCGGCACCAGCGTCAACGATGCGCTGCTTTCGAACAGCATCCAGATTGCTTCGGGCGGAGTGCCGCCGTTTGCGGTGTTCTGGGCGCGCACCCGGGGAACCGCCAACGAGGTCAAGGCAATCACCGCCAAGAACTGCGCGCCGATCATGCTGCTGACGCGCGAACCGCGCATCAAGTCGATCCGTGACTTTACGGAAAAGGACAAGATCGCGATGCCTGCAACCAAGGTGTCCGGCCAGGCCATCATCCTGCAGATGGGGACGCAAAAAGAATTCGGCAAGGGAGCCGAATTCAAATACGACAACCTGCAGGTCGCAATGCCGACGCCCGATGCCACAGCGGCCCTGCTGTCCGGCGCCGGCGAGATCAACAACCACTTTTCCGAGGCGCCGTTTCAGTACCAGGAACTCAAAAAGCCCGGCGTGCGCAGCATCCTCAAATCGTATAATGTGCTCGGCGGCAAGACGACCTACAACCTGGTCTGGACCACCACCAGGTTTCACGACGAGAACCCCAAGACCTACCAGGCATTTCTGGCCGGCTTCAACGAAGCGATCCAGGAGATCCACAAGGACCGTAAAGCGGCCGCCGAAATCTACGTGCGGATCACCAGGGAAAAGATTTCGGTGGAGGATGTTCTCGAGCTGATCAACGATCCCGAGATCGAGTTCACGATGACGCCGCGGAACATGATGAAGATCGTCGGTTTCATGGCGGAGGTCGGCCACATCAAGGTCAGGCCGCAATCGTGGAAAGACATGTTCTTCCCCGAAGTTCACAACCTGCCCGGCAGCTGATGCGCGGCGGCTCGAGTGCGGGTGGAGGGGTGTTACTTCCTGATCGCGCCTTGAGCCCTTGACCTGGATCAAACCTTCGCTGGCGCGGTGCGGCTAGCATGGGCGGGACTGCAAGCACAAAAATCGCTTTCGAGTTCAACCGACAAGGCGCTCCATGACCGCTCCGCGTCTGACGACGACGCTCGACGGCCCGCTGCCTGACCTCGCGCGCCGCATGCTGGATGCGATGCCGTCAATCGAGCACTGGCTGCGCGCCCAGTGGCCGAAACGCGCGACGCCGTTCTATTCGTCGGTCGATCTGCGCAACAGCGGTTTTCAGCTTGCGCCGGTCGACACCAACCTGTTCCCGGCCGGATTCAACAATCTGAATCCGGAATTCGAGGCGCTGTGCGTGCAGGCCACCACGGCCGTCATCGAGAAAATCAACCCCGCTGTAGCGCGGGTGCTGCTGGTCCCGGAGAACCACACGCGCAACACGTTCTACCTGCAAAGCGTCGTGGCGTTGCAACGGATACTGCGTCACGCCGGCCTGATCGTGCGCATCGGCAGCCTGCGCCCGGATGTCACCGCGGCCACGGATATCGAGCTGCCGGGCGGCGACAAACTGAGGCTCGAACCGCTCGAGCGCAGCGGCAAGCGCCTCGGCGTCCGCGGTTTCGACCCGGACGTGGTGCTGCTCAACCACGACCTGTCGGACGGCCTGCCCGAGATTCTGCGCAACCTCGAACAGGTCGTGCTGCCGCCGCTGCACGCCGGCTGGTTCATGCGCCGCAAGGCCAACCACTTCGCGGCCTACCGGGACGCCGCCGCCGAATGCGCGCGGCTGCTCGGCATCGACCCCTGGCTGATCAGCCCCTATTTCGAGCAGTGCGGCCGGATCGATTTCAATGAGCGCCAGGACCAGGAAAATCTCGCGGGCTACGTGTCGAAGTGCCTCGACGACATCCGCGCCAAGTACAAGGAATACGGCATCGAGCAGGAGCCGTTCGTGATCGTGAAACCCGATGCGGGCACCTACGGGATGGGCATCATGACGGTGCGGGACCCCGGGCAGGTGCGCAACCTGAACCGCGAGCGGCGCAAGCACATGGGCATGGTGAAGGGGCACATCGCGGTGCATGACGTGCTCGTGCAGGAAGGCGTCTACACGGTCGAGTCGGTCAGCGACGCCACGGCCGAGCCGGTCGTTTACATGATCGATCGTTTCGCGGTCGGCGGCTTCTACCGCGTGCACCCGGGCCGCGGCTGGGACGAGAACCTGAACGGACCGGGCTCGCACTTCGTGCCGCTCGCGATCGAAAAGCCCTGCTATTCGGCTGCGCCGGGCCGCCCGCCGAACCTGTTCTTCTATGCCTATGGCGTGATCGCGCGCCTTGCGCTGGTCGCCGCCGCAATCGAAATCGAGCGGACCGCGGAGGCGTTCGGGGCAGGCCCGGCCCACCCCGAGCTCGTGGTGTCCGCCAATAAAACCCCGGCGTGATCCGACCTCCCGCTTGGCCAAGCGACCGCTTGTCGGCAAAACCGCGGCCACATACACTGCGAATTCCCAAGCCCCGAAATAATTCGCACGGGAGCAAACCACTCATGACCGCCGCTCGCGCCGCCGATAGTCACGCCCACGTTTTCTGCGGCGACAGTTATCCCCACGCGCCGGACACGTTGTACCAGCCGCACCCTAGCCAGGCCGGCACCGCCGCCAGGTTCCGCGCCGTGCTCGATGCGCATGGTTTCACGCACGGCCTGCTGGTCGGCGCCGGGCCGTACGGGGCCGATAATCGCTGCATGCTCGCCGCCATTGCCGAATCCGGCGGACGCTTCAAGGGGATAGCCCTGGTGAAAAGCGATGCGTCCGACCGCGAGCTCGCCGCGCTCGCCGCTCAAGGCGTGGTCGGCATACGCATGAATCTGATGGGCCACGGCATGCGACCGCTCATCGAGCCCGGCGCCGACCGGCTGCTCGCGCGCGTGAAGGAGATGCAGTGGTTCCTGCAAATCCATTGCCAGAAAGACGAACTGGCCGAAGCGGCGCCGCTACTGCGCAAAGCCGGCGTGCGCATCATGGTCGATCACTTCGGCCGGCCCGACGTGGGGCGCGGTGTCGCGCAACCGGGTTTCCAGACGCTGCTCGAGTTCGGAAAATCGGGTAACGCGGTGATCAAGCTGTCGGGGCCTTTCCGCTCGTCAGTTGCGGGCTACCCGTACCGCGACGTCGATCCCTTCATCGCCGCCGCGATCACGGCGTTTACGCTCGACAACTGCGTGTGGGGCTCCGACTGGCCGTTCGTGCGCATGGACGAGCGCATGGACTATGGTCCGGGCCTGGCGTGCTTGCCGCGCTGGCTGCCGGATGCCGGGGACCGGCAGAAAGTGCTGTGGGACACGCCGGCGCGGTTGTTCGGTTTCGACTGACCGCAGCGGAATAGTTTCCGGGAGGCAGAGTGCAGGAGCAGCAATCCACGCGCAGGCGCACGGCGTTCGTGACCGGAGCGTCACAAGGAATCGGCGCTGCGACCGCTTTGGCTTTGGCCCGCGACGGGTTCGACGTGGCGGTGGCGTCAACGCGTCCCGCCAAGCTGGCCGGTGTCGTGGCGCAGCTTGCAGCGGCGGGCGCGCGCGCGGTAACGGTGGCGCTCGACGTGTGTTCGCAGTCCGGCATCGAACAGGCGATGGCCGAGGTCACCGGCGCCTTCGGCCATCTCGACGTGCTGGTTAATAATTCCGGCGTCACGCTGCGCCAGGCGGCAGTGGACGTAACTCCCGCGGAGTGGGACACGGTGATGCGGACCAACCTGACGGGAACTTTCTTCGTGACCCAGCAGATGGGCCGGCATCTCATCGCCAGCGGCCGGCCGGGGTGCATCATCAGCATTGCCTCCACTCATGGCGTGGTGGGAATCGCCGGACGCTCGACCTACGGGATATCCAAGGCGGCGATCATCCAGATGACGCGGATGCTCGCGATCGAGTGGGCGCAGCACGGCATACGCGTCAACGCGATCGCGCCGGGCACGGTCGAGACGCCGTCGCGCGCGGGACCGCTGGCCGATCCCGGCTACCGGGAAATGATGCTGAACCGGGTACCGCTGCACCGGTTCGGCACCGCCGAGGAAGTCGCGGCGGCGGCATGCTACCTGGCGAGCCCGCAGGCCGCGTACATTACCGGGCACACGCTGCTGCTGGATGGGGGGCTCACCGCGCATTGACGGAGACGCGGTGACGCAGCGCGTTGTCAGAACGTCATCTGGCCGCCGTTCACGTGGAGAGTCTGCCCGGTGATGAAACTGGCGCCGGGACCGCACAGGAAGCGCACCGTGGTGGCGATTTCCGCCGGCTCGCCGGTGCGTCCCAGCGGGATCAGGTCTTTCGGATCCGCGCGCGGCGTGCGGCCGGCCGCGCGCGGGGTGTTCATCTGTCCCGGCGCTACGCAGTTGACGCGGATTCCGTATTGCGCAAGGTCGCGCGCGAGGGCCCGGGTCATGCCGACGAGCCCGTGTTTCGCGACTGATCCGTGCACGCGGTTCTTCGCGCCGGCGAGCGCCATCATGCCGCCGAGCGTGACGATGCTGCCACTGCCGGCCTTGAGCATGGCGGGCAGACACGCCTTGGTGCAGTGAAACGCGCCGTCAAGCGTGATCGCGAGCGGAACCCGCCATTCCTCGTAGCTCATCTCGATGAAGGGCTTCTCGCCGCGCACCGAGGCGTTGAGCACGAGGATGTCGACGCGGCCGAAGCGCGTGAGCACGCCTTCGACCATCGCATTCACCGCTTTCGCATCGGCGATGTCGGCGATGAAGACCTCCGCCTGGCCGCCTGCCGCGCGGATTTCCTGCACGACTTTCCCGGCGTCCTCGCGGGACGCGCGCGTATTGACCGCGACCGCGGCGCCGCCGGCCGCGAGCGCGAGCGCGATGGCGCGCCCGATGTTGCGCGAGGCGCCGGTGACCAGCGCCACCTTGCCCGCGAGTTCGTTGGATGATGCAGTCGCCATGCAAATCTCCCCCTGAACGGATTTTCGAACTGCAAGCATAGCCGATTCCGCACGGCACCGCTGCGGTCAACTGCCGGCGCGCCGGCTGCGGATTGCCTATGCCGAGAGCGCGACGCGGGAGCGCATCAAGGCGGCCGGCTGGGATCGATATGGACGTAGATATACCCACGCAGATGCATATATCTATTGGCGCGAAGTTGTATATGCAAATATATGGGTTTAGCATCTTCAAAATGTCAATTAATTGAAGTTGGGCTGCCATAGAAAAAGGTGAGGCTTCAAATGACTATAAGGTCTGTGTTCAAGCTGCTGTTCACATCCGTTATCTTTTTAGTCGCATCGGGCGCCCTGATAGAGGCAAGGGCCGAAGCGGGTAAGCCCCCCTTGATTCTTTCCAAAAACAAAATCGGCCCAATTATATTGAACGGTAATACCACGCTCGATTTGAAGAAACTGAGAACCGCTTTCACCAATTTTTCCGTGACGCAGAAAACCGGGCAACAGGATGGGCCGGATTTTATTTACTATGACATATCTGATAACCAAGGCGAGCTTTTCTGGATAAAGATGCAAGTCGAGAATATGGAAAAGATCGACAGCATCCACGTGACGAGCCCAAAAATCCATGACCAATATGGATTGAGGGTAGGGTCTGCCTACAGGGAAGTCATTCACATCCGGCCCCGTCTAATCGTTGAAACGGACGACCGTTTCCACACCTACGTCGGGCATTCCGCCGAAAACATCGCTTACGAATTGGTTGTTCCGTATAGCGGGAATTATCAAGGACCAGACCGTAAGCCGACAAAACAAGAGGTAGCGAGAGGTCGAGTCAAAAAATTGTTGTGGTTTCCTCGATAGTGGATAGCAGCCCAGCATATAGTTGGAGCGGACGCGCAAAAGCAGCGCGCCGCTCACCAAGACGTTAACCGATTCCACTCTGCTCCGCCCTCCGCCGCGCCTGCCCTGACCGGCGCGGTCTCCAAACGGTTTTGAGCCGCGCGGATGAATCGGTTACCATTCCCGCGACAAGAATTCGATCGAGGAGAAATTGTGAAGAATATTGTGCGCGGATTTTCTGCCGCACTCGCTGCCGCACTGTTGTCGCCGCTCATCGCGGCGCAGGCCGCCTCGCCAGGCGCAGGCCGGTATCCCGACAAGCCGGTCCGCGTGATCCTGTCCGTGCCCGCCGGCGGCACGCCGGACGTGGTGGCGCGCATGGTGACGCCCGGTCTGTCCAGCCTCCTCGGCCAGCAGCTCGTCGTCGACAACCGCGGCGGCGCGGGCGGGATGATAGGCGCGGAAATCGTGGCGAAGGCCGCCCCTGACGGCTACACGCTGTTCGTCAGCAGCCCGGGCGCCCTCACGATCCTGCCGCATCTGCGCAAGCAGGTGCCCTACGACACGTTGCGGGATTTCGCGCCGATCAGCCTGATCGCGATCGGTCCTTTCCTGCTGATCACGCACCCGTCGGTTCCCGCGAAGAGCGTCAGGGAGCTGATCGCGCTTGCCAAAGCGGAACCCGGCAAGCTCAACTATGCCTCCGCCGGCAACGGCACCGCCAATCATCTAGCGATGGAGCTGTTCAAGAGCATGGCCGGCGTCAACATCACGCACGTGCCGTACAAAGGCGCGCCGCAGGCGGTGACCGATGTGCTGGGAGGGCACATGAACATGATGTTCAACTCGATTGCGCCGGTGCTGCAGCACATCAAGGCGGGGCGGGTGCGCTTGCTCGGCGTGGCGAGCGCCAGGCGCTCGCCGCAGTTGCCGGACACGCCGACCATCAGCGAGGCGGGCGTGCCGGGCTTCGAGGCGGTCAACTGGTTCGGGCTGTTCGCGCCCGCCGGGACGCCGAAATCCATCGTTGCGCGCCTCAACGACGCGCTGGTCAAGGTGGTCCGCGCGCCAGAGCTGCGCGCGCAATTCGAGGCCCAGGGCTCCGACCCGGTGGGCAGCAGCCCCGAGGAGTTCGCCGCCTTCATCCGCCGCGACATGGCGATGTATGCCCAAGTCGTGAAGGTCTCCGGTGCGAAGGTCGACTGACTGCGCCGGGTGACGAGTCTTGCATCCCCGGCAGGCATTCCGCTGCGACCGAAATTCTTATCGCGTCACGGATTTCTTCACCGCGGCCTTGACGACTTCGGGGCTCAGGCCGGGCGCGAGCGACTTGATAAAGTCAAGCGCGAAGGTGCGCAGGTAACTATTGGGGCGCAGCGTAACAAAGGTCGTGCTGGGCTCAAACAGATGACTTGCATCCCTGGCGCGCAGCCCTTTGTCGTGAGCCGGGTCGAAGGAAATCGTGGTGAGGATCGCTATTCCCAGTCCGAGCTCCACGTAGGTTTTGCTGACGTCCGCGTCCACTGCGCCAAAGGTCACGTTGGGCTCGATGCCCGCGTGCTTGAATGCATCCATCACTTTCCAGCGCCCGCTGTACGCCGGGTCGTGGGTGATGATCGGGTATTTCGCTATTTCCCGCAGCGTCAGCTTCTTCGCCTGCAGCAGCGGATGGCCGATTCTGGCGATGACGCTGCGCGCCAGCTTGAAGCAGGGGAGCCTGACCAGGTTCGGAAAAGCGCGCGTGGTTTCGGTGCCGATGGCGATGTCGGCTTCGCCGGATTCGACGAACTCACAGATTTGCGTGGGGTTGCCTTGCCGCATGCCGAGCCGGACGGCGGGGTGCTTCTTGACGAATTGCTCGATGACCTTCGGCAGCACGTAACGCGCCTGGGTGTGCGTGGTGGCGATGGTGAGGTTGCCGCCACGGCGCGACGCAAAATCCTCGCCGAGATTGCGCAGGTTGTCCACATCCGCCAGCATGCGTTGGGCGATCGCTATGACTTCCCGGCCGGGCTCGGTCAGGCCCGCGATCCGGTTGCGCTTGCGCGAAAAAATCTCGAAACCGAGCTCGCCCTCGAGCAGCTGGATCTGCTTGCTGATGCCGGGCTGCGACGTGTGCAGCGCTTCGGCGGCGGCGGAAATGTGGTTGCCGTGGCGGTGGACTTCCCAGGCGTAGCGTAGCTGCTGCAGTTTCATGGCGCCCTCCTGAGGATAACGAATGGTGCTACTAGAATAATACAATATTCTTGCGGGCTATCCTCATCGCTGCTAAATTTCGATCCCGGGATAAAGCGCCGCGCTCGGAGCAGGAAGGCATCCATGTCGAGGACACGGAAGGCGGCAGCGGGAGTGATCCTGGCTGCCGCATCGACGTTCGCCGTGGTCGGCGAGGCGCAGCAGTATCCGGTGCGTCCGCTGCGTCTGGTGGTCGGTTTTGCTCCCGGCGGCGCCACCGACGTGGCTGCGCGCGCCGTTGCCCAAAAGCTCTCCGAAACGATCGGACAGACGGTGATCGTCGATAACAAACCCGGCGCCGCCGGCAACATAGCAGCGGATGCTGTCGCGAAATCGCCGCCCGACGGGTATGCCATGTTCCTGGCGAACGCCACGATCGCGACCCCGTCGTTGTTTGCGAAATTGCCGTTCGACGTGACGAGGGATTTCGCGCCCGTAGCGCTGGTCGGCGCCGGGCCATCGGCATTGATCGCGCATCCTTCGTTGCCCGTGAAATCCGTAACAGAGCTGATAGCCCTGGCCAAACGCCATCCCGGCAAACTCAACTACGCATCCGGAGGAACCGGCAACATCACCCACCTGGCGATGGCGTTGTTTATCTCCATGACGGGGATCGACATGACGCACATACCTTACAAAGGCGGCGCGCCTTCCACGATTGCGGTGGTCAGCGGCGAGGCTGATCTGGGATTCAGCGCCATTACGTCCACGCTGACTCAAATCCAGGCGGGCCGGCTGCGGGCTGTCGCGGTGTCTTCCGCCAGGCGCAGCGCCGCGTTGCCGAACGTGCCGACGGTAAGCGAAGCGGGTTTGCCCGGCTACGAGGCGAGCTCGTGGTACGGCATTTTTCTTCCCGCCGCCGCGCCTAAAGCCGTGGTATCGAAATTGAGCAGTGAAATCGTAAAGGCGCTCGAGGCGCCCGATGTGAAGGAGCGTCTCCTGAATCAAGGCATTGAGCCCACCCCCGCCAACGCGGACGATTTCGCAAAGTACCTGAACGCCGAAATGACAAAGTGGGCGAAAGTGATTAAAGACGCCCGGATACCCCCGCAGTAATCGGCTGGCCCGGGGATGACTTGCCGATGGATGGGCGATACGCTGTTTCGGCCAGGCGTCGAATTTCATGACCTCACAGATGAACGCCGGCACTGACCAATATGACGTGATTGTAGTCGGCGGAGGAAATGCCGCCCTGTGCGCCGCCCTTTCCGCCCGCGAGCAGGGCGCGCGGGTGCTGGTGCTCGAGCGCGCGCCGGAGTCCGAGCGCGGCGGCAACAGTTCTTACACCGACGGCAAGATGCGCTTCGCGTATGACGGCGCGGACGACATCATCGCGCTCGCGCCGGATTTGACGCCGGATGAAATCGCGTCCAGCGATTTCGGCGTCTACACGGAAAACGAGTTTTTCGACGACATGGCGCGCATCACGCAGCATCGGACGGACCCGGATTTGTGCGAAATCCTGGTCAGGGGCAGCAATGCAGCCATGCGCTGGCTCAAGGACAACGGCGTGCGGTTCATGCCCAACTTCGGCCGCCAGGCCTATAAAGTCGATGGCAGGTTCAAGTTCTGGGGCGGCGCGCCGATCGTGACCTGGGGCGGCGGGGTCGGGCTCATGGAAGCGCTTTACAAGTCGGCGCAGAAAAAGAGCGTCGAGATCGTTTATAACGCCTGGGTGCAGGATCTCATACACGCCGATGGCGGCGTTTCCGGCGTCGTCGCGAAAGTGAACGGGGCTACCCAACGAATCGCCGCGGGCGCCGTGATCCTCGCCTGCGGGGGATTCGAAGCCAATACCGAGTGGCGCACCCGCTATCTGGGCCGCGGCTGGGATTTGGCGAAAGTACGGGGCACCAAGTACAACACGGGCGACGGGCTCGCCATGGCGCTGCGCATCGGGGCGCAGCCGTACGGCCACTGGTCCGGCTGCCATGCGGTCGGCTGGGAACGTTATGCGACGGACTTCGGCGACCTGAACGTCACGCCGAACTTCCAGCGCCACAGTTACACGTTCGGCATCATGGTCAATGCCGAGGGCAAGCGCTTCCTCGACGAGGGCGCCGACCTGCGCAGCTTCACTTACGCCAAGTATGGCCACCTCATCCTCGAGCAGCCGGGCCAGTTCGCATGGCAGATTTATGACGCCAAGGTCGTGCACCTGCTGCTCGATGAATACCGCACGAAGCAGGTGACCAAGGTCAGGGCCGACACGCTCGAGGAGCTGGTGCGGAAGCTGGATGACGTCGATCCGGCGCAGTGCCTGCAAACGATCCGGGAGTTCAACCAGGCGGTGAAAAACGAGGTGCCGTTCGATCCCAACATCAAGGACGGCAAGGGCACCGTGGGCCTGACGATGCCGAAATCGAACTGGGCGCAGACCATCGATAAACCGCCGTTCGAGGCTTACGCGATTACGTGCGGCGTCACGTTCACGTTTGGCGGACTCAGGATCACGCACGAGGGCCAGGTGGTCAATACGAACCACGAGCCGATTGCGGGATTGTTCGCCGCGGGCGAAATGGTGGGCGGCATTTTTTATTTCAATTATCCCGGCGCGAGCGGGCTGACGAGCGGCACCGTCTTCGGGCGCCTCGCCGGGCGCAGCGCGGGAAGTTACGCCAGGCTCAGGCGAGCGGCGTAAGCCGCCGGGCGTCCCGTGCATGCCCGCGCCGCAGCGGCATTGGTCAACCAGGAGAAACACGATGCAACAGAAAAGCCCCGGACAGAGACTGAAAGAGCTGATCAAGGCCCCGCAACTGCTGATGCTGCACGCCGTTTACGACGGTTATACCGTGCGCCTGGTCGAGCGGTTCGGCTACCAGGCCGCCTTTATTTCCGGTGCGGCGCTGAGCGAGAGCAATCTCGGCTGGCCGGATGTGGGCTTGATGGGCATGGAAGAGAACCTGAGCGCGTGCCGAAGGCTCGCCAACTGCTGCAACCTTGCGCTGCTGGCGGATTGCGATACCGGCTACGGCAACGCGGTGAACGTGTACCACATGGTGCAGGCGTTCGAGCAGGCCGGGGTCGCGGGAATCATGATCGAGGACCAGCAGTGGCCCAAGCGTTGCGGGCACATGCAGGGCAAGAGCGTGGTTGCCGCCGAGGAGCTCGTCGAAAAAATCCAAGCTGCGGTCGAAGCCCGGCAGGACCCGAACCTCGTGATCAAGTCGCGGACCGACTCGTTCGGAACGCACGGCATCAAGGAAGCCATACGCCGCCTCAATCTCTACCACGAGGCCGGCGCCGACCTGCTGTTCGCGGATGCGCTTGCCACCGAGGACGACATCAAGACGGTGCTGAAGAATATTCCGGGGCCATTGTGCGTGAACATGGGCTTCGCGATCAGGAAGCGCTCGACGACGGAGCTCATCTCGGCGCGCAGGCTGGAGCAGATGGGTGTCGCGGTCGTCATGTATGGGCGTATGCTGGGCGCGTCCGCCATCCAGGGGCTCAAGAACTCGTTGCTGGCGTTCCAGGAGTCGCTCAAGGAAGACGTGGTCACCGAGCGCCCGGAATTGCTGGTGTCCTTCGAGGAGCTCAACGATATCATGGGGCTGGGCGCGGTCAGGGACCTCGAGCAGCGCTTCGTCAGCAAGAAAGCAAGTTAGGCCTTCCTGAAATCGGCGGGCAAGGAACGCACGGCTATGGGAAAAACGATCGCACAGAAAATCCTCGCGCGTCACGCGCTGGGGGACGACACGCGCGTCGAGCCCGGCGACATCATCCGCGCGCGCGTCGACCTGGTCTTGCTCAACGACGCCAATGGGCCGGTCGCGATCCGGCATTTCGAGAACATGGGCGGAGAGGCGGTCGCCTCGCCCGCCAAGCTGGCGATGGTTTGCGATCATTTTGCACCGGCCCCCAACGCGGCCGCCGCGCGCATGCTCGGGG
>JAHFRL010000071.1 GCA_023266235.1 Betaproteobacteria bacterium
AATAGGCAACAGGATGGATGCGGCGCAACGCTTGCGTGCCGCGGCGTGCCGTTCCACTGAAATATACTCGAAGGAGGAAAACAATGTTAAAGATAAGACCGGGTTACAAGTTCGCGGTATCCGCGGCCGCCATTGCCGCCGTCTTCGCTGTTTCGGCGATCGAGCCGGCCCACGCGCAGGAGCGCAATTCGATCCGCTGGGCCACGTCCAGCGTGGATTCCTACGGATACAAGGTCGCGGCCGCGATGGTGAAAATCGCCGAGGAAGCGCTCGAGGGCAAATACACCATCACCGTCAATCCCTACCCGTCGACCACCGGCGCCATGAAAGCGGCGATGGACGGCACCGCAGAGATCGGCTACACGGCCGATGTCGGCATGACGGAGCTCTATGCCGGCGAAGGCGGGTTCAAGAACTACACTCCCGCCAAGGCGAAGCTGGTGCACGCATGGTATGCCTATCCAATGGAGTCGTTCATGGCCACGTCGGCCAAGGATGCCGTCAAGTACAAGTGCTGGGGCGACTTCAGCGGCAAACCCGTGTTCTACACCACCGCCGGCTTCATGAACTGGCTGAACTTCATGCGCATTTACAAGACGCTCGGCTACCAGTTCAAGCACGTCCAGATCGACGCCAAGACCCAGACCGACGCAATGCAATCCGGCGCGATCGCCGGCTCGGTCGCCTACACGACCGCCGGCCGCTCGCTTGCGCCCTACTGGAAGGAGACCGAGGTGCGCATGGACGTGAAGGTGATCAATCCGTGCCCCGAAGAGGTCGCCAAGCTGAAGGCCGCCGGCCTTGCCGTCGTGGACGTCGATCCGAAGCTCGCGTTCAGCAAGGACGTCGGGGTCAAGCAGATCCAGGGCGTGCCGATCCTGTTCGCCTACAACGTGCGTCCGGATATGCCGGAGGATGTCGTCTACAAGATGCTGAGCGCGTTCTACAAGAACCGCGAAAGCCTCGCCAAGTCCGATCCGGGCTTCACGCCCATGGCCAGCGATTTCGTCGGCATGCAGGTGCAGGGGATCAAAGCCAATCCGGATATTCCGGTGCATTCCGGAATGGCCAAGTTCCTGAAAGAGCACAAGGCCTGGAACGACAAGTGGAAGATCGCGAAGTAACCACGTAGAGAGGTCGCCGGAGACGAGGAGCCTGCAGAGGGTGCGGGCCCTCGCGCCCGCCCGGAAGGCGAAGGCCGCCTTCCACCAACAGGGGGACATCCATGCTGAGTGACCTGCTCAAAAGCCACGCCAATCTCCGGAATCTGACCTTTGCCTTTGCGCTGGTCCTGTTCGTCTGGGTGATCTGGTATTGCTACACCGGCTCCGGCGGCCCGCAGGAACTGGTATCCCGGTTATTGCCGATCGCGCTGATCCTGCAGATCCTGTTCATGTACCAGAAGGAACCACTGTACAAGTGGTTGCCCGCGATCGCGAACCACGTATTGGTGGTGTTTTACATCGGCATCTGCGCCTACGCCTTCGGTTATTTCTATCTGTACTACGAGGATATCGCCATCTGGCGGCAGGGTTCCTATACGACGCAGGATTTCGTCGTCGGCCTGCTCATGTTCCTGCTGGTGATGGAACTGTCGCGGCTCGCCCATCCGGTTCTGTTTTGGGTCAATGTCGTGCTCGTGCTCTACACGCTCTTCGGATTTTTGAGTCCGCTCGACTTTTTCTGGCATCCGGGCGCAAGTTTCTATCGCGTGGTCACTTCCAGCACGGTCGAAATGTCGAACGGCATCTACGGAATCTACGGCCAGATTGCATTGACCCTGATCGCGGCCTTCCTGCTGCTTGCCGCCATCGCGAACGGGTTCGGGGCGCAGCGCGCGATGATACTTGTCATGCAGCGGATTGCCGGCAACTCGCGGCAAATGGTGCCGCAGTCGGCGGTAATGGGGTCGATGGCGATCGGCATGGTGAGCGGCAGCGGCTCGGCCAATGCGGTCGTGGTCGGCACCATCACCATCCCGCTGATGAAGCGCTACGGCGTGCCGGGGGTGTTCGCCGCGGCGGTGGAGACCGCGGCTTCGATGGGCGGCCTCATCATGCCGCCCATGATGGGGGTGGGCGCGTTCCTGATGTCGGAGTTCCTCGGCGTGCCGTACTGGGACGTGGTGGTCCGCGGGTTCGCTCTCGCGATCGTCTACTACGTGTCGCTGGCCCTGGCCGTCTATCTGCTTTGCGTGCGCCTGCTGCCGCGCGAGCCGATCGAGACGCTCAAGGTATCGGCTTACAACCAGATCAAGACCTCGATTTTCTTCCTCGCTGTCGCGTTTCTCATGGTGATGATGGGCGCGCTCGGCATGGGGGAGCTGCTCGCGGCGCTCTATACCGCGTCCTTCATGTTCGTGCTGCTTCTCGTCAACTTCCTTTACTTCAAGTACGTGCTGAAGGACCCGGCGGTCGCGCAGGAGACGTTCCTCGGCAACGTGCGGCTGAGCATCGAGACCCACGCGGACATGACGTCCTATCTGACGCTCCTGCTCGCGACCCTCGGCATCATGATCGGGCTCTTCACCGTCACCGGCTTCATCAACCGCATGGGGGGCATGCTGCTCGACCTCGGCTCGTGGAACATCATGGCCTTGATTTTCATGTCCTTTGTTTTCGGATGGCTGGTCGGCATGGGCCTGCCGCCGACGGCGACCTACATCATCGGCGCGATCGTCATCGTGGGGCCCCTGCGCGAGCTTGGCGTGAATCCCTGGGTCGCGCATTTCTTCGTCTTCCTGATTTCGGTCTGGGGCGAGCTGTCGCCGCCGACCTCGCTCACGGCCGCCATATCCGCGCGCATTGCCGAGGCCTCCTTCATGCGGACCATGTGGGTGGCGTTGAAGATATGCCTGCCGATCACGCTCATGACGTTCGCCATATTCACGCGAACCGACATGGTGGTGAACCCGGGCTGGGCGCAGGTCGGCGCTACGCTGCTCGTGATGATCGGCACGTGCGCGACTGCCTTCGCGATGTTCGGGCGGTTCCTGGAGAATCCGGCCGGAGACATCCTGCTGCGAGTCATGCTCGGTTTCTTTGCCTTCGTTACGATGTTCCACCCGGACGGCAACATGGCGGTCGCTGCGGCCGCGATCGCGCTGCCGGTGGTGATCTACGGCGTCATCCGCCACCAGCGGATCGCCGGGCCGAAGAGCGGGCTGCAGCCGCAGCCCGTAATCTAGCCGCAACCCCGTTGGGGTCGGGCGCCAGGGCGTGAGGTCGGCAGGGAGTAAGAGCGGGTAATGGGGCACCTCCTCGCTCATCACTCAGCACTCGTCACTCTGTAAGAAAAGAATTGCCCGAATTCAATTGCCCCTTGAAAACCAGGAGGAGACATGTCTTTATCCAGAACGACGCTTGGGTTTGCCGCGCTTTTCGCAGCATGGCCGGTTTTCGCGGCTGACCAGCAACCCGTTCAACGCGACTACCCGTCGAAGCCTGTTCGTGTGGTGGTGCCGTATGCCGCCGGCGGGCCGATGGATTTCATCGCGCGGATGGTGGGGCGGAAAATGCAGAATGTGACCACGCTGGTGATCGACAACCGGCCCGGGGCGGGCGGAGCGCTCGGCACCGATCTGGTGGCGAAGGCGGCACCGGATGGCTACACGATGCTGCACACCTCATCGAGTCACGCCAGCCTGCCGGTGATTACCAAGAGTCTGCCTTATGACCCGGTCAAGGATTTTGCCCCCATCACGTTACTGGTCAACAGCGTCGGCTTTCTCGTAGTCGTGCATCCCAGCGTGCCCGCACGAACGATCCGGGAGCTGATCGCCGGCGCGAAGGCCCAGCCCGGTAAACTCACGTATGGATCCGGCGGGGTCGGTAACGTCATGCATTTTGCGCCCGAGATCTTCAATGTCATGGCCGGGACGCAACTCACCCATGTCCCGTATAAGGGCGTAGGGCAGGCCATCACCGATCTTCTGGGAGGGAGAATAGACACTTGCTTTGGCCCGCCGACGATACTCCTGCCCCACGTCAAAGCGGGCAAGCTGAAAGCGCTCGCCATCACCGCGTCCAGACGCTGGAGCGAGCTGCCCGATGTGCCCACGGTCGATGAGGCAGGTGTCAAAGGGTATGTATTCGTGCCCTGGTACGGTTTTTGGTTTCCGGCCGGCACGCCGAATCAATACGTGAACCGCATCCGCAACGAAATGGCAAAGGCCATGGAGGATCCCGAAATGAAGCGCGCCTTTGCGGACCAGGGTTTCGCTCCCGCGAGTTCCACGGCCGCGGAGTTCGCGCAGACGATTGTCGCCGAAATCGAGGCGAACCGGCGTCTTGCCGCCAGGATCGGTCTCACGCCGGAGTGATGCGGCCCACGCTGCTTTAGTCCTGGAAAAAACAGTCAGGAGTGTAAACGCGGTGTCGCAGCCACTCGAAGGTATCAGGGTCCTCGAGCTCGGCAATTTTATTGCCGGCCCGTTTTGCGGCATGCTCCTGGGTGACATGGGAGCGGACGTGATCAAGATCGAGCGCCCGGCGAAAGGCGATCAGACCCGGGCCATGCCCCCCCTGGTCAACGGCGAAAGCGCGAGCTTCGCGGCATTGAATCGCAACAAGCGCAGCCTGGTCCTGGATCTGAAACAACAACCGGCGCGTGACATTGCGCTTGCCCTGGTCGAAAAAAGCGATGTGTTCCTCGAAAACAACCGGCCCGGTGCGCTGGAAGCGATCGGTCTCGGTCCCGCGCAGGTGCGCGCGGCAAACCCGAAGATCGTGTACGTATCGGCCTCCGGATTCGGCCAGACGGGGCCGTATCGGCGGCGCGCCGGCGTCAATTTGATCATCGAGGCCTTTTCCGGCGCTTTATCGGTCACCGGAATCGCCGGTGAAATGCCGATGCGCACCGGGATTCAGAGCGCGGACATTTTCGGCGCGCTGTTTGCAACTTACGCGACGCTGTCGGGACTGATCAGCGTGCTGCGAGGCAAAGGCGGACGGATCGCGGATGTCTCGCTCGTGGAGTCCTCGATTGCGGCGGCGGCGTGGGAGACGGCCGGCTATCTCGCGACGGGGGTGGTGCCGGAACGGCTGGGACACCAGCATCGCCTGAACGCGCCCTACCAGCTGTTCGAAACGCAGGATGGGCATTACCTGGCGATTGGAACGCCGAACGATGAGTTGTTCAGGCGGTTCATGACAGTGCTTGGCCTGGAAAGCAATATCAGCGACGCCCGCTTCGCGACCTATGTTCTCAGGAAGCAGAACGAGACCGAGCTGCTGGGCGTCGTTACACCGGCAATACGGGCCAGCAGCGCTGCCGACCTGGAGGCCCTGCTGGTGGAAGCCGGCGTGCCCTGTTCGCGCGTCAATGATTTTCAGGAAGTCTTCGCCAACCCGCACATCCGCGCGCGGAACGTCGTCGAGGAGGTCAAGCATCCGCGCATGGGACCCACCCCCACCGTGCGCAACCCGGTCTTGTTCGATCAGGACAGCCCCGGCATCCGCAGGCCGGCGCCGATGTTGGGCGAGCATTCGGCGGAAATTCTGCGCGAACTGGGATACAGCGATGTCCGGATTGCCGATTTTTCCAGGGCAGGCGTCGTGTTGGTGGGGAATCCGGCACGCTGATAGTCGCAATTTGCTGCGAGTGATCGGCAGCCAACTTTACGGGAGAACAGTTCATGCGCTTGTGGCGAAGCTTGTTATTCGTGCCGGCCAATCAGCGGAGGATGCTGGATAAGCTCGGCTCTCTGCCTGCGGATGGTTTCATTTTCGACCTGGAAGACACGATTCCGGTTGCCGAGAAAGCGCATGCCCGGGTCATGGCGAAAGAGTACATAGCCAGGCTCCCCCCGGACAAGAGCTGGATCCGCGTCAACGCGCTGCCGAGCGGGTATCTGCATGAAGATCTCGCCGAATTCGTCGGGACGCCCGGGCTTGCCGGGTTTGTCGTCCCGAAACAGGACAGCGCCGGCGACGTGGCCGCCGTTGATCGAATGCTGACGAGCCTGGAGGTCCGCAGGGGGCTGGCCCCGGGAAGCACGCCGATCATCGTGATGGTCGAGAGCGCCGCGGGCGCCTTGTTTTCTTACCAGGTCGTCACGGCGGCAAAACGCATCGAGTCCGTGATTTACGGCGGGGGAGAGGACGGCGACATGAACGTTTCCCTCGGCGCCATCTGGTCGAGCGAAGGTCCGGAGATGATGCTGGTGCGGCAACTCACGTTTGTGTCGGCACGGGCCGCCGCTATCAAATACCCGCTGGACGGCGTGTACTCGAACATCAGGGATCTCGAGGGATTCAAGCGGGATACGACGCTGTCGAGAAGGCTGGGTTACCGCGGTCGAACCGTCATCCATCCGTCGCAAATCGAGGCGGCCAACGAGATCTATACGCCGACCGCGGCCGAGATCGATTACTCCACCCGTGTTTTGAAGGCGTTTGACGAGGCCCTCGCGCGGGGCACCGCCAGCACCACGGTGGATGGCAAGCTCGTTGACGTTGCGATGGCGAAGACTGCAGGCAATATCCTTGCGCTCGTCGCCACCATTGCCGGCCGCGACAAACCGGCCAAATAAATATCCCCAGCGATTGAATTGGACGCGCAACCGTAGAGCGGGCGCCTCGAGGAGCACTTGCCGAAAATGTGAGCGCCGAACATTACTATCGACGTCTTGTGCACATCGCCGCCTGTTTTCCGCGACGAGCGCGTTCAGCCGGAAATGGTCTATGCTCTGTCGCTCATGACGGAGCACACTGCCGAACACTGGCGCGAGGTCGTGGATGCCGTTTACCGCTCCGACTCGCGCCGTGTCCTCGCCACGCTGATTCGCCTGCTCGGCGACTTCGACCTCGCCGAGGAGGCGCTGCACGACGCCTTCAGGGCGGCGCTGGAGCAATGGCCGCGGGATGGCGTACCTGCCAATCCGCGGGCGTGGCTCATTTCGGCCGGGCGCTTCAAGGCGATCGATGGTATTCGCCGGCGCGCTCGGTTCGACGCGCTCGACGATGTCGCCGAGCAAGTCGAGAACCTCGCCGACGAGACCGCCGCGTCGGACCGCGAGGACATCGAGGACGACCGGCTGCGATTGATGTTCACCTGCTGCCATCCAGCGCTGCCGCCGGACGCGCAAGTGGCGCTTACGCTGCGCGAGGTGTGCGGCCTCACGACGGAAGAGATCGCGCGCGCATTCCTGACCGCTGCGCCCACGCTGGCGCAGCGCATCGTGCGCGCGAAAACGAAAATCCGCGACGCGAAGATTCCGTATCAGGTACCGTCGCCGGACGAGCTGCCGGAGCGGCTCGACAGCGTGCTGCGCGTGATCTACCTCGTGTTCAACGAGGGCTATTCGGCGTCGTCGGGTGCGTCGCTGACGCGGCACGATCTCTCGGGCGAGGCGATCCGCCTCGCGCGGCTGCTCGTCGAGCTTTTGCCGGAGCCCGAGGCGATGGGACTGCTTGCGTTGATGCTGCTGCACGAATCGCGGCGCGCGGCGCGCACCTCGCCGTCGGGCGATCTGATCCTGCTCGACGAGCAGGACCGCGCGCGTTGGAACCGCGAACAGATCGCGGAGGGAATTGCGCTGATCGAACGCGCACTGCCGTTGCGCCGGCCCGGGCCGTACTGCCTGCAGGCGGCGATCTCGGCAGTGCACGCCGAGGCGCCCGGCGCCGCCGCGACCGACTGGCGCGAAATCGTCGGGCTCTATGACTTGCTTGCGCAAGCAGAGCCATCGCCGGTCGTCGAACTCAATCGCGCGGTGGCGGTGGCGATGCGCGACGGACCTCGCGCGGGGCTGGCGCTCGTCGATGCCATTCTCGCGCGCGGCGATCTTTCGGATTACCGCCTCGCGCACGCGGCGCGCGCGGACCTCTGCCGGCGGCTCAACAAAACCGCAGACGCGCGGGAATCCTACCAACGCGCGCTGGCGCTCACCCGGCAGGAGCCCGAACGGCGGTTTCTCGAACGGCGGCTCGCCGAGCTGAAAAATTGATCGGGCCGTTGTCGATTTCGGGTTTTGCCGTTCGACTATAGGATGAATACGGCCGCTTTGACACACGGGCCGGCCTGGAAATTAAATCGATACGACAAGGAGATACCGTCATGCGATTCATGATGATAGTGAAGGCCACCCCGGACTGCGAGGCCGGCATCAAGCCGGACCAGAAGATCCTGTCCGAAATGGGCACGTACAACGAACAACTGATCAAGGCCGGCGCGTTCCTCGCAGTCAATGGGCTCCAGCCGAGTTCCAAGGGGGCGCGCGTCCGTTACGCCAAAGGGAAGTTCAAGGTGACCGACGGACCCTTCGCCGAAACGAAAGAGCTGGTCGCCGGTTTCTGGCTGATCCAGGCGAAGTCGAGGGACGAAGCCCTCGACTGGGCCAGGCGCATCCCCTTTCAGGAGGGAGAGGTCGAGGTTCGCCAGCTCTTCGAACTGACCGACTTTCCGGTCGACCCCGCCGAGAAACCCGAGGGATGGAGGGAGAAGGAGGAGCAGTTCCGCGCGACCCCGCCCGTCAGGAAGACCGGCACACTGCGGTTCTTGGGCATACTCAAGGCCGATAAGGATACGGAGGCGGGCGTCCTCCCGGACGAGAAATTCCTGACCGCAATGGGGGCGTTTTTCGAGGAAGGGACGAAATCGGGGGTGATACTCTCGGGCGAGGGACTCCAGCCGAGTTCGCGGGGCTTTCGGGTCCGCTACTCCGGCAGCAAGCGCACGGTATTCGACGGTCCCTTCGCGGAAACGAAGGAGCTGATCGCCGGCTACGCGATCATCCAGGCGAAGTCGAGGGACGAGGCGATCGACTGGACCAAGCGATTCGTGCAAGTAGACGCGCCGGGACGCTATGGCGCGCAGAGCGAGTGCGAGATCCGCCAGATTTTAGAGCCCGAGGATTTCCCGATCGAACCTGCCGAGAAGCCCGCCGGCAGGCGGCAGCATGAACAACGCCTGCGCGACAGTGGTGGACTATAGGAGACACGGCGATGCGATTCATGCTGCTGATGATACCCAAGGGATACGAGAAAGCCGCGCCGGGCACCATGCCGGACGCCAAGGCCGTCGCCGCGATGATGAAGTACAACGAATCCCTGCAGAAGGCCGGCGTGCTGCTCACGCTCGATGGCCTCCACCCGCCCTCGATGGGCGCGCGCGTCTCGTTCTCCGGCGGGAAGCCCAAAGTGACTGACGGGCCCTTCATCGAGACCAAGGAAGTACTCGGCGGCTACTGGATGATACAGGTGAAGTCGAAGCAGGAAGCCATCGAATGGGCATCGCGCTGCCCCGCTTCGGACAACGAAGTGATCGAGATTCGCCAGGTGCAGGAGTTCTCGGACTTTCCCGCAGATGTCCAGGAAGCCGCGGCAAAGTTTCCCGACATGCAAAAGCAGTCCGGCAAGTAAAACCCCGGGTTCAACCAACCAGAAGGAGTAACGTCATGCCGAAAGTAAAACCTGTTCCTGACGGGATGCACTCCGTGACGCCGCACCTGGTTTGCGCCGGCGCGGCCGATGCCATCGAGTTTTACAAAAAGGCGTTCAACGCAACGGAAGTGGGACGGCTGGCGGGCCCGCAGGGTAAACTCATGCACGCCATGATCCGAATCTGCGATTCGGCCGTCATGCTGGTCGACGAATTTCCGGATTGTGGCTCGTTCGGACCAAGGTCGCTCAAAGGTTCGCCGGTCACCATTCACCTGTATGTCGAGGACGTCGACGCGTTCGTCAAGCGCGCTGTCGCCGCGGGAGCGAAGATCACGATGCCGGTCGACGACATGTTCTGGGGTGATCGCTACGGCAAGCTCGAAGACTCGTTCGGCCATCACTGGTCGGTGGCCACGCACATACGCGACGTGAGCCCCGAAGAGATGAAGCAGGCGATGCAGAAAATGGGCGGCTGACCGCCGGCCCGCGTTTCCAGCGCCGCTTGAACAGGAGAATGCAATGAAGTATCTGTGCCTCGTTTACCTCGATGAGAAAAGACTGGACGAGCTGCCCGACGAGGACTGCGTGGCCTATGACACGGAGATCCGCAAGAGCGGCTACTGCCTCGCGTCGGAGGCGCTGCAGTCCGTGCAGACGGCCACCACCGTGCGCATGCGCAACGGCAAGCTGTCCGTCACCGACGGGCCGTTCGCCGAGACCAAGGAACAGCTCGCCGGCTTCTACATGATCGAGGCAAGGGACTTGAACGAAGCGATCAAGATCGCCTCGAAAATTCCACCGGCGCGCGTGGGCTGCGTCGAGGTGCGGCCGATCCGGCCGATTCGGGAGTCGGTCGCAGCATCCGCGGCGCAGCAGCGCGCAAAGCGCTGAGCGTCGAAATAGCACCCGTCACTAGGAGAAGGAACGATGAAATACGTATGCCTGGGCTACATGGCAGCGGGCAAGTTCGAGAAAATGTCCGAGAGCGAGCGCAACGCCTTCGTCGACGGCTGTTTCGCCTACGACGACGTGCTGCGGAAGAATGGCCACTTCACCGGCGGGGAAGCACTCAAGCCCGCGAGTAGCGCGGTAACCTTGCGGTTCCAGAACGGCAAGGTGGTGGTCACCGACGGCCCCTATGCCGAGACCAAGGAAGTGCTGGGCGGGATCCTGATTCTGGAAGCCAACGACCTCAACCACGCCATTCAGCTCATGTCCAACCATCCCGGCGTGCGCGGCGGCCCCTTCGAGATCCGTCCGGCCGCGGACCTCACCGGGATGATCCGCGAAAGCGAGCGACGGCGCGCGAAGACATGAGATTAACCGCCGAACGATAACTTTCTGAAAGGAGCTGCGAATGCAAGTCCAATCCTATCTGTTTTTCGACGGCCGCTGCGAGGAGGCGATCGAGTTCTACAAGAAGGCACTCGGCGCCAAAGTGGATATGCTCATGCGCTTCAAGGAAAGCCCCGAGCCCCCGCAACCCGGCATGTGCCCGCCGGGGTCTGACGACAAGGTGATGCACGCGGCTTTCCGCATCGGCGATACAACGGTGATGGCGTCCGACGGCCGCTACCAGGGCAAGCCGAGCTTCCAGGGCTTTTCGCTGTCGCTGAACGCGAAAGACGAGGCGGAGGCCGAGCGGCTCTTCGCCGTACTGGGCAAAGGCGGGCAGGTGCAAATGCCGCTCGCCAAGACCTTCTTTTCGCCGCGCTTCGGCATGGTCGCCGACCGCTTCGGCGTATCCTGGATGATAATCGTGATGCCCTGAGGCACGGCTTCGAAACTTAGGACTTTCTTTTACCGCGTTACCAAACGACCAACTGGAGGATTTATGAGATACGTCGATGGTTTTGTCGTGCCTGTTCCGAAGAAAAAACTGGAGGCCTATCGCCGCATGGCGCAGAAGGCAGGCAGGATCTGGCGGGAGCACGGCGCGCTCGAATTCGTCGAATGCGTGGCCGACGACGTGAAACGGGGCAAGTCCACATCATTCCCGCGGAGCGTAAAGCAGAAACCCGGCGAGACCGTGATGTTCTCGTACATCGTATTCAAGTCGCGCGCGCAGCGCGATCGCGTCAACGCCAAGGTGATGAAGGACCCGCGCCTGGCCAAGATGATGGATCCCACGGCCATGCCGTTCGACGGGAAACGCATGTTCTATGGCGGTTTCAAGATCCTGGTCAACGCCTAGGGCTCCAAAGCAACGAGGGATATCAGACACCATGAAAACAATCGCCAATAAAGCATCCGTTCCGCCCGCCGCAACAGGCACCGTCGCCCTGCTCGTCGCGACGCGCAAAGGCGCTTTCATCCTGAATGGCGACAAGACCCGGCGCGCATGGAAAATCGCGGGGCCGCTGTTCTTCGGCCACACCGTGCACCACATGGCGCTCGACCCGCGCGACCGGCGCACGCTGCTCGTCGCCGCGCGCACCGGGCATCTGGGCCCCACCGTGTATCGCTCGACCGACTTCGGGAAGAGCTGGAAGGAGGCCGCGAAGCCGCCCGCCTTCCCCAAAGCGCGCGAAGGAGAGAAGGGGCGCGTGGTCGATCACGCGTTCTGGCTCACGCCGGGACATCCGGGCGAGCCGAACGTGTGGTACGCGGGAACTTCGCCGCAGGGCCTCTTCCGCAGCGAAGACGGCGGCGACACCTGGGGGCCGGTGTCCGGCTTCAACGATCATCCGATGTATCAAAAATGGACCGGCGGCGAGCAGGACGGCACGCCCGACGGGCCGAAGCTGCACTCGGTGCTGGTCGACCCGCGTGACGCGCGCCATCTCTACATCGGCATGTCGAGCGGCGGCGTATTCGAGAGCGTGGACCAAGGCGCCGACTGGAAGCCGCTCAACGCAGGCTGCCGCGCCGATTTCCGTCCTGATCCGCTTCCCGAGTACGGGCACGATCCGCATTGCGTGCGGCTCCATCCGCTCGATCCGAACATTCTCTACCAGCAAAATCATTGCGGCATTTACCGCATGGAGCGTTCTGCCGGGACCTGGGTGCGCATCGGCGAGAACATGCCAAAGAAGATCGGCGACATCGGTTTCCCGATCGTGCTGCACCCGCGCGACCCGAAAACGGTCTGGGTGTTTCCGATGGACGGCACTGCGGTGTGGCCGCGCACGAGCCCGGACGGCAAGCCCGCGGCTTACGTGACCCGCAACGCGGGCAAGAGCTGGCAGCGGTTGGACGCCGGGCTGCCGGCGAGCCAGGGCTGGTTCACGGTGAAACGCCAGGCGATGAGCTGCGACGCGCACGATCCGCTCGGCGTGTACTTCGGCACCACCGGAGGCGAGGTATGGGCGAGCCGGAACGAAGGCGCGAAATGGTCGTGCATCGCGCGCCACCTGCCGGAAATCTACGCAGTGGAGGCGGCCGGGCTCGGGCGATGAAGGTGCTGATTCCCGACCCGCTGCGTTCCTATACGGACGAGCGGCGCCAGGTGGAAGCCGGTGGCGCGACACTCGGCGAAGTGCTCGCCGATCTCGACCGGCGCTACCCGGGCATCCGCTTCCGCATGATCGACGAGCAGGACGCGATCCGCCGCCACATCCGCATCTTCGTGAACGGCGAGCAGGTGCGCGCGCTCGATGTCCCGCTCGCGAGCACGGACGAGGTTTTCATCGTCCAGGCGCTGAGCGGCGGCTGAGCAGCGAACAATTCCTGTAGGGTGTGCCCTGCGCACCACGGCGCGCACCGGATCGTAAAGCGCCACGCACGGCAGGTGGCCTCAGACGAGGAGATTCGCGCCATGAACCGTATAGCGGTCTGCCTGTTCGGTGTTCTGACGGCACTCGGCGCGACGCACGCGGTAAGTGCGGAGTACCCAGCCAAATCGATACGACTGGTCGTGCCATTTGCAGCCGGCGGAGGCACCGATCTGCTGGCAAGGCTGGTAGCGCCCCGGCTGGGAGAAGCGGTCGGACAACAGGTCGTGGTGGACAACCGCGGCGGCGCCGGCAGCGTTATCGGCACGCAAATAGTGGCCGGCGCGGCCCCCGATGGATATACGCTCGGGTTTCTGGACACCGCCTTCGCGATCAACCCTGCCATCGCGGCATCGCTGCCTTACAACAGCGAAAAGGACTTCGCGATCCTCAACATCGTCGGCACGTCTCCGACGGTCCTGGTGGTCCACTCATCCGTGCCTGCCAAAACCCTCAATGAGCTGATCGCATTGGCGAAAAATAATCCCGGCAAGCTCACCTATGGTTCGGCCGGCCAGAACTCCGCAGGGCATCTCACGGGTGAGATGTTCAAAGCGGCGGCAGGGATCGATGTGACGCATGTGCCGTTCAAGGGCGCCGGGGCCGCGATCACCGACCTCCTGGGCGGTCACATCGACATCACGTATGCGACGCCCGGCAGTATCACGCCGCACGTCCAGGCCGGCACTCTCAGACCGCTGGCCATTACCGGCAGCAAGCGTTCGCCTACACTGCCCACCGTCCCAACCTTCGAAAGCCTCGGACTGGCGAGCGTCAATCCCGGCAGCTTTCGCTTTCTGGCGGGTCCCGCCGCCATGCCGCGTGCGGTTCAGGACCGCCTGCTGGCAGCGATGGAGAAACTTGCCCGGATGCCGGACTTGGCGACACGGATGGCCGAGTTCGGCTACGACCCCACATTCATCGGCCCGCCGGGCAGCCGGGATTACGTCTTCGCCGAAATGCGGAAATGGCGCAAAGTGATGCAGGAATCCGCGGTGAAGGTGAATTGAGGGAGAGCCTATAGGCGTGAGGGCGGGAGATCGTCTTGACCGGGGTGAACAAAGCCCGCAACATGACGCTTTGCCAACGGAGAGGGAATGAAAAAGTTTTCGGTAACGCCCGCGGAGTACGTCGAGATACTCAACCTGTATTCGGCCTATAACCTGGCAAGCGACGCGGGCGACGCCGAGTGGTACGCGAGTTGTTTCACGAAGGACGGCGAGCAGCACGGCACGTACGACGTGACAGGCCGCGCCGCGCTCGTCGAGTACAAGAAAAAGGATTTCGCCGGCAGGGCCCATCTCTACCGCCGCCACTGGAACGGCAGCATCCATCTCGAGAAGATCGATGCGGACACGATCCGGGGACGCTGCTATCTGTTCGGCTACAACGGCAAGCCCGGCAAGCTGCCTCACGCGACCCATGCAGGCGTTTACACCGACACGATCAAGCGCGTCGGCGGCGGATGGAAATTCGCTGAGCGCCGCCTCGCCTTCGACGGAGTTCTGAAGTGAACGCACCGGGCGCGGCGCCGCAACGTTCGACTGCGCCGCGCGCGAAGGGCGCGCCGGAGTACGCGACCGTCGCGGAGCTGCTCAAGTTGTACCGCAGCCGCGCCGCCTCGCCGGTCGAGGTCGTCAAGGACCTGCTCGCCCGGGCGGAGAAATACGAAAGCCGCCTGCATTGCTTCGTCACGCTGACGCCCGAGCTTGCGCTTGCGCGCGCGCGCGACGCGGAGCAACGGCTGACGCGCGCCGGATCCGCCGGCGCATTGACCGGCGTTCCGTACGGGCTGAAGGACGTCATCAACACGGCGGGCGTGCTGACGACCGGGCAGTCGAAAATACTGCAGCACAATGTCCCGGCCGAGGACGCCGCGGTCGAGGCCAGGATGAAGCAGGCGGGCGGCGTGCTCCTTGGAAAACTCACGACCTTTGAGTTTGCCCATGGCGGGCCGTCGTGGGACCTGCCGTGGCCGCCGGCGATGAATCCATGGAAGGCGGGTTACCTCCCCGGCAACACGAGCAGCGGACCCGGGGCGGCGGTCGCGGCCGGCATCCTGCCCGCGGCGATCGGCACCGACACCGGCGGATCGATCCGCATGCCCGCAGCGAGTTGCGGCATCGTCGGCGTCAAGCCGACCTACGGCCTGGTGAGCCGGCGCGGCGTGCTGCCCAACACGTTCACGTTCGATACCTGCGGGCCGATGACGCGCACGGTCGAAGACGCGGCCATCGTGCTCAACGCGATTGCCGGCTACGACGATGCAGACATCAGCAGCGTCGAGCGCGATCCCGTCGACTGCACGCGCGATCTCGCGCTCGGCGTGCGCGGCGTGCGCATCGGGTGGGTGCGGCACTGGTACGACGGCGACGCCAGCTGCCACCCCGACATCGCGCCGGCGATCGCGCAGGCGCTCAAGACGCTGGAGCAGGCGGGCGCGACCGTGGAGGAGATCCGGCTGTCCGATCTGCTCGTCTACCAGGACTGCAAGACCACCATCTCGATCACCGAAATGTTCAGCGCGTACGAGCACGCGTTCCGGACCCGTCCGCAGGACTTCGGGCTCATGTTCCGCAACAAGGTGCTCTCGGGCGCGCTTATTCGCGCGGAGGATTATTTCCAGGCGCTGCGGCAGCGGCTTGCGCTCGCGCGCGAACTCGCGCGGGCGTTTCGCGAATACGACGTGCTGGCGACCGCGGGCTGGATGACGCCGGCCGAACCCGCGCGGCCGGACAAGCTCGACAAGTTCCTGCGTCCGCCCAACATCACGACGCCTTTCAACATCGGCGGCGGGCCCGCGATGAACATTCCGTGCGGCTTCAGCTGCGAGGGCCTGCCGCTCAGCCTGCAGCTGGCGACAGCGCACTTCACGGAGCCGCTGATGTTCCGCGTGGGACACGCCTACCAGCAGCTGACCGATTGGCACACGCGGCACCCGACTGAAGGGATGACCCAATGACGCGCTCTTTCGTACGTCCCGGCCCGGAAGCGCAGACGCTGAAGGACCTTGCGCCCTCCACGCCCGGGGAAATCCGCCGCATGGCGAAGCTGGCGGGGCTCAATCTGCCGGCAGCGATCATGGACGAGTTATGCAAGTCCTATCCCGCGTTCGAAGCCATGGTGCGCCGCCTGCCGCGCGCGCGCGTCCGCTTCGACGAGCCGGCGCACCACGTCGTCGCCGCCGAACGCATTTCCGCGCCGGGAAAGGCGCGTTGAGCGGCGCGTCGGTTGCGGGCCGCGCGGGCGTTGTGGACACCCGCGGCGGCGCGTGATAAAAAACGTCGAAAGCAATCCGGCCTGCCGGTTTTCCGATCACGAGCGGGGAGCGTTGTGCGATGGACTACTACGACTGGGTGGCGGACCAGCTGGGCAAAGCGCCCACGGTAATCGACTGGAGCAAGATTCCGGCCGAAGCGGTGTCCGACCCGAGCCTGACCACGCATGCGGGAACGGTGCGGCAGACGTGGGTCGGCGACAAGGTCGTGCTCACCCGCGTGGTGGTCAAGCCCAACTCGCGCGGCAAGCCCCACTTCCACCCCGCCGAGCAGGTGTCGATGATCCTGCGCGGCGGCGTGCGCGTGACGCTGGGCAACACCGAGCAAATCGCGATGGTCGGCTCGATCGTGCATATTCCGGGCAACGCGGTGCACATGTTCGAGATACTGGGCGAAGAAACGGAAATCCTTGACGTTTACACGGTGACGAAAAGCGTGGACGAGCTGCGCAAGCGGTACCCGGCGAACGCCTGATGACCGCCGGGTTCTCGGGTACGGTGTTTGCTCAACGCTTGGAATCGATAGAGGAGGGGAAACGATGAAATGGGTCAGGGGATTGATGGCGTCGCTCGCGGTTTGCGCGGGCGTGTCCGGCTTTGCGCAGGAGAATTTTCCGCAGCGGCCGCTGCGCCTCGTGATATCAGTGCCGCCGGGCGGCGCGGCGGATTTCACCGGGCGCGTCTTCGGCGCGAAACTCGGGGAGTTCCTCGGCCAGAACGTGGTGATCGAAGGGCGGCCGGGCGCGGGCGGCATCGTGGCCTCGGAGTATGTGACCAAAGCCACGCCGGACGGTTACACGCTGATGCTGACCTCGAGCACCACCCACGGCGTCGCCCCGGTGCTCTACAAGAAGCTGCCGTACGACGCGATGAAAGGCTTCACGCATATCGCGATGATATCGGTGATGCCGGCGATGATGGCGATCAACGCCGACGTGCCGGCGAAAACGGTCAAGGAGTTCATCGCCCTCGCGAAGAGCAAGCCTGGAGCATACCTGTTCACCTCCTCGGGCAACGGCAGCGCGCCGCAATTGTGGGGCGAGCAGTTCAAGATCCTGACCGGCGTCTCGATGACACACGTGCCGTACAAAGGAAGCGGCCCGGCGGTGGTGGGTCTGGCCGCAGGCGAAGTGCATTTGATGTTCGACGGCCTGCCATCGCTCATAGGCCAGATCAAGTCGGGCCGCCTGCGTCCGCTGGCTGCGCTGCACGACAAGCGCTTTGCCGTGTTCCCCGACGTGCCCACCATGGCGGAAGCCGGAGTGCCCGGCATGGAGGGCGGGATCTGGTACGGGCTGTCGGGCCCGGCAGGCATTCCGCGGCCGATCGTCGAGCAGCTCTCGAAAGTGACCGCGCGCGTGATCATGAGCCCGGACGTGCAGGAGCGCTTTTCGACCGTTGGCGGCATCTCGACGCCGATGGGTCCGAAGGAGTACGCGGCATTCATCCTCACAGAGCACAAGAAGTGGGGGGAGATCGTGCGAGTTTCCGGCGCGTCGCCGGACTGACAGGGCGCGCCGGTGAAGATGAGCTCCGCCGAGTTCGGCAAGCTCATGGTGTCCGGGACGGTCAAATGGACCGAGGTGATCAAGGCGGCGGGAATCAAGGGAGAGTAAGAGCAGCAGAATGAAGGGGTCGGGTTGACGTAGCCCGGTGCGCTGAGAAAAACCGTGAGGGCGGGAGATAGAAAATTCCGCCCTTTCTGAATCCTCAATCCTGAATCCTGCTTTCGGCACCGTGGGCTGTTCCCGATGATCCTCTCGCCGATGGCCGGATCGCCGATTTCGGCGTAGAGTTTGTTGCAAGGAGTTCAGCATGGAAAAGCATCCCGCCGGACGCCGGGACTTTCTGCAGAAGATGACTGCGCTGGGCGGCCTGCCTGTCGTTACCGCTTTTGGAGCTGGCTGCGCTGCTTCGAATGATGCAGCACGAGGATCCATGATGAAAACAACTTACAACCCCGCGGCGAAGTTCGAGCTCAAGGTCAGCGAGGTGGAGTTCCGGCGCACGCCGGGCGGGCGGTTGCTGCTGGCCCGTATTTATCAGCCGCAGGGCGCGGGACCATTCCCGAGCTTGCTCGATTTGCACGGCGGCGCGTGGAACAACAAAGATCGCTTTGCCAACGAGCCGATGGACCGCGCGGTGGCGGCGAGCGGCGTGCTGGTGGTCGCCATCGACATGACGCTCGCGCCGGAGGCGCCGTACCCGGCTTCGGTCCAGGATGCGAGCTACGGCATACGCTGGCTCAAATGGAAAGCAGCCGGGTGGAACGGCGACCCGGCGAATCCCGGCGTGCTGGGCAGCTCCACCGGCGGCCACATCGCTGAGCTGCTGGGCATGCGCCCGCGCGATGCGCGCTACAACGCGATTCCGTTGCCGGCTGCGCCCAACGTCGACGCGACGGTCACCTACATTGCGACCCGCTCGCCGATCAGCGATCCCTACGCGCGCTATCAGCAAGCGGAGAAGATGAAGCGCGAGGGGATGATCAAGAACACCAGGACCTACTTCAACCCGTGGGAGACGATTTACGAAGCCAATCCGCAGCAGATGCTCGAGCGCCGAGAGGCGGTGACGCTGCCGCCGCTGCTGATCATGCAGGGCGCGCTCGACGACAACGTGCTCCCGGCCGTGCAGGAGAAATTCGCCGCGACGTACAAGGCGGCGGGCGGCGATTGCGAGCTGCATGTATTCGAAGGCTGCGAACACGAGTGGATCGCGAAGCCGGGGCCGCAAACCGACCGCGCGCACGAGATGGTGAAGGCTTTCATCGCGCGTAATTTGATGGGCGTGCGCCGCGCGGCTTGACGTTTCCGGGAAAGCGGTCAGCCGGTCCCGCCGCGCGCGGACGAAGCGTCGGCATCGCGGCGCTCGACGTCGAGCGTGGTGACGCGCCGCAGCTCGCGCTGGTAGCGGCCGTCCTCGAACGGCGTCGCGCGGTGCATCGTGCAGCGGTTGTCCCAGATGACGAGATCGCCCGCGCGCCAGGCATGCCGGTGGACGAATTGGCGTTGCGTCGCGTGCTCGATCAGATCGCGCAGCAAGAGCCGCCCGTCGGGGAGCGGCCAATCGATGATGCGCGAAGCGTGGGATGCGAGGTAAAGCGCTTTGCGTCCCGAACGCGGCAGCGTGCGCACCAGCGGATGCACCGCGCCCTGCAATTGCGCTTTCTCCGCGTCGGAGAAGTCGAAGCCGAGCGTCTGGCGCGAATAGGCGATGGAGTGGTGGACGCGCAGCCCCTCGAGCCGGGCCTTCATCGCCGCGTCGAGCGCATCGTAGGCGGCGCGCATGTCCGCGAACTCGGTGTCCGCGCCGGCCGGCGGGATCACCCGCGCGTGGAGCATCGAATAGCGTCCCGGCGGATCCTGGAACGACGCGTCGGTGTGCCACAGGCGATTGGCCAGGCTGTACTCGCGCCGGCGGTCCTCTCGCTGCTGGATCTCCCCGCGCTCGTTCACGTTCGAAATGTCGGTGAGGGCTTCATCGCCCAGCCGGTTCTTCTGCAGCGCGCTGATGCCGGTCTTGGTGTGCAGCGCGCCGTCGAGACGCTGCGCGAACGCGAGCTGCTCGGCGTCGGTGAACGGCTGGTCGCGAAAGACGAGGACCGCGTATTCGTCCATGCCCGCGCGCAGCCGGTCGAGCGCGGCGGGGGCGCGGGCCTCGCGCAGATCGACGCCGCTCACCTCCGCAGCGAAGTGCGGATGCAGTCCGCGAAAGCTGATGCTCATGCCGGAAGCTTAGAAGCCCGCGCACGGGGCGTCAACTTGCAAAAGACTCACTTGCAGCCACACCGCCCGGATTACTGACGGTGTCGACGGGCTATGGAAGCCCGGCTATTTATTTTCCGGCGGATTGCCGTCATGGTGTGCGCCTTTGCCATTTTCGCCCTTGCTTGCGGCATGCTGCGCCGGCGGATTTGTCGGCCTGGCTGGCGCGGGCTGCCGCGGCACCGGCGCATTTGCCTGTGGTGGAGGGGCGGGCGCGCGATGCTGCTGTTTGTCGCCGGAACGCGCCGGCGGTGGATTTAGCCGGGGATCAACGCGGCCTGCATTGGCGCTGGATTCGGGCCGGCTGCCCCGCGTTTCGGGACGCGCATTCTGATTGGCGCCCGCGGCGGGCGGCGCCGCAGGTTCGCGCTCGCGGAACTCGCGCCGATCTCCGCCTGCTGCGCCGCCGAATTTTTCCCTCAGCGCGGTGACCCGGTACGGCGCGCCGCGGCGATGCGCCGGGTCATGCCGCCACACGCCGGGGGCAGCGTTCACATTGCGCGCGACGTTGATGTTCGTTCTGTTGTCCTGGCGGTTCACTATCACCGTCTGGTTGCTGTAATAAAAATTGTTCACGGTCACGACCCGCGCGTGGTGATCGTGCCAGTCGAAATCGCCGAAGAAGAATCCGATGGACACCCCGATACTGGTTCCCCACGCAAATCCCGCATATCCCGGGCGCACGTAATAGCCGGGCCATGGTGCCCAATACACCGGCTGATAGGCCGGCCACCACCACGTCCCGTAAACCACGAGTGGATCGTAATACGGCACGTACACGACCAGCGGGGTCGCAGGTTCAATCGCGATGATCCCCCCTTGCGGCGTCACCCGGTACTGGTCATTCGACCTCAGATTCCCGGCGTTGTATACGCTCTCTGCCGCAGAACCTGAACCGAATCCATGACCGCCGGCTCCTGCGCGAGGAACGCGTCGCCGAGGCGTTCCGTCCATTCGAGCCTCTGATCCATCATCGCAAGGATTTGCGGAAACGCGACGAGCGATTTGACGCTCGGATCCCAATCCTGGTCCGCAGCCGCTCTCACGGCGCGATCGCCGCGAAGGCCGGAGTGAGCACGCGACCAGCGCGCCGCCTCGACCACCTCGAGCGGATAGGTCGACGCCATCAGTATCTGCGACAGCAGCGGGTCCGGATAAAGCGCGATCGGCGCCAGCATCTGGTCGAGTTCCTGCTGGGTGAATGCGGGTCCCGCGTTGTCCTGACTGTATGCGGCCGGCTGGAACGCGAGTAATGCCGAGAACAGCAACACCAGCAGTTTCGGCAGCGCGTATCGATCTATGAGTGTTCTCATGGGAGCTCCTCTATTCGGCTATCGGCGCCGACGCCCGATCGCGTACGCCGGGTACGGTCGTGCGCGATTGAGTTTCGAGTCGGGGCCGCGGTCAATGCCAGCGGTGCCTGTCCCAGTCCCGGTGGTGTCCGCCGTAGATTCTTACGCCCCACGGCGCAGGCCCGTAGTAGTACGCCGGCGGCCCGTAATAGACGGCCGGCGGAACGTAGTAAACCGGCGGCGGCGCATACACATATCCCGGCGCACCGATGTACAAGCCGAAGCTGACGCGGTCATGCGCAGCCGCCATGCCGCTCGCGGTGGCGAGCGTCGCGCCGATCAACAATGTCATCAGTTTGCGTTTCATGATCGTCCTCCTTCTTCACGTTCAGGCGTGCGCAACGGCGGGAAACGTACGCTCATGCCGTTGCGTCCTGCCCTTGTTGCTTTGACTCGATTGCGTTGGTGATGAATTCCTCCAAAAAAGTAACAATGTGTTTCGGCGGGCCCTGCAAGCGCCGCCGGGCGTGCCTCTTCTCAGCACGAGCGACATCCGTGCCAATGACGGCAATCAACGCAAATTCAAATGGTTATTTCGGCAGCGGGGAACAGCGGCGGAGTTCATTTTGTCGCCAATCCGCGACGCCTATCGAAGCGGATCCGGCAGTCGTCTGATTTCAGCCTCTAATCGCTGTCGTCAGGTGGCGACAGCCGATTGCCGTGTGTTCGCGGCGCCGGGAAAAGTAATCCCCGGAAGCAGCCCGGGTTCGCAAAGGCGAGAGGAGAAAGGGGAAAGGAGAGAGGAGATAGACGGGTTTCCGCCTCTCATCACTCTCTTCTCGCCTCTCCGGCGAAGCCCCCTTCACCCTTCACTCATTTACGCTTCACCGTATTCATGCAAGGTAAGCGGGGCGATGTATGATTGCAAGACCTGCTGGAATGGCGTCACGATTCGCATCGATCGAGTGAGGAAAAATTCATCATGCTGAAGTTCGCCATCTGTGTGGGCGCGGCGGCGCTGTGCGGGGTGTCGGCATCCCTGCCGGCGCAGCCGGTGCCGAAGGACTATCCGAACAAGCCGATCCGCGTCGTCGTGCCGTCCCCGCCGGGCGGGCCCCCCGACCTGATCATTCGAATGCTGATGCCGAAACTCAGCGCGGTGCTGGGCCAGTCGCTGGTGATCGACAACCGCACCGGCGCCGGCGGCGTCGTCGGCACCAACTTCGTGGCGCCGGCGGCGCCGGACGGCTACACGTGGCTGTTCACCACCGCGTCGCACACCAATACCCCGCCGTTCAACAAGAACGTGCCCTTCGATCCGGTGCGCGATTTTTCGCACGTGTCGCTGGTGGCGCAGAACTTCGGGCAGGCCCTCATCGTGCCGCCAGGTTTTCCCGCCAGGACCGTGCAGGAACTGATTGCGCTCGCGCGGCAGCAGCCCGGCAAACTCAACTACGGCTCCGCGGGAATCGGCACCGCCAGCCACATTCCGGCCGAGGTGATGAAGTCGATGAGCGGCACGGACATCGTCGGCGTCCAGTACCGGGGGGTGCCGGAGGTCATCACCGACCTTCTGGGCGGACGCATCGAAATGTTTTTTGTCGGGACGCAGATCGCGCTGCCGCTGATCCAGGCCGGCAAGGTGCGCGCGCTCGCGCTCACCGGCGCCAAGCGCTGGAAAGGGTTGCCGGACGTGCCGACCATGCAGGAAGCGGGTTTCAAGGATTACAACCTGATCAACTGGTTCGGCCTGTGGCTGCCGGCGGGGGCATCCCGGGCGCTCGTTGCGCGCCTGCACGCCGAGACGGTGAAGGCGCTGGCCGATGCCGAGGTCCGGCAGCAGTTCGATGTCCAGGGCCTCGAAGCCGTCGGCTCGAAGCCGGATGACTTCGCGCGGTTCGTCGCGAAGGAATCGGCGTTCATGATCGAATTCGCGCGCAGGATCGAAACCGCGGGCAAGTGAAAAACACCGGCATCCATGCGATTTTTTCCCGGGGGCAGCCCGGAAGCTGGTGACTTTCTCTTGCGCGGCTAAGAGAGAAGTCACCAAAGAGAAGGCCGCCCCGGTTCACCGCCACTCGCGTGGTGGCCCTGTGCTGCTCGCCGAGGAAGG
>JAHFRL010000193.1 GCA_023266235.1 Betaproteobacteria bacterium
TCCAGCCTTCGCCGAGTTCGGCGTCCATTATTCTCAGCTTGACGGGCTCGAGATCGAGCGTCTGTATTGCGGAAATGACTTGCGGTACTGGTTTTGTGGTTAATCTCGCTTGCATTTTATTCTCCTCATAAATTTGAAAATGAACGGAACAGGATCGGCGGCTGGCGTTTGACCGCATACTGTTTGTGCAGCCTCGCGTTCCACCGGAGCGCAAGGCGCGAAACTGCCAAAGGGGCGCCGGCGCCCGAGGTAGAATCTAACTATGAAGAGGCATTAAACGCTGTCGGGAATAGCCGACAATTGATGTCAGGCTTTTCCTGACAAACGGGTGAGCGCCGCCTGACCGAGGTGGCCCCGTGAAACCGGACAGAGGCACAAGTGGGGCGTGAACGACCATGAATCTTTCGCTTTTCCGCCCGCGGGCGGCCCGGCATCTTGCGCCGATTCTCCTCGTTGTTGCGCTTGCCACACCGACGTTCGCTCTGCAACCCGCGCCTCCGGTTGTACCCTTTGCCGCGACCGGTACCGTGCAGTACGCGTTCACCCCCGACGACCGCGCCGACGACATGATCGTCGCAGCGATCGCCGGCGCGCGCGCGCAGGTGCTGGTGCAGGCGTTCAGCTTCACGCACCGCCGCATCGCGGAAGCGCTGATCCGGGCGCGCGGCCGCGGCGTCGATGTCAGCGTCATCGCGGATTACGAGCAGACTTACCAGATCGAGGCCGGCGTGATACGCGACATCGCCGAGGCGGGCGTGCCGGTGCTGCTCGACGCGCAGCACGCCTCCGCACACAACAAGATCATGGTGATCGACGGCGGCAGAGCCGACTGCGCGGTAATCTCCGGCAGCTACAATTTCACCCACGCCGCGCAGTTCCGCAACGCCGAGAACGTGGTCATGCTCAGGGGCAACCCGCCGCTGTGCGAAGCGTTCCGCCGCAACTGGGATCAGCACAAAGCGCACTCTTCGCCGTACGAGCGCTAGCGCGCCTGCGTGCTAGAATCCGTCGCGACATAACCCGATTCTCCATGCCGTGGACGCTCTCGAATCCCTGCTACTCGCGCTGTGGAAAGACCTGCACGACGTGCGCGTGCTGTGGCAGGCGCTGGCGATTGCCGCGAGCCTCGGCATCGCATGGTGGGTGAGCCGCCTGCTGCGGCCGCGGCTCACCGATCCTGGCATCACGTGGCAATACAGCGCCGGCGGGCTGCGGCGCGTGCGGTTCCCGCTCACCGCGCTGGTGCTGGTGCTGATCGGGCGCTGGATGCTCGCGCATTACCAGGGCAGCCTGGGCCTGCTCAATCTCGCGGTGCCGCTGCTGGTCGCGCTCGCGATCGTCCGCATCGTCTTATACGTGCTGCAGCTGGTTTTCTCGCAGGGCGCCACCGTTACGAAGCTGGGGCGCGCGATCTCCTGGGTGGTCTGGCTCGGCTTCGCGGTCTATATCACCGGCTTCGCGCCGGACTTGATCGATTTCCTCGACGAGACCGGCTTTCGAGTCGGCAAGCAACGCATCTCGTTGCTGATCGTGCTGCAGGCCACGCTGTCTATCGTCTGCGCGCTGCTGGTCTCGCTGTGGCTCGGCCATGTATTCGAAGGCCGCGTCATGCGGGCGGAAAACCTGGACATCAATCTGCGCGTGATGCTGACCAAGCTGATGCGTCCGCTGCTGGTTTTGCTTGCAATCCTGATCGCGCTGCCGATGGTGGGCCTCGACCTCATGGCATTGTCGGTGTTCGGCGGCGCGCTCGGCGTCGGCATCGGCTTCGGGCTGCAGAAGATCGCAAGCAACTACGTGAGCGGCTTCATCATCCTGCTCGACCGCTCGGTGAAAATCGGCGATCTCGTCACCGTCGACAACCGTGTGGGCGAAGTCACCACCATGACCGCGCGCTACGTCGTAGTGCGCAGCCTCGACGGCACGGAGGCGATCATCCCCAACGAGACCCTGATCGCCTCGACCGTCATCAACCATTCCTACAGCGACCGCGCGGTGTGCGTGACGATCCCGGTGCAAATCAGCTACCGCAGCGACCTGGACGCCGCGATGCGCGTGCTGGTCGAAGCCGCGCAAGCGCATCCGCGCGCGCTGAAAAACCCCGCGCCCAGGGTGCTGATCGCGGCCTTTGCCGACAACGGCATCAATCTCGAGCTCGGTGTGTGGGTCACGGACCCGGAAGGAGGCCGGGCCAATTTGCGCTCCGACATCTACTACGCGGTGTGGCGCGAATTCCAGGCCAAGGGCATCGAAATCCCCTCCCCGCAGCGCGAGGTGCGGCTGCTCGCGGCCGACGGTGCCGCAGCGCAGCAGAAGTGATCCCGCCACGGCCGGAAAATAACCCCGGTGAAACAAAGTCCTAACGTGCCTGTCCCGCCCCTCGAAAACGTTCTATCAAGAGGCGGGAAATAGTCCTATGCTTGACCAGCCTATTTCGGTAGACTGCGCCCATTACTCCCATAATTATTACTACATAAACCCATGTATTCAGGCGTATTTAATCTTCCGTGGTGGGGCTGCATCGCCGTCACGCTGGTCTTGACCCATATCACGATCGCCGCGGTCACGATTTATCTGCACCGGCACTCGGCGCACCACGCGCTCGACCTGCACCCGATCGTGAGCCACTTTTTCCGCTTCTGGCTGTGGCTGACGACCGGCATGGAGACCAAGGAATGGACTGCGGTCCATCGCAAGCATCATGCGCGCTGCGAAACCGAGGACGATCCGCACAGCCCGCAAATCATGGGCATCGGCAAAATCATGTGGCAGGGCGCCGACCTCTACAAAGTTGAGGCGAAAAATCCCGAGACGCTGGAAAAATTCGGCCAGGGCACGCCGGATGACTGGATCGAGCGCAACGTTTACATGCCGCATTCGGTGGCCGGCATCGCGCTCATGATGATCATTGATTTCGCGCTGTTCGGCTTCATCGGCATCACGATCTGGGCGGTGCAGATGATGTGGATCCCGTTCTTTGCCGCCGGCATCATCAACGGCGTCGGGCACTACTGGGGCTATCGCAACTTCCAGGCCGAGGACGCGAGCCGCAACATCGTGCCGTGGGGCATCATCATCGGCGGCGAAGAACTGCACAACAATCACCACGCTTATGCGACGTCGGCGCGGCTGTCGAGCAAATGGTGGGAGTTCGATATCGGCTGGATGTATATCCGCGTCATGGAAATGCTCAGCCTCGCGCAAGTCAAGAAGATCGCGCCCAGGATCAGGCTCGCACCGAAGGCCCATTGCGACCTCGACACGCTGCAAGCGGTGATCACGCATCGCTACGACGTGCTCGCCAAGTACGCGCGCTCGCTCAGGCAGACCTGCACCGAGGAAATGCAGCGGCTCAAGGCGGCGCACGCGTTGCGCGTCGACCGGCGCATGGTCAAGCGCTGGCTGCACAGCGACGAGCAGAAGCTCTCCGCGCCCGAGCGCGAGCGCCTGCGCGAAGTGCTGAGCAACAGCAAGGTGCTCGACACCGTTTACTCGATGCGCAGGGAACTCACCGCGCTGTGGCAGCGCTCGACCGCGAACAAGGAGCAACTCGTGCGCCAGCTCGAAGACTGGTGCCACCGCGCCGAAGCGAGCGGCATCGTCGCGCTGCAGGAATTCTCGCGCCGGCTGCGCTGCTACCAACTCGTGCGCGCGTAATCTTTCCCGCACCACCAATAAAAAAGCCCGCTTCGAGCGGGCTTTTTTCTGGCGGGCGTTGAACGGCGCCTGGCGTCCGTTCCAACGGCCGAAAGTAAAGCGGCGGCCTTGCGCCGTCCGCCTTTACTTGATCTTCGTTTCCTTGTAAATCACGTGCTTGCGCGCGACCGGATCGAATTTCTTGACTTCCATCTTGTCCGGCGTGGTGCGCTTGTTCTTCGTCGTCGTGTAAAAGTGGCCGGTGCCAGCGGTCGATTCGAGTTTGATTTTCTCTCTCACGATCCGTCTCCTTAAATATTCTCGCCGCGCGCGCGCATTTCAGCGAGCACGGCTTCGATGCCCTTCTTGTCGATCGTGCGCAGCCCCGCCTGGGAAACTCTCATGCGTACCCAGCGGTTCTCGCTCTCGACCCAGAAGCGGCGGTATTGCAGGTTCGGCATGAAGCGGCGGCGCGTCTTGTTGTTCGCGTGGGAAACGTGGTTTCCCAACTGCGGCTTCTTGCCGGTGATTTGACACACCCGTGCCATAATGCAACTCCAGAAATTCGGAAGAGGCGCGATTCTACACTATTTTGGGCTTTTGCCCAACCGGCGAAGAGCCTCGGCTCATAGAAAAATCAGCCAGTTAGTGAGCAGAGAGCATCGTTGATCCAGGTCAATCCGTAAACGCTATGTTCGCGTAGCGTAATCTTACCCTTGGGGGGAGGGTTGCCCATGAAGCAGGTAGCCGCTTCGGTTTTCGGAATAAACGTTCCGCGCGCCGTGCTGCGAGGCGCGGAAAAGGTGGTCGGGTGATTACGCGCCGCAGAATTGTTATTGCATTCGGCGCAGGCGCGCTCGCAGCGCCGCTTGCGTCTTTCGCCCAGCAGCCGCCGGCGAAGATCTTTCGGATTGGATTCCTGGGTGCCGAGTCCGCGGCGGGGTACGCGAGTCGGATGGAAGCGCTGCGGGCGGGCCTGCGTGACCTCGGTTATGTGGAAGGAAAGAACATCGTCATCGAGTATCGGTGGGCGGAGGGGAAGTACGAGCGGCTTCCCGACCTGGCGGCCGAACTCGTTCACCTCAAGGTTGACGTCATCGTCACCCATGCAGCACCGGGGAGCCTCGCAGCCAAGCGCGCGACCACGACGATTCCCATTGTCATGGCGACCATGGGCGACCCGGTGTCCCTCGGCCTCATCGCGAGCCTTGCGCGGCCGGGCGGGAACGTCACCGGATCGACGTTCTTCCAACCGGAGCTCGCGGCGAAACGTCTCGAGCTGCTCAAGGAAGCCATGCCGCGTATGACCCAGGTGGCCGTTCTATTGACTCGGGACAATCCCACGAACAGGCAGACCCTCGAGGCGATGGGGATTACAGCCAGGTCGCTGAAGGTAGGGTTGCAAAACTTCGAGGTGGGGAGATTGGACGAGTTCGCCGGCGCATTTTCAGCGATGGCCAAAAAACGCGCGGACGCAGTCGTGATTCCGGAGACCCCGCTGTTTATCGTCAACGCCAAGAGGATTGCGGATCTTGCGGCAAAGCAGCGGGTCCTCTCGGCCGGAGACAAAGCGTTCGCGGAAGCCGGCGGCATGATCGGCTACGGGGCGAATCTTCTCGAACTGTACCACCGGGTGGCCTATTTTGTGGACAAAATCCTTAAAGGCGCGAAACCCAGCGATCTTCCCGTGGAGCGACCTACGAGGTTCGAGCTAGTCGTCAACATGAAAACCGCTAAAGCGCTCGGCATCAAGATTCCCAACTCGATCCTGATTCGCACCGACAAGGTGATCGAGTGATTACGCGCCGCAGAATACTCATCGTTTTTGGCTTGGGCGTGGTTGCGTCGCCGCTCGCGTCGTTCGCCCAACAGCAGCCGGCGAAGGTTCCCCGGATAGGGTTTCTGGGGAATTCTACCGCTGCCCTCGAGGTGAATCTCGTCGGGCCGTTCCGCGAGGGGTTGCGTGACCTCGGCTACGTCGAGGGCCGAAACATCGTCATCGAGTATCGCTGGGCGGAGGGAAAGTATGAGCGCTTTCCCCAGCTCATTGCCGAACTCCTCGCCTTCAAGGTGGACGTGATCGTCGCGGCCGGCACGCCCGCTGCGCTCGCTGTCAAGCAAGCAACCGCGACAATCCCCCTCGTCATGGTGGCTGTGGGTGATCCCGTCGGCACGGGGCTCGTCGCGAGCCTCGCCCGGCCCGGGGGGAATCTCACAGGGTTGGCGTCGATTTCACCGGATCTAGAGGGGAAACGGCTCGAGCTGGTCAGGGAGGTCGTGCCGAAGCTCTCGCGCGTGTCCTTCCTCGGGAATCCCGCCAATGCCTTCCACGCGGTCTCGGAGAAACACGCGCGTGAGGCAGCCAAGGTGTTGCGCCTGAAGCTAACGTTTGTCAACGTGAGAGCGGAGTCGGAGTTCGATCAGGCATTCGACGCCATCGTCAAGGAGCGGCCGGGTGCTCTTGTCGTGCTGGCGGACCGCGTCTTCTTGCACAACAGGGGGCGAATCGTGGACTTTGCCGCACGGAACCGCCTTCCCGTTGTGTATCCGTATAAGGAACTGGTGGAAGCCGGGGGCCTGATGTGCTTTGGGCCGAATTATGCCGACATGCACCGGCGCGCCGCGACGTACGTGGATAAAATCTTGAAAGGAGCAAAAGCCAGCGATTTGCCGGTCGAGCAGCCGACGAGGTTCGAACTCATCATCAACATGAAAACCGCCAAGGCTCTCGGTATCAAGATTCCGCAATCTATCCTCGTGCGCGCCGATAAGGTGATCGAATGATTACGCGACGGAGAATTGTCATCACGCTTGGCGCGGGCGTGCTCACGGCGCCGCTCGCGTCTTTCGCGCAGCAGCAAACCACAAAAGTTTTTAGGATTGGATTCCTGGGTACCGAGTC
>JAHFRL010000072.1 GCA_023266235.1 Betaproteobacteria bacterium
GGCCGCGACCGCGCCTTCGACGACCCGGGCCTGGACCGGATCGCACGCGCAGCTGTCAAGCACGACCTGCCGGTCAACGTCCTGTTCTGGGGCAACGTGGACGCAGGCACGAAGCTGATCGACCGCCACCCCGACACGCGATTCATCATCGACCATCTCGCCATCATGCAGCCGCGCACGCCCGACGCCCGTGCAGCGCAGCCCTGGGCCGACCTGCCGAAGGTGCTGGCCCTCGCCAAGCGCAAAAATGCGGTGATCAAGATCAGCGGCGCCTGCACGCTTTCCCAGAAACCATATCCCTTCCCGGACATCTGGGACCCGCTCGCCCGCATATTCGACGCGTGGGGATTCGAGCGCTGCCTGTGGGGCACCGACTGGACCCGCGCCTTCGCGGTCGTCAATTACGAACAGGCCGTCGAGCCCTTCCGGCAGACCAAACGCCTGAGCGACAGTGAACGGGCGATGCTGATGGGCGGTGCCTGCGCCAAAGCCTATGGCTGGTCGCCGGCGAAACGCTAGCTAATCCACCACCTGGTAAGGTTTTCCCCGACAGATTTTTCCTGCGGCCTGCCGTAGAGTGTGACGGCGTCATGCCGCGCTTGACGGCGGCGCGGGCGAGTTGGGGCTAGAATCGCGGCATGACCGAGCTCGAAGTCCTTGCGGATGCGGTGCGGCGACTCGACAGCGCCGGCGTGGATTACATGGTCACCGGGTCGATCGCGCTCAGCTATTACGCGCAGCCGCGCATGACGCGCGACGTCGATCTGGTTGTGGAGTGTGGCGTGCGCTCCGCGGGTGAGATCGTCGCGTTGTTCCGGCCCGACTACTACATTTCGGACGAAGACGTGACGCGGGCGCTGCGGGACGCGTCGATGTTCAATGTGCTGCACCTCGCGAGCGTCGTGAAACTCGACCTCATCGTGCGCAAGCAGACGCCTTTCCGCGCGCACGAATTCGCGCGCAGGCAGCGGGTCGCGCTGCCCGGATTCGAGGTCTGGATGGTCGGCAAGGAAGACCTGATCCTGTCGAAACTGGCGTGGGCCAAGCCGACCCGGTCGGAGCTGCAGCTGCGTGATGTGCGGGCGCTGCTTGAAACCGGGGCCGACGTGGATTATCTTCGCCGGTGGGCACCTGGTCTTTCCGTTGCCGATTTGCTTGAGGAGTTGCTCGGTGAACGACACGAGCCGTGAATTCGAGATGATGGTTGCGCGGCGCTATGCCGGCACGCTGCCTGCGGAGCGGGTGCGCATGGCGGCCGAGATGTTCGACGCGGCCCGCGCGCTCGCGCTCGCGTCCTTTCCCGCCGGCCTTGCGCCGGACGAGGTGCGCCGGCGCTTGTGCGAGCGGTTTTACGGTGAATTGGCCGAAAAAGCTTTCACCTAGCTGGTCTTCATCCTTCGCGCGCGACGAGCGTTCCCTCTCCCGCCCTCCCGGCTTCTGTAAGGTTTTTCCCGACAGATTTTCCTGCGGCCTGCCGTAGAGTGTGACCGCGTCATACTCCAGCTGACTGATCCGGAAAAAGCCGAGGTGATCACAAATTGTGATCACCTTGCGCGCCTGCGATTCGCAAAAAGCCGGCCCTTCGCCTTTACCGAGCATGGCGCAATCATGGCGGCGACGGTGCTTAACAGCCCTCAGGCAGTGGCGATGAGCGTGTATGTGGTGCGCGCCTTCATCCGCCTGCGCGAGCAGGTTGCGGCCAACGCGGCGATACTCAAGCGTCTCGCGGAAATCGACAAAACGCTGCTCCAGCACGATGCTTCCCTGCGGGACATCTACCGCAAGCTACTGCCGCTGCTCCAGCCGCCGCCCGCGCCGCCGAAGCGGCGAATCGGTTTCGTAACCGGCGAGGAATAGCCGCCGGTTCTCGCTCACCCGCTCTCCCGCTCTCTCGCTTTTTGGTGCATTGTGGTGCAAGATGGTGTATTCTGATTCCATGCCAGTCGCCGACAAGCCCGTCCGCCAGAGCGTAAGCCTCCCCGCGCGTGTCGCGCGCCGGGTGAAATCCTTGGCAAAGATCAGCAGCACGAGCGCCAACCGTGTCATCGTCGATCTCATTGAGTCCGGCATCGAAGCCCGTGAGCAGGAAAAGAAGCGGTTCCTCGAGCTGGCCGACCGCTTGGCGCGTTCCAGCGACGCGAAAGAGCAAAAACGTCTCAAGGAAGAGCTGGCCCGCCTGACCTTCGGTGAGTAATGCCGAAGATCCAGTGGACCGGGCTGCCGCCGGCGCTGCGCGATCACCTATTCGAACGCTTGCGCGAACGCAAGATCACCGCGGAAGACCTCTACAGTCTGAAAGCGTGGCGGGAATCCGAGCCCGACGCCCCGGACGGGCTCTGGTACAAGGACTTCGGCTCGTTCAAGATCTGCGGCGAAGGCAAATATCCCAAGACTTTCCTGCTGGCCGGTCAGCCGGCGAAGGGCGAGGAGCTCTAGGGCTCTAATCGTCTGCACGCGAGCAAAGCGTTCCCTCTCCCGCCCTCACGCTCTCCCGCCCTCCCGGTTCTTGTATTTTCCCGACAGATTTTTCCTGCGGCCTGCCGTAGAGTGTGACAGCGTCATATCGCGCTTGACGGCGCGGCGGGCGATTCGGAAGCACTAGGCCGAAAGTGATACTCCGTCGGCGCGGCGCGCGCGATGCGCGTTGTTCATGGCGACCGGGATCCCATAATGGGCATGTCCGATAAAGCTGAAACCGAGCACTTGAGGTTCCAATCTGGCGCTTCAAGATGGGGCGGCCTTGACGCTCCATACGAATATTCGTATAATCCGATTTGATGAAGCCTGCGCGCTTCATCGGCAGTGCGAAAGACGACCTCGCGGCGTTTCCGAAATCTGCGCGCACTCGCGCAGGCCATGAGTTGTTCATGGTGCAAGTTGGGCGCGATCCCGACGACTGGAAACCGATGTCCGCGGTGGGCCGGGGCGCGTGCGAGATACGGGTGCGGGATGAGGCTGGCGCGTTCCGCGTAATCTATGTCGCCGGGTTCGAGGATGCAGTGTACGTGTTGCACGCATTCCAGAAAAAGGCGCGGAAGACCTCCCGCGCGGATTTGGAGCTGGCGAGAGAGCGCTATCGGACGGCACGCGGTCTCGCCGAAGGAGCGAAACGTGACTAAAAAAGTGACCGAATCGAGCGGAAATATTTTTCTCGATCTGGGATTCCCGCCGCACGAGGCGGAAGTCATGTTGTTGCGCGCGAAGCTCGCGGAAGCACTGCGGGCTTGGATGGAACGCGAGAACCTGACCCAGGCGAAGGCGGCGAAGCGCCTGGGCATCACGCAGCCCCGCGTTTCCGAAATTACACGCGGCAAAGTCGAACTGCTGTCTCTGGATTATCTGGCGGGGCTGTGCGCCAAGGCGGGTATACCCGTCGGGGTACGTCTAGCGGCATAAATTTCTCGCCCTCCCGCTCTCCCGCCCTCCCGGGATTTGCTCCCCTTCACCTTTCACTCTTCACCCTTCACCGCTCTTGTAAGGTTTTTCCCGACAGATTTTTCCTGCGGCCTGCCGTAGAGTGTGACGGCGTCATAACGCTTGACGGCGGGATGGCGGAGGCGGAAGCTTCCTAAGATTTGACTCTAAAACAAACTCTTTTAGAGTAAAAGTGAGGATGCAATGAAGCTACGAAAAGTGCGCATTCGTGAATACAAGTCGGTATGGGATTCCAATGAATTCGATATCGACCAAGTTGCATGTTTAGTAGGAAAGAATGAGGCGGGCAAAACTGCGATTTTGCAAGCCCTATATCCACAATCTCGATCCCGGCAGCTACACTAGATCGATTCGAGGCGGCCTTCATGGCCGCTAACGCGTTGCTTCCCGCGTAAAACATAATGGGGTCGGAGTACGTTTCGATTTTGTAATTTCCTCCGGCCCCTTCTTGCTTCAGGTCGTCCGCTTGTGGCGCACTACTCCGCCTTGATATTCCCGTCGCGGATGATTTTCCCCCAGCGCTCGACGTCGGCGCTGACGAATTTCTCGGTCTCGCCCACGCCCATCGTGACCGGCATGAAGCCCTGCTCCACGATGCGGGATTTCATTTCGGGCGCGGCCATGATGCTGTTTACTTCGGCATTGATCTTGGCAACGATTTCTTTCGGCGTGCCGGCGCGCACCATCACGCCCTGCCAGCCCGTGGCCTGGACGCTGGGAAATCCGGCTTCCGCCGTGGTCGGAACATCGGCAATCTGCGCAAGCCGGGTATCGGTGGTCACGGCCAGCGCGCGCAACTTGCCCGCTTTCACGTGGGTAAGGCATTCCGGCCAAAGCGAAAATACGACGTCGTTCTGGGCGCCCAGCAGAGCCACCAGCGCGGGTGCGCCGCCTTTGTAGGGTACATGCACGATTTTTGCGCCGGTCGCACCCTTGAACATTTCGAGCACGAGATGTTGGGGCGTCCCATTGCCGCCCGAACCCGCAGTCAACGCCTGCTTGTGCGATAGCGCGACGAGATCCTGCAACGAGCGCACCGGCGAGGAGGCCGGCACCACTGCCGCCATCGGATAGAAGCTGAGCATGGCCACGGGCTGCAAATCCCGCTGCATGTCGTAGGGGGAGTTTACGACCAGGCTCGCGTTGATTGCGGTGGTGGTCGTGCCGAGCAGGAAGGTGTAGCCGTCGGGAGGCGACTTGGCGACCGCGTCGGCACCGATGATGCCGCCGGCGCCCGCCCGGTTTTCCACCACGACCGGCTGCGACCAGGCCTCGTTCAGCTTCTGCGCGATATTGCGCGCCATCACGTCGGTTCCCCCGCCCGGCGCAAAGGGCACGACGATCTTCACCAGCCGGTTCGGGTAGCTCTGCGCGGCGGCGGTCCCCGCAGCGATCAGGCCGCCCACCACCATGAAAACAGCAACTGCGGCTTTTACTTTCGCCTTCATATCCTCCTCCTTTTTTCTGGAATGTTCGCCGGATTGCGCCAACCGGACGGGCCGGGCATACGCGCTACGCGCGCACAAGCACTCATCCGGTTGCCACGTTACGCAAATCGACGGGGTCAACGCTTTACCTTATAGTGGAAACATCGACGCATCTAATCACGGTCTGTGTCAAATTTCCAGCGCGCGCCAAACCAAAAGTTAAAGCGACGCCATTAAAATTTGAAGCCAGGTGTCATCCTGGTCGATGCGCCCGCAGGAAGGAGCGTATCTGGCGCACCGCCAGGGGAATCCGCTCCTTGGGCTCCTTCCAGGGGAAGAGGCTCACTTCGGACTTCGGCGCGAGCAGCGCGGACTCCATCGCTACGGCATACGGGTGCGGCGGGATGTCGTCCGGCAGGACCAGTATGGGCGTTTGGCAGGCGCGCACGAAATCGCGCGTCACGGTGAAGACGAAGTCGGGATTGGTGCGGTACATCCTGGTCAGGAATTTGTCGACCATCGCCATCGTGATGTCGGGCCGGCTGGCGGTCAGCGCCGGGCCCCAGCCCTTCATGTTGTTTTCGTAGAAAAGGTCGCGCATCTCCGGACGGGACCCGCTGGGCTGCGCGAGCACGGCGGCGACGATGCGCTTGGGCGCCCGCTGCAACAGGTTCCAGATCATGGGGCCGCCCACGCAGAAGCCCATCACCATGAATTCCTTGATGCCCAGATGATCCATCAGGCCGAGCTGGTCGTCGGAGTACGCGTCCCAGGGCCGGTCGATATCAAGCGGGCCCGAGGACTGGCCGCCGTTGGCGTTGCGCAGGTCGCTCGTGATGCAGCGGTACTCGTGCTTGAACTCTTCCATCGGATTGAACGGCGCGTTACCGGTGAGGTAGGAAATTGTCGAGTTCAACCCCCCGCCGGGGATGATCAACAACGGGAAGCCGGAGCCGGCCTCTTCGTAGTGAATGCGGACGTTGCCTTTTTCGTAGAACGGCATGGCAGTTTCTCCTTTCTCAGCCGCGAACGCGCGCGGCACAGCGGACACCGCCGCCGCCGCGGCGCCAGTTGCCAGCAGGGTGCGCCTGATCGAATCCATGATCGGCTCCCCTCTTGAGCACCGTGGTATGACGACCTCAGCCAGGCAGTCAATCCAATTGCAGCCCAATCTGCTTGATGATTTTCTGCCAGCGTGCAGCATCCATCGCCAGGAAAGCGCCGAACTGCTCCGGCGTCTGGGGTGTGATTTCGCCGCCGAGGTTGTTCAGCAGCCACTCTTTCATCTGCGGCGTGTCCAGCATACGCCCGATGTCCTCATTGAGCTTGTTCACGATCGCTTTCGGCGTCCCTGCCGGCGCAAACAGGCCCGTCCACAAGTTCGCTTCGACCTGGATCCCGGATTCGATCAACGTCGGCACTTCGGGAACCGCCGGCGATCGCTTCGCCCCGGTCACTGCCAGCGCGCGCATTTTTCCCTGCCTGACGAAAGGTTGTGCGTCGAGAATGTTGTTGATCGCGAAGACGGTCTCGCCGGAGGCGAGCGCAATCATCGCGGGCGCCGAGCCTTTGTACGCGACGGCTACCGTCTTGATTCCAGCGGCCGCGTTGAACATCTCCGCGGCCAGATGCGCGCCGCTGCCCATCCCGACCGTTGCAAACGTGAGCTCGTTGGGGTGCCGGCGCGCGAGCGCGACGAGGTCCGCAACCTTCTTTACCGGCAGGCTCGCAGCGGACACGAGATAAAAGGGATTCACGCTGCAGTTGATGATGGGCGCGAAGGCACTTGCGCCATCGTAACTGAGTTTGCGATACAGATATCCCGCCATGTACGTGCTCATCGAATGCATGATGAGGGTGTAGCCGTCGGGCGGGCTTTTCGCCACGAAGGCGCCGGCGATGGTGCCCGTCGCGCCGGGGCGGTTTTCCGCGATGAAAATCTGCCCGTAGGATTCATTGAGCTTTTGCGCGACCATCCGCGCGAGCACATCCGTTGAGCCGCCCGCGGGAAACGGCACGATGATTCTCACGATTTTGCCGGGATATTCCTGAGCTGCAACCGGGAATGCCAGCAAGGCCAGCAGAACGCTCGACAAGCGCTTCATGTCATCCTCCTCACAAGCGAATAATCCGGGCCAGTGTCAGATTTCCAACGCGCGCCAAAGCAAAAGTTGCACTGCCCCTGATTAATTCCCCTTTGCTACAGCACGACCTTCTGCCGCTGCCCCGTCTCTGAAGCGAGCACGATAGCGTCCAGCATCCGGTGGCGGCGCACCGCGGAATCGAAGTCGGGCTCGGTGCGAGTGCCGGTGCGGATCGCCTCAGTGAACTTGACCCACATCTGGCCCACGTCGTATCCCGGGCCGAGGCCCCGCACTTCTTCCGGCACCCACTTCAAGCGGTCCGGGATGGGAAGTTCCTGCAGCGCCTTGTCGTCCTTGTGCCCGCCCATGATCTTGCGCTTCACTTCCTGCCCGGCGTCGCCGCCGCCCACCAGCGCGAGTGTGCCTTCCGTGCCGTAGATCTCGAGCCGGTAGCCGCTGCCGTGGTACGGATGGACACCCAGATTGGCGCTGACCACCGCGCCGCCTTCGAGCCTGCCCGCGAGCATGATGTTGTCGGGCGAGGTCACGTCCACATATTTTTTCGTATCGGTCTCGTACCACTGCGGCACCTGGGTGCTGACGACGGCCGCCACTTCGGTGAGTTCGCCGGCGACCATGCACAACGCGTCCATCGAGTGTCCGAAGGTGATGGTCAGCGTGTTCGCGCCGAGGGTGACGTCGCGCTGCCACGTGCGGTCCGCCGTGCGGGTCAGCACGCCGCTGCCCATGTGCGTCATGTTGACCGACAACACTTTCCCGACGTAGCCCTCCTTGACCAGCTCCCGCAAGCGCATATACGCGGGCGACGCGCGCCGCTGCAGACCCACCATCGTGTGGACTTTCATCTTGCGGGCCAGCGCCGCCAGCTCTTCGGCCTCCTGCGAGTTCTTCCCCAGCGGCCACTCGCAGTAGACATGCTTGCCCGCTTCGAGGGCGTTCTTCGCGAGGACGTAGTGCGCCGGCACGCGCACGGCGACAAGCGCCGCCTCGACCGCGGGGTTCGCAGCCATCGCCTTGTCGTCGCTGTAGGCGCGCTCAACCCCGTACTTCTCGGCCGCCGCGCGCGCCGTGTCCTCGTGGGCCGTGCAGACGGCGTAGATCTCGGTCTGCGGCAGGCGCTGCAGGGCCGGGGCATGCGCCCGCGGCCCCCATCTGCCGTTCGCACCGATGAAACCCACGCGTAAGCGGTTGGACGAGGTCATGAGCCTGGACTCCTTTGCGGTTGAGCAATGAGTTATGGTAACAGGTGACAGGGGTTGGATTGGTGAAGCGGTCACCGGCATTGCAGTCGGCCGGGCGCAGGGGCAACATGCTCTCAGCGCAATGGCCGGCAGCGCCCAACCGCCGGCACCGGCCGGAGGCGAGAAAAGAGGCGGGATCGAATTTTCCATCGCTCGCGCTAGGGCAAGGAGAATCTGACATGAGCAAAATCGCAATTCAATGCGGTGTCTCCCTATTGATGGTTGCATCCGCGGGCGCTTGTTGGGCGCAAGACGCTGCAAGCTATCCCGCCAAGCCAATCCGCATGGTCATTGCGCTTGCCCCGGGCGGGGGCGTGGATACTTCGGGGCGGCTGCTCGGGCAGAAGTTCGTCGATGCGTGGGGTCAGCAGGTCGTTGCCGAGAATCGGCCCGGCGCGGGCGGCACCATCGCCACCGAGCTGGTTGCGCGCGCGGCACCCGATGGATACACCCTGCTCATGCAATCGATGAGCCACGCCATCACGCCGGCGCTCTACAAACTCAGCTATGACACGATCAGGGACTTTGCCCCGATTTCGCTGTTCGTGCAGTCGCCCAGCGTATTGGCGGTGCATCCCTCGCTGCCGGTGAAGAGCGTGAAAGAACTGATCGCATTTGCCAAGGCGCGTCCCAACGAGATTCTGTTTTCCTCCTCGGGCAGCGGCAGCGGACAGCATCTGGCGATGGAGCTGCTCAACCGGATGGCAGGGCTGCAACTGGTGCATATTCCCTACAAGGGCACCGCGCCCAGCATCCTCGACCTCGTGGCCGGGCGGGTCTCGGTCACTTCAGCCAGTGCGATTTCGACCATGCCGCATGTCCGCACCGGCCGGCTGCGGGCGCTGGCCGTGTCGAGCGCGAAACGATCCCCTTCGGTGCCTGAGCTTCCCACCGTTGCCGAGGCCGGAGTCCCCGGATTCGCCGTGGACCAGTGGTACGCGCTGTTTGCGCCGGCCGCGACGCCAAAGGAAATCGTCGCCAAGCTCTACGGGGAGATTGCCAAGGCCGTCGCAAATTCAGAGACCAGGGAGCGATTGCTCGCGATGGGGCTCGATCCGGTCGGCATGCCGCCCGACGAGTTTACCGAGTATCTGAAGACGGAAACGGACAAGTGGGGAAAGCTGGTTCGCGAAGCCGGAATTCGGGCGAATTAATCGCTCATTGCCGGTTTCATATTGGTCTGCCTCTGCGCATTCATTCCCACTTGACAGCGCCCGCGGCTCCGGTATGATTTATTCACACCACAACCCGACCTGCCGCCATGACCACCGCCGTCAAGAAAACCATCTCGCTGCCCGCCGATCTTGCGCGCGACACGGAGGCGCTCGCTCGGGCTGAAGGCAAGACGCTTTCCGCCGTGATCCAGGACGCGTTGCGCCAGGCGCGCATCGAGCGGCGGCTGCAGGAACTGCGCGGCATGCAGGGCTATTGGAGCCGTAAAGCGCGCGACAAAGGCATCCTTACCGAACAGGATCTCGAGCGCTATTTGCGCCAGTGAAGGTTGTTTTCGACACGAACATTTTCGTCCCGGCGCTGGTCTTTCCCGGCGGGCGGGGCGAGGCGGCGCTGCAGCGCATCCTCGAAGAACAAGACGAGCTGGTTTTCTCCAAGCCGATCATCGACGAATTGCTCGGTATTCTGGGACGCAAATTCTCGCGTGACGCCGAGCAACTCTCGCACGTCGCCGTTTTTCTGTCGGAGCTGAGCTTGACCGTCAAGCCGCGGCGACGACTTCATGTCGTGAAGGATGAGCCCGACAACCGTATCCTTGAATGCGCGATGGCTGGTCATGCAGATGTAATCGTTACCGGCGACCGGGCATTGCTCGCGCTGCACGAGTACCGCGGTGTGCGCATTATCAGTCTGCGCGATTACCTGAATTCCTAGTGGCCGCCATTGGCTCAAGTCCACGAGCCTCGAACCGCGAGCCGCGAATTACGAGAGACGAGGGTGGCAAGAAGAGCAAGTTTCCCTCCCCACTTGCGGGAAATGACCGACGGATCGATCCGGACCGGAGCAATTGCAGCCGCTCCGGGTGCCCGCGGCGGTTTTCTTGGACGGCGCGCGGCGCCTTATACTACCGGCATCGCTTGATCCCGTGAGGCAGAGATGACGATGCCGGCGACCGCGCGGAAACCCGCCGCGCGCCTGAACGAATTGACCGCGACCGAAATCGTCGCCGCGGTCGGCTCCGGTCATGCGACGTGCGAGGCGGTGGCGCGCGCGTGTCTCGACCGCATCGCCGAGCGCGAGCCGCGGGTGCTGGCCTGGCAGTACCTGAATCCGGAGCAGGTGATCGCGCAGGCGCGCGCGCTCGACCAGAGCGGCCGGCGCGGGCCGCTCGCCGGCGTGCCGTTCGCCATCAAGGACATCATCGATACCTGCGACATGCCGACCGAGTACGGCACGCCGATCCACCGCGGCCACCGGCCGGATAAAGACGCGGCGTGCGTCGCGCTCAGCCGCAAGGCGGGCGGCGTATTGATGGGCAAGACCGTCACCACCGAATTCGCGAACCGTTATCCGGGCAAGACGCGCAACCCGTTCGATCCCGCGCGCACCCCGGGCGGCTCCTCGAGCGGCTCGGCCGCGGCGGTTGCGGATTGCATGGCGGCGCTCGCGGTCGGCACCCAAACGACGGGATCGACGATACGTCCGGCCTCGTTTTGCGGCGTGTTCGGCTATCGCCCGACTTACGGCGAGCTGCGCTGCGCCGGGGTCATGGAAGCGGCGGGCTCGCTGGACACACTCGGATTGCTCGCGCGTTCGCTCGACGATATCGCGCTCTATCGCGACGTGCTGCTCGGCATCGAGCCCGCGCCGATCCCGGATAACTTAACGGCGCCGCGCATCGGTTTTTGCCGCACCCACTTGTGGCCGCAGGTCGAGCCGGCGACGCAGCAGCTGCTCGAGGACGCCGCGCAACGGCTGGCACGCGCCGGCGCCAGCGTCACGGATGTGACTCTGCCGGCGGATTTCGAGCGCGTCGAAGACGCGCATCGCTGGATTTCGAGCTTCGAGTTCGCGCGCAATTTCACCTGGGAAATCGAGCACCATTGGGACCAGATCAGCGAGACGCTGCGCAACGGCCGGCTCAAGGATGGTTTGGCGTGCAGCTACGAGCGCTACCGCAACGCGTGCGACCTCGCGGCACGCTGCCGGCAGCTGAGCGAGCCGATCGTCGGCGATCACGACGTGCTGCTCACCGCGGCGGCGGCGGGCGAGGCGCCACTCGGGCTGGACTCGACCGGCAGCGCATCATTGTATGCAATCTGGACCACGCTGCACGTGCCCTCGCTCACGCTGCCGGTCTTCACAGGCCCCCATGGCCTGCCGGTCGGCGTGCAACTCATCGGCAAGCGCAATGCCGACCGCGCGCTCTTCGCCGCCGCGCGCTGGGTCTGGCGCGCGCTCGGCTGAAGCAACTATTGAAAGCCAAACCCTGGTTTCTGTACCTGATCGAATGCCGGGGCGGCAGCGTCTACACCGGGATCACCGTGGACATCGTGGCGCGTTACGCGGCACACGCCAGCGGCAAAGGCGCGCGCTACACCCGTTCTCATCCGCCCGCGCGCCTGCTCGCCGTCGTCGAGTACCCGGACCGTTCGCGCGCGGCGCAAGCCGAACATGACGTCAAGACGCTGTCCGCGGCCGAGAAGCGCGCTTATGCGCTGACCGTCACGCTTGCGGCGGCTTGAATTGTAGCCGCTTCGGCTTTGCGCCCTCCCGGCCGCGGCTTCCGGCCCGGGAGAAGTGAGGCTTGCGTTGCCTTCATTGCCGCCTCCGGCCGCTTACTCGACGATCTTGTTGATAGGCAACTCGATGATGCCGCGCGCGCCTGCCGCGTAGAGGCGCGGGATCAGCTCCCGCACGTTCTTTTCCTCGACCACGGTGCTCAAATCCACCCACTCCGGGTCGGCCAGAGTCGAGACCGTCGGCGTCGCGAGCGCCGGCAGTATCCGCAGCACCATCTCCACTTTCTCCCGCGGCACGTTCATCGACAGCAGGACGCGCGTCGCGGCGGCAATCGCCCCCTTGAGCAGCATCAGCAGGCGGTCGATCTTGGCTTTTTTCCAGCCGTCCTTGAGCGCTTCGCGGTGAGCAATGAAGCGCGGCGTGCTTTCCAGCACCACGTGCATGACCTTGAGGTTGTTGGCGCGCAGCGACGAGCCCGTCTCGGACACATCCACGATTGCGTCCGCCAGAATGGGCGGTTTGACTTCCGTCGCTCCCCAGGAAAACTCGACGTTGGCGTTCACGCCGTGTTGCGCCAGGAAGCGCCGAGTCATACCCACCGCCTCCGTGGCGATGCGGCGGCCTTCGAGGTCCTTGACGGTATGGAACGCGGAGCCTTGTTTGGATGCCAGTACCCAGCGCACGACGCCGTAGTTCGGCCACGGTGCCCCCAGGTCGGCCAGTTCCGCCACGTCGGCATCGTTCTCCAGAATCCAGTCCAGGCCGGTGATGGCGCAGTCGAGCACGCCCTGACCGACGTAGCGAGCCATTTCCTGCGGCCGAATCAGGATGCACTGGATCTCGACGTCGTCGATGTCCGGATAGTAGGATCGGCCGGAGATGCGCAAGTCGTAGCCGGCACGGACGAAAAGTTTCTGGGTTGTTTCCTGCAGGCTGCCTTTGGGAATGCCAAGGCGCAATTGGCTGGTTTTCTCGCTCATGTCCCGTCTACCTCCTGCGTGAAAACATCCATGGTCCGGCGGCATGCCTTAGGGGATGCCTGATCGGATGCAGATTGCGATTATGCCCCGGGTAAACCTGCTTGAGCGGCTTGAAGCGTATCCGCTGCGGCGGCGCGCCCTCCGCGCCGAGGCGCTTTATCTTGTCCGCTTCGTATTCGTGGCAGTTGCCGTTGAAGAACGGCGACCAGGATGCCGTTCGCCGGGCGAGGTTGAGTTCGCGCACCCGGGTTTCGAGTACACTGTCGCAGCACCCTCGATTTACCGCCGCAACCCACGTGCAAGCATAGGCAACAGGAGAAACCGGGATGAACGAGCAAGCCGCAGCCCGCATCGCGCCGACGCCGGCTGATCATCCGGCGATGGCGCTCAAGATCGTGCGCGTGGAAGCCATTCCGGTCGCATTGCCATTGATGAAACCCGTAGTGATGGCCGGGGAACGCATCGAGAAATCCGCCTGCCTGCTGGTACGGGTCGAGGCGGCGAACGGCCTCGTCGGCTGGGGCGAGGCTGCCGCGGCGCCGCTGATGACCGGCGACGTGCTGCCCGGAATGGTCGCGGCGGTGAACGATTACCTGGCGCCTCTCGTCGCGGGGCAGGACGCGCTCCGGCGCGCGGAACTCAGCCAGCGTTGCGCCCATGCATTGCTCGGCAACACCGGAGCCAAGTGCGCGGTCGACATGGCGATCAACGACCTCGTGGGGCGTCATTTCAACGTTTCCGTCGCCGATCTGTTCGGCGGCCCGGTGCGCGCGGTGGTGGAGCCGATGTATCTGCTCGGCAACTCCAGGGTCGAAGATGACATCGCCGAGGCGCGCGGCAAGCTGCGGGAGGGATGGTCTTTCTTCAAGCTCAAGATCGGCATCAAGCGCCCGGGCGAAGAGGCGGCGGCTGCGCTGGAGATCCGGCGCCACCTCGGCGACGGCGTGGCCTTGTGCGCCGACGCCAACATGGGCATGACCTTTGCCGATGCCCGCCTGTTCGCCGAGCAGGCGCGGAACGCCAATCTGCTGTTCATGGAGCAGCCGCTGCGCGCGGACGACATAGACGGCATGGCGGCACTCGCGCGCGTGAGCCCGATCCCGCTCAATGGCGACGAGTCCATCGGCAGCGTTGCCAGCATCCTCGCGCTGCACCGCCGCGGCGCCGTGCAGGGCGCCAACATCAAGACCATCAAGATGGGCGGCATCGCGCCGGCCGTCCACGCGATGACGGTGTGCGCTGCGCTCGGGCTCAACATCAACCTCGCCTGCAAAGTGGCCGAATCGAGCATCGCCGCCGCCGCCATGGTGCAGCTTGGCTGTCTGGCGCCGAACCTCAACTGGGGTCTCAACGTCACGCACCACTACCTCGCCGAGGACGTGACCGACAACCCGGTGCGCATCGAGAACGGCAGGATACGCCGGCTGGAGGGTTCCGGCCTGGGCGTCGAGGTCAACGAGACGAAGGTGAACCGCTTCCGGCTGAAATAGCGCCGGCAACGCCGGCCAACAAGGAACACTGGAGAACCGCACATGTCGGCAGTGCCCGCCACCCGATCCGTCGTCCGCGGCAGAATCGGCAAACTCGAGGTGATTCCGTTCCGGGGAGCGATGGGCGCGGAGCTCAAGGGCGCCGATCTGCGCAATCTTGACGCGGACAGCTTCAGGGTCCTGTATCAGGCCTATCTCGACCACCTGCTCGTGCTCGTTCGCGGTCAGGCGTTGAGCGATCAGGATCAGGTGGCGCTGGCGCGGCGCTTCGGCGAGCTCGAGCTCCCGCCGGCGGCGAACGAACGCGCCTCGCACCAGCACTCTGACGGGCCGCCTGAAATCACCGTGGTATCCAACCTCAAGGTCAACGGCGTTCCGATCGGCGAGTTGGGAGACGGAGAAGTCATCTGGCACAGCGACTATTCGTTCAGGGAAATCATTGCCGGCATGCGCATGCTCCGGGTCGTGCAGCTCCCGCCCGCCGGTGCGGGCGGCAACACCCGGTTCTGCAACTGCTACGCCGCCTACGATACGCTGCCCGGGCGGCTGAAGAACTTCGTGCATGGCCGCACCATCAAGCACGACACGGCGTATGACACCAACCAGAACCTCCGCCGCGGGGCGCGGGAGGTCGCCGACGTGCGGCTGTCGCCGGGCCCGAGTCATCCCATCGTCAGCACGCACCCGGAAAGCGGCTGCAACAGCCTGTTCCTCGGGCGGCGGCCCAGGCATTACGTGAACGGCCTGGCGCTCGCGGAATCGGAAGCGCTGCTCGACGAGCTGTGGGGCTGCATGCTGCAGGAAAAACACATCATCGAGCACGTATGGCAGCCCGGGGACATCGTGATGTGGGATAACCGCTGCACGGTGCACCGGCGCGGGCCGTTCGATCCCGCTACCCGGCGCGAGCTGAATGCCGTGCAGGTCAGGGGGCACAAGCCGTATGAAGCGCCGGATGCGCGTAACCGTCCCCCGCATCCACGCGCCAACCTGCCGGGACGGGCATGAAGGCGGCCATTTTGCACGGCGGCGGCGATCTGCGTTACGAGAGCGCTCCCGATCCCGCGCCGGGGCCCGGCGAAGTGGTCGTCAAGGTTCACGCGTGCTCGATCTGCGGGTCGGACCTGCACGCCTTCCACGGCCAGCACCCGCGGCTCACGTTCCCGCGGATACTCGGTCACGAGTTCGCCGGTGAAATCGTGGCGCTCGGCAAAGACATCGGGAATTTTCGCGCTGGCCAGCGGGTCTGCTGCGACATCGATCTTCCATGCGGCGCCTGCGGTCCCTGCCGGGAAGGCAGGTCAAACATCTGCGAACGGCTCAGGACGATGGGATTCGATCGGGACGGGGCCTACGCCGAGTACGCGCTCGTGCCCGATTTCAACCTCCATCTTCTCCCCGCTGACGTGAGCTTTGACCAGGCATCCGCAGTCCAGGTGCTGGGCATCGGCTACCACGCGGTGGCGGACCGCGTGAAGCCGCAAGCCGGGGAAAGGATTGCCGTGATCGGCGCCGGCCCCGTTGGCCTGGGTGCCGCATTGATCGCCCAATCGAAGGGCGCGGAAGTCGCGATTCTTGATGTCCTGGACTACCGCCTCGCAATGGCGCGGAAACTCGGCATCGCCACGACGGTCGACCCGAAGTGTGGCGAGCTGCGGGAGCGCGCGCTGGAACTGACCGGCGGCCGGGGCTTCGACAAGGTCATCGAGTGCGTTGGCGGGTTTCAGGAGCGGACCGTGGCCGACGCGATCGGCATCATCAAGCGCGGCGGGCAGATCACCATCGTCGGGACGTTTCCCGGTAACCAGGCGACCATTCCGATCGCATTCCTGAAAGACCGCGAGATCGACATCAATTTTTCGCGGGGAAATTTCCGGGCCTTCGCGCCGTGCCTGGATCTGATTGCAAGCGGCAAGATCAATCCCGATCTTTACATCAGCCATCGTCTCCCGCTCACCAGCGCTGCGGAGGCGTTACGCCTGCTTGAAGCCCGCAACGTCGAGGCGCACAAGATCGTGCTTCATCCGCAAGCAGGCGCCTAGCAACGCCCGCGCCGTAAGCGAGCGCACGGACTCAGGATTCCAGATGCAGGAGCCGCGCGGCGGTTCCTTTCAAGATCATCTCGCGTTGCGCCGCGCTGAGCCCTTGCAACTGGTTCACCACGTCCACCGGGCGCTCATACCCCATCTTGAAGCAGTAATCGCTGCCCAGCATGATGCGCTCGCAGCCGACGAGATCGATCAAAAACCGCAGCACGCGGTCTGAATGCCCGATCGTGTCGTAGGTGAAGCGCTTGAGGTACGAGCTTGGCGGACGGGGCAGATGGCGGCAATCCGGATGATACGAATGGCCGCGATCGATGCGGGGCGCGATAAAAGGCAACGCGCCGCCCGCGTGCGGCAGGCAGACTTCGAGCCGGGGGAAGGCGTCGAGCACGCCGCCGAAGATCAAATGTCCCGCCGCCAATGCGTTCTCGAACGGGTTGCCCAGGACGTTGCGAAAAAAGTAGGGCTGCAGGCGATCGAAGCCCACCTGTTTGACGGGGTGCAGAAAAATCGCGAGGCCGAGTTCCTGAATGCGCTCGTAAATCGGGAACAGGCTGAGATCGGAAAGCTCCTGCCTGCCCGTATTCGTGCCGAAGTACACGCCGCGCATCCCCGGCAGGCGGACGGCCCGCTCCAGTTCCTCGAGTGCGAGCGTCGGGTGGGTCAGCGGCAGCGTTGCAAGACCGACGAGGCGGTCGGGATACGCCAGATGCGCGGCGCTCGCCGCGTCGTTGAAAGCGCGCGCGAGGCCGAGTGAAAAATCGCCGTCCTCGAAATACGCCATCGGTTGCGTCAGCGACAACGCCTGGCACTGCACGCCCTGACGGTCCATGGCGGCGATGCGCAGCGCAAGATCGATGAACTCCCGGGTGATCGGGCCGGCCGGGATGTCGCCGTCGACATGGATCAGGGGGCCGGGAGTGCCATCGACGTAGCGCGCGCCACAGCGTGCGCCATCTTCGATGATCAGCTTGATGTAACTGTCGGGAAAGTAGTGGGCGTGAATGTCGACGGCACCGGTCAGGTTCATGCAGCTCCCGCTTTGAGTTTTCCGAACCCTCGTCGCAGCATTCCCGGTTCTCCGTCAGGCCCGAAACGGACATTCCAGACGACCGCAAGTATAATCTTCCCGGCGTTGCCGCGACGCGGCGGCCGGGGGACGGGACACCAGGGAGGAGATCGCATGAAAATGGATGCCAAAGCGCTGGCGCGCCTCGTATCGTTGGTGGCCGGTCTGTGGGTATGCTGGATGCCGGCGGTATTCGCGCAACCAAATTACCCGGTCCGCCCGATCCGCATACTCATTCCTTTCCCGGCCGGCGGCGCCGCCGACCTGATAGGACGCACGATCGGGGAGCAACTGTCCGCGCAGATGGGTCAGCCGATGGTGATCGACAATCGACCCGGCGCCGGCGGCCGTCTTGCAACCGAGTTGCTGGCCAAGGCCGAGCCCGACGGCTATACCTTGCTGGTCGGCACCGTAGGCGGGCTTGCGATCAGTCCTTCGCTTTACAAGCAGCTGCCGTACGACGTCGCGCGCGACATTCTGCCGCTCACGCGCGTGGGCGAGATCATCAACGTGATGGTGATCAACCCCTCGGCCGGCGCGGCGAACGTCAAGGAGTTCATCAACTGGGCCAGGAAGCGGCCCGTCGAAGTGCGCTTCGGCAGCTCGGGCGCGGGGCAACCCGACCATATCTCGGGCGAATTCTTCCAGCGTCTCGCGGGCATCCGCATGACTCACGTTCCCTACAAAGGCGGCGGGCCGGCGCTGGTGGACTTGATCTCGGGCGACCTGCAGCTGATGTTTTCCACTTACATAGTCGCATTGCCGCACATCAATTCCGGCAGATTGCGGGTGCTCGCGGTAACCACGCGTGAGCGTCAGCCACTGCTGCCGGACCTGCCGGCCGTTGCCGAAACCGTCCCCGGATTCGGGCTCAGCAACTGGAACGGCATGTTCGCGCCCGCCAAAACACCGCGCCCCATCGCGGACCGCCTGGTGGTCGAGATCAACAAGGCGTTGCGGGCCCCGGAAATCAGGAAACGGCAGAATGCCGCCGGCATCGAGCCTGGCGGCAGCGCATCGCGCGAGGAATTCGCGAAGTTCGTGCGCGAGGATACCGCCCGTTGGGGAGAAATCATCAGGCAGGCCGACATCAACGTGGAATAGCCGCGCTTATTCCGCCTTCACGTTGGCGGCGCGCGCGACCTTCGCCCACTTGACAAGATCGCGCTGCACCACCGCCGCCAGTTCCTCGGGCGTGCCGCCAACCGGTTCGGCGCCGAGCGTTGCAAACTGTTCGCGCATGCCGGGCGCCGCAATCGCTTTGACCACTTCGCCATGCAGCAGGCGGACAATGTCGGGCGGCGTGGCCGCGGGCGCAAAGATCGCGTACCACGACCCCAGCTCGAATCCGGCTAAACCGGATTCCGCGATCGTCGGCACATCCGGCAGCAATAACGACCGTTTGGCCGAGCCGATGCCGAGTGCCCGCAGCCGTTTCGCCTTTATGAACGGCGCGGACGCGGTGATCGAATCCCACGTCATGGTGATATTTCCGGCAATGGTATCCGCGGTCGCCGGCGGCAATCCCTTGTAGGGCACATGCACCGCCCTGATCCCGGCCATCGAGTTGAACAGCTCGAAGCCGAAATGCGACGAGCTGCCGACGCCGGATGACGCATAAGTCAGCTCGCCCGGACGCGACTTGGCAAGCTGGATCAGCCCCTTTACGTTGGTCACGGGCAGCGACGGATGAACCAGGAGCACGAACGGCGATTCCGCAACGAGGGAGATCGGCGCAAAATCCCTGACCGGATCATACGGCAGCTTGGAAAACACGGCCGGATTCGTCGTATGCGTGCCGGTCGTCCCCATCAGCAGCGTGTAGCCGTCAGGCGCGGACCGCGCAACCATTTCGCAGCCGATGATGCCGGACGCGCCTGCGCGGTTGTCCACCACCAGCGATTGCCCCAGGTTCTCGCCGAGCTTGCGGCCGATCAGGCGCGCGAATATATCGGCGCCCCCGCCCGCCGGAAACGGCACGACGAAGCGTACCGGTTTCGCGGGGTAGCTCTGGGCCCGCGCGGGATCGGGTGAAAAACCCGACACCGCCAGAATCGCCAGGACTATGGGATATTTGGGCACGCGAAAATTCCTCCCGCTAAACCTCTGCGCGGCGCGGCTGCCGCGACAGCCCGGCAAAACACGGCGGCCATTCCTTGCTTCCATTCAGGAAGTCCGGCGCCGTGCAATCGCTTCGACGATGGCGGCATTGTCCCACTCGCCCTCGCCCTGCCGTATGCAATCATCCAGCATCCTGGCGTATACGGCCGCGAAGGGCAACTCCTGGCCTGCCTCGCGCGCCTGCTCCAGCATGAGATGAAAATCCTTCAGGCTCTGGTCCACGCGACTCTGCGGATTGCTGAATTCGCGCCGCGCCATGAGCTGCCCTTTGACGTCCATCACCTGCGAGTAAGCGGCCGATCCGCGCGCAACATCGAGGAAGGCTTCGCGATCCAGGCCAAGGCGCTCCGCAAACACGAGCCCCTCGGCGAGCGCGGCGCGGTTGAGGCCCAGGATCAAATTCACCGCCAGCTTGGCGCGCGAGCCGTTGCCTGCGCCGCCCAGAAAATAGCGGCGCAGGCAGATCGCGTCGAGCACGGGCGCCGCCCGTTCCATCACCGCGCGGTCTCCGCCGACGAGCCCCACCCCGTCGCCTGCGCCGACCTGCCGGCTCGTACCGGAAATCGGGACCTCGAGAAAGCGGATGCCCCGCGCTTCGACGCGAGCCGCGAGCGCCGCCAGACGATCCGGATCGCAGGTGCTGGTGCAAATGACGATCCGCGGCTGCGGGTTCTCGCCGGCGGTATCGCACGCGCCGTCCATGCCTTCGGTCACCTGCTCGACCTGGCCGGTGTCAAACACACAGAGCACCAGCATGGCGCACGCTCTGACCGTTTCCGCGAGCGACGCGGCCGCCTGCGCGCCGAGCCTGGCGATCGCCGCGCGCTTCGCCTCCTCGATGTCGTAAACAAGCACCTCGAAACCCGCCTGCATGAGGCGCCGTGCGCACGCCGTGCCCATCAATCCGGCGCCGATCACACCTACTCTCGCCATGCTGTCTCCTTGCTCATCACGGATCGACTCGAAGCGTGCCGTCTGCAGGGTTCCCCGAATCCATCGGCACCTCGCAAATATACGCGATCCTTCCATGCGAATCGACCGGCGGCGCGGCCAACGAAGCGGCGTCACGCCGGCGCTGACTACTTGAGCGGCTTGAACCGTATCCGCTTCGGTTGCGCGCCCTCCGCGCCCAAGCGCTTTATTTTGTCCGCTTCGTATTCGTGGTAGTTGCCGTTGAAGAACGTCCACTTCGAATCGCCTTCGGCGGCAAGGATGTGGGTCGCGATGCGGTCGAGAAACCAGCGGTCGTGCGAGATCACGAGGATGCTGCCGGCGAATTCGAGCAGCGCGTCTTCCAGCGCGCGCAGCGTCTCCACGTCGAGGTCGTTGGACGGCTCGTCGAGCAGCAGCACGTTGCCGCCGGCGATCAGGGTCTTGGCGAGATGCAGCCGCCCGCGCTCGCCGCCCGAGAGGTTGCCCACTTTCTTGCTCTGATCGGTGCCCTTGAAGTTGAAGCGGCCGAGATAAGCGCGTGACGGCATCTCGAATTTGCCGACGGCGAGGATGTCCGAACCACCGGACACGTATTCGAACACGGTCTGGTCGCCTTCGAGCGCCTCGCGCGACTGGTCGACCACGGCCATTTTCACCGTGGAACCGATCGTTATCTTGCCGCGGGTGGGCTTTTCCCTGCCGGTGATCATGCGGAACAGCGTCGACTTGCCCGCGCCGTTGGGACCGATGATGCCGACGATCGCACCGGGCGGCACCGCGAACGAGAGATCGTCGATCAACAGGCGGTCGCCGTAGCCTTTGCTCACCGCGTTAAACTCGATCACGCTGTCGCCGAGGCGGTCGGCCACCGGGATGAAAATCTCCTGCGTTTCGTTGCGCTTCTGGTAGTCGTACGAACTCAGCTCCTCGAAGCGGGCGAGCCGCGCCTTGCTCTTGGCCTGGCGGCCCTTGGCGTTCTGCCGCACCCACTCGAGCTCCCGCTTGATGGTCTTCCGGCGCGCGGACTCGGTGGCTTCTTCCTGCTCGAGGCGCGCCTCCTTTTGCTCGAGCCACGAGGAATAGTTGCCCTTCCACGGTATGCCCTGGCCGCGGTCGAGCTCCAGAATCCACTGCGCCGCGTTGTCGAGAAAGTAGCGGTCGTGCGTCACCGCCACCACGGTACCCGGGAATTTCAGCAGGAACTGCTCGAGCCACTCCACGCTCTCGGCATCGAGGTGGTTGGTCGGCTCGTCGAGCAGCAGCATGTCGGGCCTGGACAACAGCAGGCGGCACAACGCGACGCGGCGCTTCTCGCCGCCCGACAGCGGACCGATCTTTGCATCCCACGGCGCGAGGCGCAGCGCATCGGCCGCGATTTCGAGCTGATGCTCCGTGTCGCTGCCGGCGGCCGCGATTACCGCTTCGTATTTCGCCTGATCGGCTGCAAGCTTGTCGAAATCGGCGTCGGGTTCGGCGTAGGCGGCGTAGATTTCGTCGAGTTTCTTTTTTGCTGCGGCCGTTTCGCCCAAGCCTTCCTCCACCGTCTCGCGCACGGTCTTCTCCGGATCAAGGTGCGGTTCCTGCGGCAGAAAACCGATGCGCATGTTGGGCATCGGGATGGCTTCGCCGTCGAAGTTCCGGTCTTCGCCCGCCATGATCCTGAGCAGGCTCGATTTGCCCGAACCGTTCAGGCCCAGCACGCCGATCTTGGCGCCGGGGAAGAACGACAGCGAAATGTTCTTGAGGATCTGGCGCTTGGGCGGCACGACCTTGCCGACCCGCTGCATGGTGTAAACGTATTGGGCCATGATGATTACGGAATGGAAAAGTGCGCAATCATAGCGGAATGCGCGCCGCCGCGCCGGACTGCCGCGCAGAACAACCCCTTGAAGGCGTCAGCGTATCAGGCGTATTCTCACGCCATGGCGCTCCGGGCGCGCGCCGCCAGCCAACAGTGCAGGGAGATCACCATGACTTTCGACTCGACGATGAAGTTCAGCACCAACATGAGCCGCGCGGAAATCGACGCGAAACTGCCGGAGCTCAAGGCTTTTGCCGAGGCCGCCCAGCTCGGCGAGATAGCAAAACTGCTGACCGACACGGCCGGCTTGTCGCACGCCGAGCTCGCTGCACACATGACGCGTTGCCTCGAACTCACGGGCGGCAAGGACGAGTATGGGTTGCTTTACGACCAGCTCGACATGCTGGTCATCAATCTGCGCAATCTCAAATAATCGTCGTCCCTGCGCCGTTGCGGGACGGGAGACCGCCGGCGGTTCCCGCCTCGGCGACGGGCGGCAATAACCCCCACCGCGACGGATTGCGGGCGCGCTGCTGATTGCGGCCCTCGCGGCGGCGCGGCGTCAGACGACGAGCCGCTTGCGCAAATCGGCGATCTCGGCGTCGCGGCAGCCGAGCTCATGCAGGATTTCGTCGGTGTGCTCGCCGCACTCCGGCGTCGCGCTGCGGATTTCGCTCGGCGTGCGCGTCAGCGTAAAGGGCTGGCCGACGAGCTCGATCTCACCGAGGGCCGGGTGCCGCACCGGCACCGCCATTTCGAGATGCCGCACCTGCGGATCGGC
>JAHFRL010000073.1 GCA_023266235.1 Betaproteobacteria bacterium
TTGAGCGGGCTGTAGTACGGCAGCAGGATGCCGCCGGTGCCGACGCGGATTTTCGACGTCGCGACCGCGACGCGCGTCACCAGGATTTCGGGGCACGGATCGGCAAGCGCAGCGAGCGCATGATGCTCGGCAAGCCAGTAGCGGTAATAGCCGAGCTGCTCGGCCGCCTGCGCCAGACTGATGGTTTCCGCGACCGCCTGCGCCGGCGTATGCCCGCTGATGATCGGCGATTGGTCGAGCACACTCAAACGCATACTTGCCTCGCGGTTCCAAAGCCGCGATTATACGGTCTCACCCCTCGTTGCATGGCTACAGTCAGGAGAGCCGCATGCCCGGCAGATTCGCCCGCAGCACCCGTTCAATCGGCGCCCTCGTCGCTGCGCTGTTGTTACCGGTGTGCAGCGGCGCCCTCGCCCAAAGCTATCCGACCAAACCGATCCGCATGCTGATCGGCTTTTCCGCCGGCAGCACGACCGACGTGCTGGCACGCACCGTCGGCCAGAAAATGGCCGAGGCATGGGGCCAGCAGGTGGTGGTCGACAACCGCCCCGGCGCGGGCGGCATCAGCGCCTCGACCACGGTGGCAACCGCCACGCCGGATGGCTACACGCTGCTGATGGTGTCAGCGGGCCACGCCGCGACCGCGGCGATGTTCACCAAGCTGCCCTACGACACGCTCAGGGATTTCGCGGGAATCAGCCGCGTCGCAAATGTGCCGAGCATCCTCGTCGTGGCGCCCGCGCTCGGCGTGAAATCGGTGAAAGAGCTGATCGCGCTCGCCAAAGCCAGGCCGGGACAGCTCAACTTCTCCTCGCCCGGCGTCGGCAGCGCCAACCACCTCGCGGGCGAGCTGTTCAAGACGCTGGCCGGCATCCAGGCGGTGCACGTACCATACAAAGGCATACCCGAAGCGGTAACGGCGGTGATCTCAGGCAGCGTGCAGTTCAACTTCTCGCCGGTGGTCAACACGCTGGCGCTCAGCCGCGACGGCAAGCTGCTGGCGCTCGCCGCCTCGACCGGAAAACGTTCGGCGGCCCAGCCCGATGTGCCGACCGTCGCCGAAGCCGGCGTGCCGGGTTACGTGTTCGATCCCTGGTTCGGAATTCTCGCGCCGGCGAAAACGCCGAAAGCGTTGCTCGCCAGATTGAGCGGCGAGATCGCGCGCATCCTGCAACTGCCGGACGTCAAGGAACGGCTGCTCGCGCTCGGCGCCGAGCCGGCGCCCACGACGCCGGAGGGATTCGATGCGCACGTGCGTGCCGAGGTCGCGAAGTTCCGGAAAATCGTGCAGGACGCGGGCATCAAACCCGAATGAGGCGTGCCATGAGCCAACATCCGCAACCCTACAAAGTCCGCCGCATCCACGTCGTGGCCAAAGGCGCCGACGTGCTGGTACGCGAGTACACGCTCGACCCCGGCGAGTTCATACCCTGGCACCATCACACCAGCGTCGCTGATTACTATTACGCGCTGGAAGGCAAAGTCGTGGTGGAAACGCGCAACCCGCCCGCGCGCCACGACGTCGGTGTCGGCCAGACGGCAACCGTGACGCCCCCCACCGCGCACCATGTGTCGAATCCCGGCACGACGACCTGCCGCTTCCTGCTGATCCAGGGCATCGGCCAGCACGACTTCGTCAAGGAAGACTGATGGCTGCGCCGTGCAACGCTCTGCAGGCTCCCGACTTCACTTGTCGATCGGGCGAAATCGCGTTGCGGCGAAACGGGTTTAGCCGACGCTCGAAGGCTGTCTGCGGTTGACAATCAGGAACGCCACCGCCAGGCCGACGACCAGCAACGCTTGCGCATAGGTCGCAGCGTCGCTTAACCAGACCCCCGCAACGCTGCCGGCGCCGGCGAGCGCGATCATGCCACCCGCCATGCCGGAGGCGCAGCAGCCGGTGAGCGCGGTGCTGCTCGCCGCAGCCGTCGTGGCAAACACGCCGGCGGTTGCCCCACCCACCGACGCGGTAAAACCGCGGGACTGGCACACCATGCGTCGCGCCAGCAACCGGATGTGCAACAGAACCAGCACGGCCAGGACGATCGATACCAGCGTGTGCCCGAGCGTGTAGGTAAACATCGTCGCAATCACGAATCCGCTGGTAGTGTTGATCGCGGCGAGCGGCGCGTTGTAGATCCTGCCGATATCGCCGGAAGCAAGGCTCTGCCCGAACTCCTCGTACGGCACGTACCAGGACAGGCTCATGAATCCAAGCTTGTGGTACGACACCAGCGCGAACAACGCGAGCGGCAGCGCGAGCATCAGCGCGAGCAACGCCGCGCCGAGCGCGCTCCACCTGCCGCCGGAGGTTCCCAGCCAGCGCATCATGAGCGAAACCTCACCACCCGTTCGTTCGCCGTCGCCGTTGCCGGCTCCTCCGGCGCGGTTGTTTCGACGCCGGATTTCCGCTCATCGAACGCGATCGGCATGAGCCGCGCGCGATTCACCCGCAGATCGAAGATATCAAATCGGTTGTAGTAGCCGACGACATCGTGAAACTGCTTGGGCTCGACGCACTGGTTGATGTCGATCTCGTGATACAGGATGCCTTCCTCGTCGCGCAGCATGTCGCTCACCGGCTCGCCCGACGGGCCGACCACCACCGAGACGCTGCGTGGCGTGTTGTCGAGCACAGCGGCCGCCGCCGGATCGATCCTGACCAATGTGTCGCGCATTTTCCCGTCCATGAAACCGGACGACACGATGTTGAACGCCTTGGCTTCAAACGAATGCGCGCCGGCGCGGATGCGGATCGCCGAGGCGAGATCGTAGTTGCCGCCCGCTTTCGGCTCGCGCGTCGGCCACACCGGCGGATAAGTCGAGATGTGGACCTGCTCGCCCTGCGCCATCAGCGTGTAGCGCGCCAGCGGATTGGTATTTTCGCCGCAGATCAGCATGCCGATACGCCCGATGCGCGTGTCGCACACTTTCAGTCCCGCGCCGTCGCCGTTGGCCCAGACGAGCTTCTCGTAAAAGGTCGGCACGATCTTGCGGTGGTGGTTCAGCACCCGCCCATCGTCGCCGATCAGCAGGTTCGCGTTCCACAGGCAGCCGACGCTCGCCTCCGAGCGCTCGTTGATGCCGATCGACACGAAAATGCCGTTGCTGCGCGCCGCCTCGCACAGCTGCGTCAACTCCGGTCCCGGCAGCACCAGCGACTGCCCGGCGAGCCGCGCGAAGAAGTCGTGGTTCCTGATCGGCGCCCACAGTGCCGACCACACCGGAAACGCCGGGATATAGGTCTCGGGAAACGCGATCAACTGGGCGCCGTTGCGCGCTGCCTCGCGGATTAAATCGCACGCTTTGGCGACCGTTAATTCGCGCTCGAGAAAAACCGGAGCGACATGCGCCGCCGCCGCCTTGAACACCGGATACGCGCTCATGGTCGCTCCTGTCGGTACCGGAGGCCGCGCTTACGCAATCGCTTCCTTGGTGAAGTCGATGCGCGGCGCGAACGCTTTTTCGATCTGCGTCGCAAACACCGGGTGCTTCACCACGATCTCGCCTTTCTCGATGCGGCTCATCTTGAAGTCGATCACGGCTTTGTGATCGGCGGCACGGATGTACTTCGAGCCCTGCGGATGCTCGAACGACTCCGGCACGCGCATGCCTTCCAGCGCCTGGACGAACTTGAGATTGTCCTGCTTCGCCTGCCAGCCGCCTTTCTCGACCGCTTTCTGGATGAAGAACATGCTCTCCCAGACCGCCCAGTGGTGGCTGCCCGCGACGATGCGGTTGGAGGTCTTCTCCTTGCCGTCGACCGGATCGATGTCCATCAGATCGCGGAAGCGCTTGTTGTGCGGCGTGTCCTTGTAGCGCAACTGGCGCGGGTGATACTCGAGCAGGTACACCCCTTCCGACGCTCCGCCCAGGTCCTTCGGCGAAATCGCTTCATGGGTGCAGACCACGGAGTAGCGGTTCATCTTCTGGTCGTAGCCCATCGATTTTGTCTGCGTGTAATAGGCGGTCGATTGCGCGCCGAAGAAGATCGAGTAGAGCACCTGGGTGTCCGCCGGCACTTTGGTGAGGTACGGCAGCAGGTCCTTGGCATCGAGCGGCACCGCGATCGGGTTGGCGATCCTGGCGCCCAACGGCTCGAGCACCTTCTTGTGCTCATTGAAATGGCTCCAGCCCCAGCCGTAGTCGGCGAAAATGAAGGTCCAGTTCTTGCCAAGATTCTCGAACGCCCACGGCGCGCCGGCGATCGCCTGCGAATAGGTGTCGGAGCCGACGCGGAACACGTAGCGGTTGCCCTGGGTGCCGGTCATCTCCTCGGCCATCGCCTGCGGGATATAGATGGTCTTGAGCTCCTTGGCGATCGCGGTGGTGGCAAGGCACACGCCCGAGTGCACCGAGCCGACGACGAAGTCGGCTTTGTTGCGCTGGACCAGCGAGCGGAATTTGCGCGCGCCGGTCGGCGGATTGGATTCGGTGTCTTCCACTATGTATTCGACCGGGCGGCCGGCGATGCCGCCGGACTCGTTGATGTGCTGGATCGCGGCGCGCGCCGCCTTGTCGCACCAGTAGCCCCACGACGAAAAGCCGCCGGTGAGATCGCACTGGTGGCCGATGACGATCGGCACGCCTTTGGGTTTGGCGGCGGCAGCCTGCAACAATCCGGGGTGTGCGGCGAGCGCGCTGCCGACTGCGGATGCTTTCAGAAAATCGCGACGGGTGTACGACATGTTGCCCTCCTTTGGTGAACAAAATGGTGCCTCAGTAACCGCAGCGGCCGCACGGTTTTTATTGTGGCCGCGCGCCTCACGCGTGCGAGACGCCGAGGTAGCGGTGAACGAGCTCCGGATCGGCCTTGGCCTGGGCGGCTGTGCACTCGAAGCTGATCCGGCCTTTCTCCATAAAGTATACGCGGGTACACAGTTCCAGTGCAGTGCGCACGTTCTGCTCGACCAGCAGGATCGACACCCCGGTCTGATTGATGGCCTTGATTTCCTTGCGCAATGTGTTGACCAGTATCGGCATGATGCCCTCGGTCGGCTCGTCCAGCAGCAGCAGCCGCGGGCGCATCACCAAGCAGCGCGCAATTGCCAGTTGCTGCTGCTCGCCGCCGGAGAGCGTGCCGCCGAATTGGTGCATGCGCTCCAGCAGCACCGGGAAGTGGGTATAGACGTATTCGAGCTCCCCGGCGGCGGGCGGCTCGGCGAGCCCGATGCACAGATTTTCCAGTACCGTGAGACGCGGGAAAATATGCCGTCCCTGCGGCACGTAACCGATTCCGAGCGCGGCAATGTCGTGGGCGCGCACCTCGGCCAGGCGCCTGTCATTGAACGCAATCTCGCCACCGCTCGGCGGCGTGAGCCGCATGATCGCGCGCAGCGTGGTGGTCTTGCCCACGCCGTTGCGCCCGAGCAGCGCGACCGCCTCGCCGTCCCTGACTTCGAGGTCGACGCCCTGCAGCACCCGGCTTTTGCCGTAGTGCGCGGTGACGCCTTTCAGCTCCAGCATTTCAGTCGTCCTCCGGCACGCCGAGATAGGCTTCCTGCACCCGCGGATCGTGCGCGATCTCCCTGGCCGTGCCCTGGCACAGCACCGCGCCCTGGGTCATGACCGTGATGCGGTCGGCGATCCCGAACACGGCTTCCATGTCGTGCTCGATCAGCAGGATGTTCACGCTTTGCGCGAGCTCCTTGATCTTGCGCACGGTGCGCTGCGTTTCTTCCGGGCTCATGCCGGCGACCGGCTCGTCGAGCAACAGCAGCTTCGGTTTCATCGCGACGGCGATCGCGATCTCGAGCAGCGCGACATCGCCGTAGGCCAGGTTGCCGGCGAGCTCCCCGGCGCGGCTGGTGAGCTCCACCGTAGCGAGCGCCTGCGCCGCGGCGTCGGCCGTCGCGCCGAACGAGCGCGCCGCCTTCAACGGGTGCAGAAACCGGTGGCGCGAGTGCGCAGCAATCCACACATTGTCGTAGACCGACAGCCCGTTGAACACGCTTTTGACCTGCAGCGTGCGCGCCACGCCGAGTTGGCTGATGCGATGAGTCGGCATGCCGGTGATGTCCTGACCGTCGAACACCACGCGCCCGGCGTTGGGCGACAGGAATCCCGACACCAGGTTGAAAAACGTGGTCTTGCCGGCGCCGTTCGGCCCGATGATCGCATGCAGCTCGCCGGCCGGCAGGTCGAAATCGACGTTGTTGACCGCGGTCAGGCCGCCGAATTTCCTGGTCAGTCCGCGCACCGACAGGATCGCCCCGCTCACGTCTGCGTTCCTTTCCCGTCAGCGGCTGCGGGATCGCCCGGCGCGGCGCGGCGCGCCGTGCGCCACGCCGCGATGCTGCCGAGGATGCCCTTCGGCGCGAAGGTCACCATCAGGATCACGATTACGCCGACGACGATCAGGTAGTGCTCCCACACGGTCGACAGCTCTTCGCGCATGATCGTCAACACCGCGGCGCCGACTATCGGACCGAACAGCGTGCCGGTGCCGCCGACGATGGTCCAGATCACCGCCTCGCCGGACACCGTCCAGTACATGTAGTGGGCCGAAGCGTAGCGCGAGAACAGCGCGAACAGCGCTCCGGCGGCGCCGGCGAGCAGCCCCGAGAGGATGAACGAGATCAGGCGTATCAGGTACGGGTTGAACCCGATCAACCCGGCGCGGGTGGCGTTCTCGCGCACCGCCTTGAACGCCATGCCGAGCGGGCTCCTGAGCAGCAGCCACTGCAGGAAAAAACACGCCGCGACGATCGCGAGGATGAAGTAGTACTGGAACGTCGCGTCGAGCAGCGTGAGCTCGACATCGCCGACCTGCGCGAGCGGCGGCAGCGCGAACGACATCCCGTCGTCGCCGCCGGTCACCGTCTTCCAGCCGACCGCGATCAGGTAGAAGATCAGCGAGAACACCACGGTGATGATCGCGAAATAATGCCAGGTAAGGCGCACCGCGAAAAATCCCGCGATCGCGGCGACCACGGTGGCCGCCGCGACCCCGATGAAAAACGCCGGCACCACGCCGAGCTTGAAACTGTGGATGGCGAAGGCGACGCCATAGGCGCCGAACCCGAAGTACAGGCTTTGCCCGAACGAGAGCAGCCCGGTGTAGCCGAGCAGCAGGTTGGCGCTGGAGGCGAACAAGCCCCAGATCAGCATCTCGGCGATGATGCTGACCCAGAAATCCGGCACGAACTTGGGCAGCAACCACGGCGCGACCAGCAGGAACATCGCCGCAACGAGGCCGGCGATGAACGGCAACGGGTCGCGGGTGGCGGCGGGCGGAGTCGGCGGCACGGTTGTTTGCCTACAAGGTCGGACCACCGCGCAAGCGGCGGTTGAGTTCCTCGCGCAACCGGCGCGCGACGGTGACGTACAGCCCATCCGGCGTAAAACGGATCACGATCAGCAACAGCACGCCGAACACGATGGTGAACTGCTGGAAATAGCGCGACAGATGCTCGGCCATCACCAGATAAAAGGCCATGCCCGCAAACGGTCCGGCCAGCGAGCTCGCGCCGCCGAGGATCGCGGCGACCACCGCCTTGCCGGAATACGTCCATTCGAAGAACTCGAGATTGGTGTAGCGCGCGAGCAGCGTGTAGAGCGTGCCGGCAAGGCCGGCCACGCCGGCGGCGAACACGAACATCATCCAGCGCAAAAAATTGACATTGAGCCCGATCAGCGCCGAGCGCTGCTCGTTGTCGCCGATCGCGCGCAAGGCGCGGCCGAACGGCGAACTCACCACGCGCCACGCCAGCGCTACCGCCAGCGCGACCAGCGCGATGGTGAAATAGTAGGCGACGATTTCGTCGCCGAAGCTGAATTCGAACGGACCCAGCGGCACGGCGGGCACGAACGGCAGCGAGCGCGTCACATACGGCCCGGCGATCCACCGCCAGTGACCCGAAGTGAGCACCGCCGAGGTCAGCACCGAGAGAATCACGGTCACGATCAGGAAATGATGCTGCCGCACGCGCGTCGCGATGTAGCCGGTGGGGATCGCGAACAGCATCGCCGCCGCCACGCCGCTCGCCAGCGCGCCCCAGGTGCCGAGCGCATACTTGAATGTGGCAAGGTTGAAGCCGTAACAACCGGCGCCGAAATAAAGCGCCTGCGCGAACGACAGCATGCCGCCGAAGCCGTAGACCAGCCCGAAGGAGAGCGCGAACAGGCCCCAAATCAGGATTTCGGCGACGAAGATCAGTTGGTAGTCGACCATGGCGAACGGCGCAGCGAGGCCGGCCACAGCGAGCGCCGCCGGCCCGATCCAGGTCGGCGCAGAGGACACCAGCGGAAGAGGCGTCGCGTTCATCGCTTCAGGCGCGGCTGAAAATGCCTTGCGGGCGCACCAGCAGCACCACGCTCATCAGCACCAGCGAAATGATGCGCGCGGTGGTGGGTTCCACGACGCTGGTAATCATGCCTTCCAGCACCGACAGCAGGATCGCCGCGGCGGCGGTGCCGGGGAGGTTGCCGAGCCCGCCGATGATCACCGCGATGAAGCAGAGCGGCAGCACATCGAGGCCAAGCCGGAATTCGACCGAGGTCAGGGGTGCTGCGACCACGCCGCCGAGCATCGCAAGTGCGGTGCCCAGGCCGAACGTGACCATGAAAACGCGATCCGACGGCACGCCCATGGCAATCGCGGTTTCGCGGTCCTGGCGCACGGCGCGCATCCAGGTGCCGAACCTGGTCCGGTGCAGAAACAGGAAAAATCCGGTGATCGCGATCAACGAAATGCCCGCCGCCAGCAACCGGTAGACCTCGTAGTCGAAACCGAAAACCGGGATCGTGATGCCGCCGATCGGGTCGAGTATGCGCTTGGGTGTCGCGCCATAAGTCGCACGCACGCCTTCCTGCAGGATCAGCGACAGGCCGAACGAGGCGACGATCGAGAGCGAGGCATCATTCTCGATGGGCTTCAGCACGCCGCGCTCGATCAGGCCTCCAGCAATGAGTCCGATCACGGGCACGATCGCAAACGCAATCCAGAAATTCCCGGTGACGTCTATGATCACCCATGCCAGCACCGCGCCGACCATGAAGAAGTCGCCGTGGGCGACGTTGACGAAATCGAGGAGGCCGAAGATGATCGACAGCCCGAGCGCGATCAGCGCCACGATCAGGCCCCACACCAGGCCGTTCAATACCAAGACCGGTAGCAGCTGCATGCTGGTATCCCCGCCCCCCTTGCCGCGTGCGAACCGCCGCTGCGGCGAAAACTGGCCTTACTTCGGCACAGGCGACGACGCTTCGCGTTGTTTTCGCAAGCTTTCCCGATCCGGCTTGCGGATCATCCTGAATGTGTCGTGCTGGCCTTATTGCAACATAACAGCGGGCTTTTTATTTGGCAATTGCAAAAAACGGCCCCTCGGTGTTCATTCTTGCATTATTGACAAACCGCTTATCCGGCGCATGCCGGCCCGCGACGCTCCTGCCAGCCCGCGCATGAACGCGGCGAAAAGACCCGCAAGACTCTTGCGTTATGGCGCTGCTTTAAGTTAAAAATACCGATACTGATCAAAGGTTTTTGAAACCCGCCATGGAACGCGCCGCCGACAGCACCCCCCCGCTCACTGCGCTCGGGCGATTGCGCCATTGGTGGCAACGGCTGGCAGGATCGCTGCTGGCCGCCCGCGGCGGGCGCGCGGCCGACCGCGCGCATACCGGTCTCGTCGCGCAGCTGCGCGAATTGCTCGCGGACTCCCGCGCGCAGCGCGGCGGCGAGTTCTCGGCCCGCGCCCGCGCCGAGAAGATCGCGGCGATCTACCGCGCCGCGGACCTGGCGCAGCGCGCGACCGCCCTGAGCCTGATCACGCATGAGTTCGCGCCCGACCGCGCTGCGCTCGACGCCGCGCTCAACGCGATGCAGAGCGCAGCGAGCGACACGGAACTGAGCCGCGCCGAGGCGCAACTGCGAATCGCGCTCGATGCGCCGCGGGCGCGTTTTTTCACGCAGTTCAACCTGCTGCCCGAAGGCGTCAAGTTCCTGGTGGATCTGCGTTACGACCTGCTCGGGCTGCTGCCGCAGGAATCGTCGCTCGAGGTGCTCAAGGTCGAACTCGACGGGCTGCTCGCAAGCTGGTTCGACCCCGGGTTTCTGGAACTCGAGCGCATCTCGTGGCAATCGCCGGCGCTGATCCTCGAGAAGCTGATGGCGTACGAAGCGGTGCATCCGATCGAGTCGTGGAACGATCTCAGGAACCGCCTCGACACCGATCGCCGCTGCTACGCGTTTTTCCATCCGCGCATGCCGAATGAGCCGCTGATCTTCGTCGAAATCGCGCTTTTGAAGGGGGTGCCGGCAAGCGTGCAGCTGCTGCTCGACCAGAACGCGCCGGTGCACGACCCGCGGACCGCCGATACCGCGATCTTCTACTCGATCTCGAACACGCAGCGCGGATTGCGCGGCATCAGCTTCGGCAATCTGCTGCTGAAGCGCGTGATCGACGACTTGCGCCGCGATTTGCCGCAGCTCAAGGTGTTCGCGACGCTGTCGCCATTACCCGGATTCCGCAAATGGCTCGAGCGGGCGGCGGCTGACGGCGCGCTGCCGCTGGCGACCGCCCACGCGGCCAGGCTTGCCCAGGCGCTCGGCACCGGTGCGGGCGAGGTTACGCTCGCCGCCGCGCTGGCACGCCCCGACTGGGCGGGCGACGCGCGGCTCGGTGAAGCGCTGCACGCGCCGCTCGAAAAGCTGTGCGCGCATTATCTGCTCAAGGAAAAATCCGGTGGCCAGCCGCTCGACCCGGTGGCGAACTTCCATCTCAACAACGGCGCCCGCGTCCACCGTTTGCTGTGGCTCGCGGATACTTCCGAGCGCGGCATGCGCCAGTCGTTCGGAATGATGGTCAGCTACCGCTACGATCTGGAGCACGTCGACAAGAACCACGAGCGCTTCCTGCACAGCGGTCAGATCGCCGCATCCTCCCGCGTGCTGGGGCTGCTTGGCTGAAACCGAATTGGTCGCCAAGCCTGTCCTGAGTTAGTCGAAGGGACGCCGGTAACGGCCCGAACCATTCAGGGAATTCCTCGGTGGAAGGCCGGGAGCGGCGACCGTGTGGTCAGCGCTCGGAACCCTGAATGAACTCCTTCAGCACCGCATTCCACGCCAGCGCCAGGTTGCTGCGGTTGTAACCGCCGCCGCCGAAACCCATGATGCGGCCCTGCGCGATTTCGTTGGCGAGCTGGCACAAACTGTGTGCCGCGTGCGCGTGCGCCGCCGGCGAATACTTGAGATGCGCGAGCGGATCGCCGGCGAGGCTGTCGGCGCCGCACTGGAAGATGATGAACTCGGGCCGGTGGCGTCCGAGAAAATCGACGACGCGCTCCCATTCCTCGATGAACTGCCGGTCGCCGGCGCCCGGCTGCATGGGAATATTGAGCTTGGCGCCCTCGGCTTCGCCCTTGCCGCGCTCTTCCTCACCGCCGGTGCCCGGATACAGAAACATGCCGTCCTCGTGAATGTCGGCGACGATCAGATCCGGATCGCTTTCGTACGGATAGTAAAGCCCGTCGCCGTGATGCACGTCGATGTCGACATACGCGATGCGCTTGACGCCGAATTTCAGCCGCAGCGTGTCGATCACGACGCCGCAATCGTTGAACACGCAGAAGCCGGCGCCGCTGCCGCGCCGCGCGTGGTGCAGCCCGCCGATCGGCTGGAACGTGCGATAGCTCTCGCCGCTCATGACGCGCTCGAGCCCTTCGAGCGCCGCGCCCACCACCGCCGACGATGCATCGTAGACGCCCGGATACGCCGGCGTGTCGCCGTAGTCAATCGAGCCATGGCCGAGTTCCGACAGCTGGTCGACGCGATCCACATAATCCGCGGCGTGAAAGCGTTCGAGTTCGGCGCGCGACGCCGGGCGCGGCGCAGCGAGCTGCGCCCGCTTGTCGAGGCGCTGCTTGAGAGTTTCCTTCCAGAACGCATCCTGGCGATCAGGCCCGAACGGGTGCCCGTTCGGAAAACCGTACTTGCCGAGCGCCTCGCCGACGTAAAGCAGAACTTCGTTTGCCATCCAACCAGTATAATTCAGCGCGGAATTGTCTGCGGCAGAAGGAAGAAAATGGCCATACCGGTGCCGAAAGTGCGGGTGGGCAACATCGAAATCGAGTACCAAGTCTCGGACTATACCGAGCCGTGGCGAAAGGGCGAGCCGGAAACCATCCTGTTCCATCATGGCTACTGCCGCAACATGGATTTCTGGCGCGGCTGGGTGCCGGCGCTCGCCCGCGACTATCGCGTGCTGCGCTTCAATTCGCGCGGCTGCGGCGCCACTACCGCGCCACAACCCGGCGCGCCCTACAACGCCGGGCTGCTGATCGGCGACGCGCTGGGACTGATGGACAAGCTCGGCATCGAGCGCGCACATTGGATCGGCGAATCCTCCGGCGGCATCGTCGGCATTGCGACGGCGCTCGCGCATCCGGACCGGCTGCGTTCGCTGGTGCTGTGCAATACGCCGTTCAAGCTGCCTGACGCGGTCGTACAGACTTACAACGTCGGCGAGCCCGATCACGCGACAGCGATCGAAAAACTCGGCGTCGGCGGCTGGTCGCGCATGACGCTCGCGTACCGGCTCGATCTCGCGAAAGCGTCGCAAGCAATACAGGACTGGTACGTGCGCGAGATGGACAAGGTGCCCAAGCATGTGGCAATCGCCCACCACCTGATGGCGGCCGGCGGCGACATGATGACGCGGCTTGCCGAGTTGACGCTGCCGATTCTGATCCTGACGGGCGAAAACAGCCCGCTCGCGCGCAAAGACCAGATGGAGGACGTGCAAAAACGGCTGCCAAATGCAAAGCTCGTGATGTTCGAGGGCTACGGCCACGGCATTAATGTGCTTGCGCCCGAGCGCTGCGCGGCGGAAACAGCCGCATTCCTGAAACGGCAGGCGACGCAGTGATCTCTATGACTTGGTCGATCTGCAGCGCGGCCACTGCGCTTGCGCTCGCGGCCAGCCCGACCGGCACCAGCGCGCAAGAGTATCCGGCCAAGCCCATCCGCATGATCGTCGGCTCGAGTCCCGGCGGACCGATCGACTATTCTGCGCGGCTCGCCGCGCAAAAAATCACCGAAGCGCTCGGCCAGACGGTAGTGGTCGATAACCGCACCGGCGCCAGCGGGACCATCGGCACAGACTATGTCGCGAAGTCCGCGCCCGACGGCTATACGCTGCTGATGGGCAGCGCGGCGACTCTCTGCATTACGCCCGCGCTCTATCCGAAAATCCCGTACAACACGCTCAGGGACTTCGCGCCGGTCAGCACGATCGCAGCCGTCTCCTACGCGCTGGTCGTGCATCCGTCGGTTCCCGCGAAATCCATCAAGGAATTCATCGCGCTCGCCAAAGAGAAGCCCGGCCAGCTCCGCTTCGGCTCCGCAGGCAGCGGTTCAGTCACACACCTCGGCGTGGAATTGTTCAGAAGCATGGCAGGAATCGAAGTGCTGCACGTGCCGTACAAGGGCGCCGCAGTGGCGATGGTCGACCTGCTCGGCGGCCACCTCGACTTCATGTTCAACAGTCTGCTGACTTCGATTCCGCTGATTAAAGCGGGGAGACTGCGCGCGCTCGCGCAGACCGGCACGCAGCGCTCGAATCTGCTGCCGGATCTGCCCACCGTTGCCGAGACCGTGCTGCCGGGTTTCGAAATCAGCACCTGGTTCGGTCTGGTTGCGCCGGCGGCAACACCGCGGCAGATCGTCGCCAAGCTGAACGCAGCGCTGGTCAAGGGCCTCAACAACGCCGCCACGAAAGAGCAACTGCTCGCGCAGGGATTGGAGCCGGTCGGCAACACGCCCGAGCAGTTTACCCAACTGATACGCGCCGAGCTGCCGAAATGGGCCAAATTGGTGAAGATGTCCGGCGCGAAGCTGGACTAAAGTAATGGCGGTAAAGTAGTTCTGCGCGCCGCTCAAGATTCAAATATTTCGGCTCTGAACATCCCTTGGATTTCCCCGGTAATTCCCATCGCCACCGGGCGGGCCCCCGTCAAGACCAGTACCGTTTTGCGCTTCATCGTCTCCTCCCCCTTCTGGTGCGCCTCCGTCGAGGCGTTCAAAACAGGTTCAACTGCGCGGCACGTCCGGGCGGCTTGAAGCGCGTGGTGTCCAGCGAGCGGTTGCGCCGCTCGCTGTTGAAGCCGAGCCGCTCGCATGCTATGTCAAATCGTTTGCGCAAGAGATCCGCGAGCTCGCCGCTGCCGCGCATGCGGCTGCCGAAATTCGGATCATTGTCACGCCCGCCGCGCATCTGGTGCACGCGGCTCATCACGTGCTTCGCTTTCAGCGGATAGTGCGTCTCGAGCCAGTTTTTGAACAAGTCCTTCACTTCCCACGGCAGCCGCATCAGGACGTAACCGGCGCTGCGCGCGCCGGCGGCATATGCAGCCTCGAGCACCGGCTCGATCTGGTGGTCGGTCAGGAACGGGATCACCGGCGCGACGATCACGCCGGTCGGGATGCCGGCGGCGGAGAGGCGCCGCATCGCTTCGAGCCGGCGTGACGGCGCCGAGCAGCGCGGCTCGAGCCTGCGCGCGAGATCGTGGTCGAGGTTGTTGAGCGAGATGTACACGTTGACGAGGTTCTTTTCCGCCATCGGCGCGAGGATATCGATGTCGCGCTCGATCATGGCGTTCTTGGTGACGATGCCCATCGGATGCTCGCAATCGGCAAGCGCTTCGAGGATGCCGCGCGTGATCCTGTATTCCCGCTCGATCGGCTGATACGGATCGGTGTTGGCGCCGAGCGAAATCACGTCGCATTCGTAGCCGGGCCTGGCGAGCTCCGCCCGCAAAAGTTCCGCTGCGTTCACTTTGGCGAACAGCCGGGTTTCGAAATCGACGCCCGGCGACAGATTCAGATAAGCGTGGCTGGGACGAGCATAGCAGTACACACAACCATGTTCGCAGCCGCGGTACGGATTAATTGACTGCGTGAAAGGGATGTCGGGCGAATCGTTGCGCGAGATGATCGATTTCGCGTACTCAACAGTCACGTAAGTCTTGAGCGGCGGTAGCGGTCCATCCACCTCCCCCCTCTCGCCTCTCGCCTCTCCCGCAGCAGGCGGCTGCGACCAGCCATCGTCGAACGCCTCGCGCGCGACCTTCTCGAAGCGCCCTTCCGGGTTGATGCCCGCGCCGCGGCCTTTGCGCGGCGCTGCGTGTTCGTGGTTGAGGGTCTTAAGCGGCATCGGCCAACGTTACGCCAGGCACCTGCTCCAAGTAAAGACCGCGCGCAATTTAATCTTATGCGGAAGTTTTCAGGCGCGGACGCTATCGGCTGTTACCCGAAAACACCCGCTCGATCGCGGCCAGCGCGCCGGCATCGGCCTTGCCCTGCGCGCGCGCGAGTTCTACCGCGACTGCGCCGAGCCCTTTGTATAACGCCGCGATGCGGGGCTCCCACGCGGCAAGCGCCTCGACCTGGCGCGCGACCACGGCGTGGTCGCCGCGCGCGATCGGCCCGGTGAGCGCCTTGACCGTCCCAAGCTTGAACACGTTGTCGAGCGTCTCGCGCACCAATGGCTCCATCATGCGCAGCGCGTCGTCGCGCGTGAACCCCGCCTTCTCGTAACAGCGCACCCCGGTCTCGAGCAGCGCCGTCAGGTAATTGCACACGATCACGCTCGCTGCGTGATAGACCGTCTTGAAGCCGGGATCGATGTCGGACACGATTCCACCGATGCGCTCGAACGCCGTGCGCAACACGGCGAGCGCCGCAGGATCGCCATCCGCGGCGCAATAGGTGCCGCTGAATGTCCGGGCTGCGATGGCCGGGTCGGCGAAGCTTTTCAACGGATGCACGCTGGCCACCGCTGCGCCGCGTGCCGCGGCGGGAGCGAGGTCGCTCGCCGGCAGCGCCCCGCTGCAATGAAACACGATGTTGCCGGGCATGAGCAGACCGCTTTGCGCGAGCGCCGCGCAACACGCCACAATCTGATCATCGGGCGGAGTCAGCATCCACGCGTCAGCGCCGCGCATCCCGGCAACGCCGCCGGCCGCGCGCCCGCTGCCAATGAACGCGACCGCGTCGGCGCTTTTCTCGAGCGTGCGGTCAAGCACGTCGCCGATTTCAAACGCGCGGCTTCGCGCCCACAGCGTCGCGAGCGTGCGACCCGCCCGGCCGCAACCGATGATGTTGAGTGTCTTCGCCATGCGTGCCTTATCCACGCCTAGCGAGATAGTTTAGCGGGATTGCACTCCGTTTGCGCATGCCTTCCACCGCAGCTTTCCATTTTCTTGACCCGCGCTCCATCCCGCGCCTATCATCGAGCCTCCTGCCGCAACGATATCCCGGAAACCCCGCCATGGACGACGCCGACACCCCGCAAACCGACCGCTTCGGCAACCCGCTCGACCCCATCGTGCGCTACGCGCGCGGTACCATCCTCAAAAGCACCGACGAGGAGGTGCGGCGCATGTTGCGCGCGCGGCAGATCGTCGGCGAGCGCGTGCGCAGCAAAGGCAAGGACAGTGTCTATGATCTCTCGGGCATGAACCGCGGCAGCGGAATCACCGCCGCCGACGTGCCGCATCTCACCAGCCACGTGCCGTTTTTCGAACGCTTCGAAGGCAAGACCGAACCGCTCGCGCTGAAGCACATGGGCGGCGACCCGGCGAAGCACAGCGCGTTGATCCTGAATCGCGTGTCGGCGGCGAACTTCATCGCGTTGACGACGCTGCTGAAGCGCGACGACCGCGTGTTCGCGTTCGCCCCCGCGGGCGGCGTGTCCCACCCGTCCACGGTGCGCCCGATTGCAATGGCCGGTGCCGAGCTCACGGAATTTCATGCCTACGCCGAGCTTGAAAAGGCATGGCACACTGGCTCCGCGCCGCGGCTGTTGCTGATCACCCCGATCAGCGCATCGAAGCGCCATATTCCGTTTGCAGACTTCAAGCGCGCCCTCGCGCTGCCGCGCGCGGCGCACACGCTGGTTTACGTCGACGACGCGCATATGGCTTCGCGCATCGCGTTCTTCGACGAGCCGCGCACCTACCAGGTCGGCGACGTCGATCTCGCGGTGTGCTCGGCGGACAAGCACGTCGCCGGCCCGCGCGCCGGCGTGCTGGTCGGGCGCAAGGATCTCGTCACCGAAATCGGCTCTCGCGCCTACGAGCTCGGGCTCGAAGCGCAGGCCGGGCAGTACGTCGGCGTCGGCAACGCGCTCAGAAACTTCGACCCGCGCGCCGTCAGGGAGGCGGGCGAGCTTGCCAAGCAGCTGATCGAAGTGCTGGCGCAGCAATACGGCGCGAAGCGCGCCTATCTCGGCGGGCCGGGCGTTTCGATCTCGGGTGACGACGTGCTCGAGATTGCGCGCGAAAGCCGCGGCAACGGCGCCAAGCCCAAACTCGTGGCGGTCGAAGCGGCCGGGCTGGTCGCAATGCAGATGCTCGAGCAGGACGGCATCCTCACCATCGGCGCGGTGGCCATGCCCGGCAGCGCGCCCGCGGTGCGGCTGATGATGTATCCCGACGGCCCGCGGCTCGGCATCGAGCGCATCGTCGCCTCCGTTGAAAGCGGCATCGAGCGCTTGAGCGAGGTGATCGACGATGTCGACGCCGCGCGCGAACAATTGCTCGGGGCCTGACGCCATGCATGCGCGCTGGATCGTCGCCCTCGCGATCGCCGTCGCGGCGCCGGCATTCGCGCAAAGCTTCCCGGCCAAACCGGTGCGGCTGATCGTGCCGTTTCCCGCCGGCGGCGGCTCAGACGTCATCGGCCGCATCATGGCGCAGAAGCTCACCGAGCGCTTCGGCCAGCAGGTAGTGGTCGACAACCGCGCGGGCGCGGGCGGCTCGATCGGCACCGAGGCCGCAGTCAGGTCGGCGCCCGACGGCTACACGATGGTGCTCGCCTCGACCTCCGAGATCGCGATCAACCCGGGCCTCTACAGCAAGTTGAGCTACGATACGGTGAAGGACCTCGCGCCGATCGCGCTGATCGCATCGACCCCGATGGTCGTCATCATCCATCCTTCGCTGCCGGTCAAGACCGTCAAAGACCTGATCGCGCTCGCCACCGCGAAGCCCGGCGAAATCAACGTCGCGTCCGCCGGCACCGGCACCATCACGCATCTTTCCGGCGAGCTGTTCCGTGCGATGGCCGGCGTGACGTGGACGCACGTGCCGTACAAGGGCGCGCCGCCGGCGATGACCGATCTCGCGAGCGGGCAAGTGCAGGTGATGTTTTCGTCGCTGCCCGCGGCAATGGCCTTCATCAAGATAAACCGCGTCAAGCCGATCGCGGTCTCGACGCGGACACGCGCCGCCACGCTGCCCGCAGTGCCTACCGTCACCGAGTCGGGTGTCGCCGGTTACGACGTCGAGTATTGGTACGGGACGTTCGCGCCGGCGGCGACGCCGAAAGACATCGTGACGCGGCTCCACGAAGAGATCGCGCAGTCGCTGAAACAGCAGGACGTGATCAACAACCTCGCCAACCAGGGCGCGGCACCCGGCGCGCTCGCGCAAGCGCAGTTCGCGGACTTCGTCAAAGCGGAAGCCGCGAAGTGGGGCAAAGTCGTCAAAGCGTCCGGCGCGAAAGCGGACTGATCAAATGATCGAGTGATCGAACGACAGGACTATCGAAGACCTTAATCACCGAATCACCGAATCACCGAATCACCGAATTACTGAATCACTAAATTACCGACGCAGCAGCTCGGTCACGAGCATCTCCCATTCTTTTTCAAGCGAGGCTTTCGGCATTTCCGTGCCGGCGCGGTCGTACCAGTAGTTTGCGTTGTCGATATCGCCTTCCTTGCGATGCAGGTAGGCGTGCACTTTTGCGCCCGCCTTGCCTTTCACCGACTGCACGATTTCGTGGGCGCGGTTCCAGTCGCCTTTGGCGTCGTGCCACAACGCCTGCACGAGTTTGCTCAGCCCCGCCGGCGGCGCCGGCGCAGCAAGCGATTGCCGGAATTCGCGCAAGTCCATGGGCCGACCGGAATTTGTCCTGTGCGCCTCTAATTATTGAGCCTTGAAGCCACGCCGGTAGATCAGGTAGTAAACCAGCGCCACCATCACGCTGCCGCCGACGATGTTGCCGAGCGTGACCGGTATGAGGTTACCCGCAAATCCACCCCAACCGAGCGACGCCAGCTCCATGCCGGACGGCGCGGCGACGCCGCCTTTCAGGAAAATGGCGAGCGGGATGAAATACATGTTGGCCACGCAGTGTTCGAATCCCGCCGCGACGAACGCGGAAATCGGGAACACGATCGCCAGCACCTTGTCGGTCACGCTGCGCCCGGCGAGCGCCATCCACACCGCGAGGCACACCAGCAGATTGCACAGCACGCCCTTGAAAAACGCCTCCCAGAACGGCAGCGCCGTCTTGACCGCGGCGATTTTCAGATACGCAGCGCCGACCGCGCCCTGGTTCATGCCCGCGTGCTGCGACAGGTACACCACGACGGCGAGCCCGATCGCGCCGAACGCGTTGGCAACGTAAACCAGAGCCCAGTTGCGCAGCATCTCGGCGGTGGTGATCTTGCCATCGGCCCACGCCATGACCAGCAGATTATTGCCGGTGAACAGCTCCGCGCCGCCGACTACCACCAGAATCAACCCCAGGGAAAACGCCACGCCGCCGAGCACCTGCGCAACGCCGAACGACAGCTGCGTGTCGCTGGCCACCAGCGCGAAATAAAGCGCCCCCAGACCGATGAAGCCGCCGGCCAGCACTCCCAGCATCAGCGTCTGCAACGACGGCAAGTGCGCCTTGACGACGCCGACGGTCTGGACTTTTTCGGCGATTTCCTTCGGTGAGAACGCGTCAAAACCCAGTATCTCAGCCATTCGTTTTCCTTGATCTGTTGGGGCATGCAGCCAAAGAGCCCGCCGCCTGGCGGCAGCGGATACGGCATGCTCGCCCCTTGTGGACGGAATGGGTTATCTATTTTCTCCGCGCCCGGCTTCTGGGTTCGGGCGACCGCACCATCAGCACCGGCACCGGGGTATTGCGCAATACCGCCTCGGCATCGCTGCCGAGCACCACGCGGCCGAAGCCGCGCCGGCCGTGCGTGCCCATCACGATGAGGTCGGCTTTCCACTTCCTCGCCTCGCGCACGATGACATCCGCGACCCGGCCGCCCATCGTTTCGGTCACGGATGCTTCCGCCTTGAGGTCGTGCCGACGGGCGAGCGCGAGCGCCTTCGCGATCGTCTTTTTTCCGGCGTCGCGCAACGCATCGAGCAGATCGCCGGTATTGATGAAGCCCTCGAAGTTTTGCACCACCACAGTCTCGTCAACGACGTGGACCAGCCGCAGCCGCGCGCGCTGGTCGATGGCGATGCGGACCGCTTCCTGCAGCCCCAGCGTCGAAGTGTGGCTGCCGTCCACCGGAACCAGAATTCGCTGATACATGGATAACTCCTTCACAAGAATGGGAATCGTCAACCAAATGATAGCGGATAGTTCCTCCGGGCAGCTTGATATGGGTCAAATTGCGGCCGGGACCCGCGTGGCGCCGAAGCTTGAATTTATTGGCGGCTACCCTTATCTTTCGCTGATACCCGAAATAAACGAGGAAACCATGGCCCAACAGCAAAGCGGCAGAACACCGGATTTGAAGATGGATGCGGCGGAAGTTTACCGCGAGGACGTCTACACCGACCGCAAGGTCGGCACGATCCGCTGCCTGACCCCGGTCAAGAGCGACGGCGCACCGGATGCGAGCCGCAAGGCCGTGTATGTCGGCGAAGCGCAAATACTCACCCCGATGGGCGCGCTGCCGGTGACCTTCGAGATCGAGGCTGCGTCGCTGGCCGACGCGGTGACCGAGTACGCGGCCGCCGCCAAGCAGGCGGTCGAGCGCACGGTCAAGGAAATTCAGGATCTGCGCCGCCAGGCAGCCTCCGGTATCGTCATCCCGCAAGCCGGGACCGGCGCGCTCCCCGGCCTCGGCGGCGCCGGCAAGATTCAGCTGCCTTGAAACCCTAAAACATCAAGTAACCGCCGATAAACGCCGATTGACGCCGATAGAAAAAACAAGAACACCGCATAATCCGCATTTAATCTTGATTTTATCCGCGTTCATCGGCGGTTCCAGCTTGTTTTTGAGGGAGCTTCCGGTCACTTGGCCGGGATGATCGGCAGCAGCAGATGCGACGGCATGTCGCCGCCGGCGTAGATCGTGTTCCCGGCACCCGCGTTGTAGTCGCCGTGATAGTGCGTGTAAGGAGCGCTGCCGACGCCGTCGCGCGGCTGGATGTCGATGCGTATGCGGTGCCCCTTCCTGAATACCATGGAGGTCGGCCATACTTCGATCCGGCACTCGACCACCTCGCCGGGCTGCAACCACAACCGCTCGTTGTGCGCGTGGTACGGGCGGTACGGCAGCGCGCGCGCGAGGTCAAGCTTGCGATGCGAAGCGCGCAGCCAGCCCTTGGTTACGCACGGAATCGGCTGGCCGTGCTGGCCGACCTCGCACACGTCCTCGCCGTCGGCATCGATGTTGCGCAGCGTCGCGAAGATGTCCATGTCCTCCGACGTGCTCGACACCCACAGCGTGAGCACGATCGGTCCCGTGACTTCGGTGTCTGCCGTGAGCGGCGGGGTCACGAACGAAACGCCGGTGCGGCCGGTGTTGCCATGGCTGGTGGAGAGCGACGAGCCTGACGCTATCCCTGCCTTGGTGACGCCGCTCGCGGGGTACGTGAGCTTGGCCGTCTTCGGCGGCGCCGTCTTCGCCAGTTCGCCTTCCACCGCCTGGGCATCGGTCGACGGCTCGCGCTCGACCTTGAGATACATCTTCGTCCACTGCGTGCGGGCGAGCGGCCATTCGTTCTCGTAGCGGACTGCGTACGGCTTGGTGCTGCCGCCGGTGCGGATCTCGAGTTTCACCGGGGGATCGTCCATGATGCCGGTGGCTATACCTTTCAACCAGTAATCGAACCAGCGCAGCTGGTCCATGCGCCCTTCCTCCGAATGGAACGGGTGGAAATGCGTGCCGGTATGGATGCGCAGCTTCTTGTGCCTGGAGGCGGCGTGCATGAAACCCTCGGTGTTCCCGCGCAGGTGCATCGAGAAGCCGCCCCAGTTGCCGACGCTGTAGAGCGGCACCTTGATCTGGTCCCAGCGCGCGCTGTTCATGCGCCAGTACTCGGAATCGAGGTCATTGCGCATGTAGTTCCACAGCATGTCGTTATGGAAGGAATCGGGGTTGTAGCTGCGCGGCTTGCCGAGCAGATGGTGCGCCGTGTGCGTGAGCCACCAGTTGCCGATGAAGCCCAGCGCGAAGATGCCGCCGTGATAGGCCTGGTCGCGGTACTGGTCGGCGCGCCCTTCCCACGGCATGATCGCCTTCAGCGACGGCGGCTGCAGATTGGCGAGCCGCCACTGCGAACTCGCGTGGTAGGAGATGCCTGCCGTGCCGATGCTGCCGGAGCACCACGGCCGCTTCGCGATCCACTCGACCGCGTCGTAGAAATCGAGCGCTTCCTGGTGCGAGCTCGGCTCCGACCTGCCGGGCGACCTGCCGGCGCCGCGCGCATCGACGCGCACGCAAGCGTAGCTGCGCGGACACCACCACAGCGGATTGACCGTCTCCCAGTTCATGTACGGATTGGCCGCTTCCCCGAGGTCCGCCGGCGGCACCCACAGCTTGTCCTTCTGGTAGACGCTCAGGTTCATGATGGCCGGGACGCGCTCGGTCGTGTCCGGGCGGAACACGTCGGCGTAGAGGAGCGTGCCGTCGCGCATCGGGATCTGCACGTCCTTCTCGACGATCAATTTGAGATCCCGCGGCTGGGAGACCTTGTAGGAAGTCGCGTCCATGTATTTTTCCTTGCAGAGTATGGGCATTCGGTTTTCGGCGCGTTAATATAGCATTTCGCGCACGACATTTCGGCATTGACGGAAGATACTGACATCATGCATGCAGCTACCACGCACAAATCCGGCTGGATTGCGGCCATCCTCGCCGCGCTCGCCTGCGCGGCGCCGGCGTTCGCGCAATCCCCCGCCGATCATCAGCACAGCTTCGGCGACGCGCAGAAATGGGCGCGGGTATTCGACGATCCGGCGCGCGACGCATGGCAGAAGCCGCATGAAGTGATCGGCGCGCTCAAGCTCGCACCGGACGCAGCGG
>JAHFRL010000257.1 GCA_023266235.1 Betaproteobacteria bacterium
CGGAAGCCGGTTGTCCGGCGATCGCCGATCCCGGCGCGCTGCTGGTGGAGGCCGCGCACTGCGCGGGACTGCGCGTGGTGCCGTGTAGCGGTCCCTGCGCACCGCTGCTTGCGCTGATGGCCGCGGGTTTTAACGGCCAGCGTTTCGCGTTTCATGGCTATCTGCCGGTGCCGAGAGACGAATGCCGCCGCGAAATCGCCAGGCTCGAGCGCGAATCGCGCGCCCACGGGCAGACGCAGATTTTCATCGAGACGCCGTACCGCAATGACGTGCTGCTCCAGGCGGTGCTGGAAATATGCGGCGGGAAAACCCGCTTATGCGTCGCGAGCGATCTGACCCTGCCGACCGAAACGGTGCGCAGCGCGACGATCGCGGAATGGAAAAAGAAAAAATCCGCAATCGGCCGCCGGCCGAGCGTGTTCCTGCTCTACGCCCGGTAAGACGCGTCAGCGCAGCTGCGCGCCGCTGGCCGCGGAAATTTTGAGCAACGTTTCGGCCATCGCCGCGCCAAATCTGCGCGCGACACGCTCGGCGATATTTTCGCGCGACGTGAAATCGACCACGTCTTCAGCCTTGATCACGTCGCGCGCGACCGAGTCGACGCTGCCGAAGCCGTCGGCCAGCCCCAGCTCGATGCTCTTCTGCCCGACCCACACCAGGCCGCTGAAAATCTCGGGGCTGTCCTTCAGGCGCTTGCCGCGCCCGTTGCGCACCACCGTGATGAACTGCTGGTGTATGTCGCCCAGCATTTTCTCGGCGTATTCCTTGTGCGCGGGATTCAGCGGCGAAAACGGATCGAGAAACTTCTTGTTCTCGCCGGCCGTGATCGCGCGCCGCTCGATACCGAGTTTTTCCATCGTGCCGGTAAAGCCGAAGCCGTCAATCACCACACCGATCGAGCCGACGACGCTCGCCTTGTCGACATAAATCTTGTCGGCGGCAGCCGCGACGTAATAGCCGCCCGAGGCGCAGATGTCTTCGACCACCACGTACAGCGGCGTGTTCGGATGCAAACCGCGCAGGCGCTTGATCTCGTCGTTGATGTAACCGGCCTGCACCGGGCTGCCGCCCGGACTGTTGATGCGCAGAATCACGCCCTGCGTGTTGCCGTCCTTGAACGCCGCCTGCAGTCCGGACGTGACGTTGTCGGCGCTCGCCTGAGCGTCGGCCGCGATTACGCCGCGCAGCTCGACCAGCGCACTGTGTTTGCCGTGCGATTTGTAATCCTCGCGCTTGACCCAGCCCATGCCGATGAGGAGCACCGCAAACAGATAGATCAGGAGCAACGACTTGAAGACTATTCCCCAGCGGCGCGCGGCGCGCTGCTCGGCAATCGCGGCAAGTGCGATTTTTTCGAGAACTTTGCGCTCCCAGCTTTCACCGGAAGGTTCGTGACTCGTGTCAGCCATGGTGGTTCTCGTTCTCCAGCAGATAGATTTTTCCGGCGCGCTCCGCCACGCTCAGGGCAACCAGATGCCGCCCCTTGCACGGCCCCATGATGCAATAGCCGGTGTCCGGCTCGTAGGTTGCACCATGCGTCGAACAAATCAAGTATAACCCGGATTTATCGAAGAATTCACCTTCGAGCCAGTCGAGCTCGACCGGAATGTGCGCGCAACTGTTGAGATAAGCATGCACCCTGCCGGCATGGCGAATGGCGAAGGCGGAAGCCGGCATGCCGTACCGCTCGAGGGTGAAGCGCAGGCCCTTGCCGCCGTCTACGAGCGCCGCACTATCGCAAATCACGCGTTGTGCTTGAGCCAAAGCCATAACTCCTGCGGCTGATCGATGCACGCCAACGGCCGCAGCGCCATGAGCTGTTCGCGCGGATGCGCTCCATAGGCGGCAGCAACGCACGCGACGCCGGCGTTGCTTGCCATCTGCAGATCGTGCGTGGTGTCGCCTATCATCAGCGTTTTCGACGGCTCGGCGCCGAGCATGTCGATCAGATCAATGAGCATGCCGGGATGTGGCTTGCTCGCCGCCTCTTCGCCGCAGCGCGTCGCATGGAACACCGTCCTGAGCCCGGTCTTGTCGAGCGCGCGCTCGAGCCCGCGCCGGCTTTTGCCGGTCGCAATTGCCAGCAGAAAACCCGCATCGTTGAGCGCGCACAGCGCCTCCTCCGCGCCGGGAAACAGCGGGGTTTCCGGATCGCGCAGCC
>JAHFRL010000074.1 GCA_023266235.1 Betaproteobacteria bacterium
TCTGGCGCGTGACTACGAGCGCTTGGCGCAAACCCTTGCCGGATTCCATTACCTCGCCTTTGCCTGCCTCATGCTCCATCGAATCATTCCATTCATCTCAAGTTCATAACAGGCTCTAGGCTCTCAGGTTCGTGCTCCACGAAGTTCTGTATCCAGTATTCACGCTCGAACTCACACGTAAGGTAATCCGCGTGTAGGTCGGTGACGCGACAAGCGCCACTGCTGTAACTGCCGAAGCTGATTCCGTCGAAAGAAACGTGTTCGCGAAGATCGCCCGGAAAGCCCGCGTATGCTACGAAATCCCCCACCTTTACCGGTGCAGGCGGCCAAGCGTTGAGCGGATAAAAAGCCTCGCCGATACCCCAAAGAGCGCACCTGATTAAAGTACTGGATCGCCTTGGTGTTCAACACGTAAAGGATTTCCCTGACAAACAGCTCACAGCTTTCGTTGCGGATTTTTTCGGGAAGCAAATATCGAAAGATTGTCCTGAAGGAGTTAACAACGTCAATGCTATTGAATCTATTAAGGGGATTCGTGACAAAATTGTTGCGCATCCAGAATCGATTCACATAACCCAACTACCGCAGCCAACATCCTTACAAATCGATCAGCTTCCTTTGTAAGCTTTTCCGTTGCTCATGATGCATCTCCTTGTTGGTTTGCGCTAGTCCCGCCAATGCGGGTCTGCTCGGCCGATTTGACGAGCACGCACGCGGGTGTACTCTGCTTCTCCCATAAATTCCGCCGCGACCGAACTTATTTCGCTGCGGTGGAGACCGAGATCGCGCAGCGTGCGGTCATCGAGCTGGCGAAGTGCGTCGTAGGTATCCCTCTCCTGCCGGTATTGCCGGTAGCGCGCGAGCGCTCGGCGTACGATTGCACCGGCTGCCTGGATTGCGGCGACGATGATCTCGCCGAAAAAGCCCGCAGTGCCCGATGCAGATACGCCTCCGTGTTGGTTTGCGCCCATCCCGCCGATGCAGGCTTGGCCGGCCGATTGATATTTGCTGGAAGTCATCAATTCCGCTCGATCACGACTTCGAGGTACTCGGCCGGCACCACCAACGAAGCAGGTCCCGCGGTGTTGCATCGGTTGAGCAGCGCCGTAATGTCTTTCGCAAGCGCGACCTGCCCGGCGGGATCCAGCGCCGCGAACGCTTTGTGCGTCGGCCCATAGAAGTCGCGGAAAATCTGTATCCAGTGCGCTGCCGAGCGATAGCGGAAGTTGAAATTTCTGCGCACGGTGCGAATGTCCGCGGCTTGAGCGCCAAACAACTCGACAATGTGCGGTTCGGTGCCCCATAACGCAGGCGATTTCAGGCCCGCTGGCGCCGGAATGTAGTTACCGATGACCCTGAACAACTGTCCGATAAAGCCTTCGGGTGTCCAGTTCGCCAGTCCGATGCGGCCACCGTGACGCACCACGCGCAGCATCTCGCGCGCGGGCCGCGTGTGATCCGGAGTGAACATCGCGCCGAACGTCGACAGCACGGCGTCAAAGCTGCCATCCTCGAACGGCAAGTCTTCGGCGTCGGCAATCCTGAAGTTCACCTGCAAACCCTCGGCCGCGGCACGAGTGCGACCTTTGTTAAGCAGTTCCGACACGTAATCGGTCGAAGTGACTTCGGCAAAGCGGCGGGCAGCGGCGAGTGTCGCGTTGCCGTTGCCGGCCGCGACATCGAGCACACGCTCACCCGCGCGGATATCGGCCGCCTCGGCGAGAGATTCACCGACGATTTGCAGTGTGGTGCCGATGACGGCGAAATCACCGCTGGCCCAGGTTGCCTGCTGGCGTTGCTTGATAGCCGCGTAGTCCGGCGCGGCTGGAATGGATGCCTTATTCGTCGAAGGCGTGCATACGGCGGAGGTAGTCATGCTTCATTCTCCTTAAAAATTTGATTGCGTTAATCGGTTCACGGTTGTGAAGGGGGCGATTATTCATCCATAAATTGCCATCACCATGTCTCAGGCAGGCTGGATATTCTGGTTTACGCGAAAGAGGTTGGTCGGGTCGTATGTGCGCTTCACCCGGGCGAGGCGATCGTAGTTCGGGCCGTAGGCGGTGCGCACGCGATCGCCCTCGTCGGCGGTGAGGAAATTGACGTAGACGCCACCGCTTGCGAAGGGCGCCGAGGCATTGAAAAAGTCGCGCGCCCAGCCGATGCAGCGCTCGTCGTCGGCCGAGTCTTCCCAGCGGCCGTGGACGTTCATGACAAACTGGGCGTTGCGGTGGGCGTACGCCGCAGAGTCGGGCGCGGGCCGTGTCGTGGCGCCGCCGAGGGCGCCGAAGAAGATCTCGCATTGAGGAGATGGCAGCTTGTCGACGTACTCAGTGACGGCGTCGAACAGCCCGTCTTTGAGCGCCGAGAAATTGTGGGACTTCCAGTAGTTGCGTGCCCCGGGGGTAAGCAGCGGGTCGAAGGCCTGCTGCCAGGCAACGTAAGGCTGGACGCCGACGTGTTCGCCCAGGGGGGTGCCGAACTTGCGCAACGGCTCGATGAGCGGTTCACCCTGCTTCGGGTCACCCGCATAGATCAGCGCGAGCGCGATGATCTCCTTGCCGTGGACCCTCTCGGGGAGGAACGGCAGGGGCGGTGCCTTGCGCAGGAGAGCCCACACGGTGAGTTCATCCGGCGCCTTGGCCGCGAATTCGCGGTACTGCTGCAGCACTGACTTTGCCTCGGAGATCGGATAGACGATCAGGCCGCTCAATACGTCGGGGCCAACGGGATGGAGTCGGAACTCGAAGCGGGTGACCGCGCCGAAGTTGCCGCCGCCGCCTCGGAGAGCCCAGAAGAGGTCGGGGTGCTCGGTCGCGCTGGCGCGCACCACCTCGCCGGCTGCGGTCACGACCTCGGCGGACTCCAGGTTGTCGACAGTCATGCCGTGCTTGCGGCTGAGCCAGCCGAAACCGCCGCCAAGCGTCAGGCCGGCGACGCCGGTGGTGGAGTTGATGCCGACTGGCGTGGCGAGGCCGTGGGCTTGGGTGGCGGCGTCGAGGTCCGCGAGCGTGGCACCGCCATCGATGGTGACACGGCGCGCACTGGGGTCGACGCGCGCGGCTTTCATTTGTGAGAGGTCGATTACGATACCGTCGTCGCACATGGCATTGCCGGCGATGTTGTGCCCGCCCCCGCGGACGGCGAGCAGGAGCCCGTTGTCCCTCGCAAAGTTCACAGCATGGACGACGTCAGACTTGGTGGTGCAGCGGACGATGAGCGCGGGGTGCTTGTCGATCGTCGCGTTCCAGATCTTACGTGCGCTTTCATAGCCATCGTCGCTCGGAAGAAGGACCTTCCCCCTGACGTTCCCTTTCAACTCCTTGACTTTCGTAGCTTGCAAGTTCGGCATGACTTCATTCTCCTTAAAATGTTGATTGCGTTAATCGGTTCACGGTTGTGGACGAGGGCGATTATTCGCTACGCATGCGCTTGACACTTGACTGGCCGTCGTTCACATTTGCCCTTACGTCCTGAACTGTTGGCGGACTTGATTGAACTTCCGCCGCGTTTGCCTGTTCGTCCGGGGAACTAGCCGATGACCACCGATACACTGTCCGATGTACTGCGCTCGGTGCGCCTGCGCGGCGCGGTGTTCTACTACCTTAGCTTTGGGCACGAATGGGCGGTGGAGGCACCGCCCGCGAAGGACATCGCCGGAGCGGTAATCCCGGGCGCGGAGCACGTGATGGAGTATCACGTAATCACCAAGGGCAGCGGTTGGGCGGCGATCGTCGGCGAGCCTCCGGTGCGTCTGGAAACGGGCGATATTGTGATGTTTCCGCACGGCGACGCGCACGTGATGTCGAGCGCCCCCGGAACCCGGCCAACGCCTCTTAGCCCGGACTGGGTATACGACACACGTAATGATCCCAAGCCGATTCCGATCGTGTTTCACACGCTTACCGAGTTTTCGTATGGAGCGCCTGCACCGGAGTCGCCGACCAATGTCGCATGCGGATTTCTCGGTTGCGACCTGCGGCCTTTTAATCCACTGATCGCGACACTGCCGCGCCTGCTGCATCTGCCGGCCGCCAGCGACGGCGCATGGATCAGCCAGGTCATGCGGCAGGCGGTCGATGCATCGCAGAACAAGCGCCCCGGTGGCGACGCAGTTCTCGAACGCATCAGCGAGATGATGTTTGTCGATGCAGTGCGCCGCCACGTCGAGCGGCTTCCCGACGCAAGCACCGGCTGGCTTGCGGGATTGCGCGACCGCCACGTCGGACGGGCGCTCGCGCTGATCCACGAAAATCCGGCTCGCGCATGGACGATAGACGTGCTGGCGGACGAAATCGCGCTGTCGCGCTCGGCATTCTATGAACGATTCGTGCGGCTCATCGGACAGCCGCCCATGCAATACCTCACGCAGTGGCGGATGCAAGCGGCCGCCAATCTGTTACGTCAGAGCCGCGCGCCCGTTGCGTCAATAGCACTCGATGTAGGCTATGAATCCGAAGCCGCATTCGCGCGTGCATTCAAGCGACTGGTCGGGACACCGCCTGCGCGTTGGCGGCGAATTCAGAACAGGGGGTAGGAACAACGTAACTCTCGTATAGTAAGGCAATGCTGGGAATGAAAATGGAACAAGGGGCAGCCTCGCGCACGTAACGCGGCATCGCCTCGAAACAACCCCCGGCTTCGTCGAGCTTGATTCAGTTTTTCGGTGGCGCGGCAGCGCGCTCGACGAGCTGCCCGAAGTGATCCACGACGGCCTCGTAGGCGGGTTGCGTGAGCTGCTTGATTTTCAGTTCACCCAGCACTTTCTTGGCCCGCTCATATTCCTTCAGATCGAGCAGGCCGGACAACAAAAACACCTCGGGCGTGGTGTCGTCAGCCGCGACGCTGGCGCGCAAATCCGCGTACTGTTTGTCGAGGTGCTCCTCCGCATCCGGATCGCCCAAGGAGCGCACCATGACCATTCCGGTTCTACCCTGTTGCCCAGCTGCCGGCGTCTTCGCCAACTGGTTGATGACCAGGGGCGGTAACTGCGATGTCTCGGCTTTGAGCGACGGGCTGCGCCCATCCAGGCTTCCGATCTCGATCTCGCCCTCGCCTTTCCAGACTTCCTGGCGGCCATTCCCAAAATAGACCATCTGTACGCGCGCGTTCTTGCCGAGCGTCAGCTTGTCGCCTCCGTCCACCTTGAGAAACGGAACGGCGGCACGCGTGCCAACTTTCCCCGAAACCGCGACCTCGCCGGCTACCTGCGTCAGCATCGCAACGTCAGCCCACGCCGCTCCCGTCACCGACAAAGCGATCAACAATAAAATCCGGGTTTTCATCAGCATGGCTTTCTCCTCACGCTCGGATGTCGATGACTTCATAAACCTCGATCGGCTCCAGACGTCCCTTGACCGTGAGCGTTTCGTGGCGGCCGGTCTCAACCTTGTCACCGGCGGCACGCACGGTTCCAGCACTGGCTACGATAATGCAATTGAGGGTCTTTGTCACGCCTTCCAGCCGCGCGGCGACGTTCACCGTATCGCCGATGGCGGTAAACTCCATCCGGGTCTCCGAACCGAGATTGCCGACCACCGCTTCCCCGGTATGGATGCCGATGCCGATGGCGAACTCGGGAAGGTCCCGGTCGGGAAAGCGGTTACGCACCCAGCTTTTGAACTCTCCCGCCACCTTGCGCATGCGGGCCGCCGCGCGCAGCGCCTGGAGCGCGTGATCCGGGAACGGATACGGCACGCCGAATTCGGCCATCACCGCGTCGCCGATGAACTTGTCTATCCTGCCGCCTTCCTCGCGGATCACGGTGATCACCCGCCCGAAATAGACGTTGAGGAATTCGATCGTTTCGCGTGCGGTAAGCTTTTCGCTGATGGTGGTAAAATTGCGGATATCCGAAAAGAGCACCGTGATGTCCATCGACTGGCCCCCGAGGTCGATGCGCTGCTCCGAACTCAACAGCATCTCCACCACGTCGTCCGAAACATAACCTTCGAACATCGTTTTCACCCGCGCCTTCTCGCGCTCCTCGCGCGTCAACCGCATGCCAAACGCCATGACGTAAGTGGTGAGCAATCCCAACTGCAGATGCGCGGCCGGCAGCAGCCAGAACGCCTGGAATGCGACGAACGCCAGCGCCAGACTCAGCGCGCAGGCACCAGCCAGCACGCCCAATCCGGCCCACGGCGAGCGTCTTTGATATCCCCAGGCGGTCAATCCCGCAAGCGCGGCAAATAACAGCCAGCGCAGCCACGCCGGCGCCGGCTCGGTCGCCTTGCCCGACAAGAGCGTCTCCACGATGTTGGCCTGAATCTCGGGGCCGGGCATCAGCCCGCCCCCCTTGCCTATCAGGCGTCCGCTATAGGGCGTGAAGTGGACGTCGTTCATGCCCTGGAACTCCCCGCCGATGATGACGACCTTGCCGCGCAGCGCCCGGATCGCCGGATCGTTTTCGGCACCCTTGGCAAGTACTCGCGCCATGGACACGCGCGGGATGGTGCCCGGCGGCCCGGTGTAACTGATGGTGTTTACGCGGTCGGCGTGTATCGTCCGGTTTCCGATCCGCCATTCGCTGGCGGCCGTGCTCAGACCCGCAGCTCGAATCGCCAATAGCGCGCCTAGCGCGAACCGCGGTGCACCAGTGGCCAGTTCCTTGGGCAAGTCAATCTGTGGCGCCACCTCATAGCGCCTGACGCCTCCATCCTGGTCCGTAACCAGATCGGCGAGACCGACGTGGGACACGAAGTCCATGTTTGGGAGCGACAGCAGGTAATCGGGGTGCGCGAGGAGCAGCATGTCCGGGTTGCCGGTGGTCCCGCGCGCGATGGCCCCGACCAGCACGACCCCGCCGCTGTTCAACTCCTGCCTGAACGCCAGATCGTAATTCTGCAGCGCGCTCGTCATGGGCAAATCCAGCTTGCGGATCCAGTTCTCCGGGGTGATGGCGAAAAGAAAGTCGACGCCGATGACCGCGGCGCCCGCCTGGCGCAGCGTCGCCGCCGCTTGCGCAAACAGGGGCGTCCAGAACGCCAATGGGTCATCGCTGTGTTCCGCGAGCGATTGGTCATCCACCACCACCAACGCCACGTGCTGCGGCGAATAGCGCACGGCGCTGACGCGGTGCCACAAATCGGAATAGACATACTCCACCGTGGACAACAACCCGAACCGGTAGCCGATTTCCGCCACCAGAACCGCGGCGACCAGTGTTAACAGAAAAAACTGGTAACGCTTGCGCCTCACAAGATTGGATTCGAGCTGCGGTTTGATGGGCTCTTCCACGGGCGAACGACTAATCAAAGTCCGGTCCAATACGATGGTTTTCAATACCGGCAGTCAGCCGGGCGCCCAGTCCGGGCAGGCCCGCGCCGGATGCGCCTGCAAGGCCTATGAGCCCGCCCCGATCAAAGCGAACTCGCCCAAGGAGTAAGGCGCCACCATCTGCGGCGTTTGCGGACCGATCGATTTCTCGCGGAGTTTCTCCACGAGCGGGATCGCGACGTCGAAGGCTTCCTTGAGGGACACCACGCCGTCGCGGTTGGCATCGGACTCGGGGGCCAGCGCGCTCATCAGCGCGTACGTGAACAATCCGTGCTTCGCGGGCGGGTACTCCTGCGACTGCTCCTCTCCTTTCGACGCGACGATCAACGGAAACAGAGACGACGCGGAGCGCTTCATCAGGGAGTGCGACTCGAAGCGCCCTTCGATGCGCTGCGCGTGGCAGGTATCAACGATCAGGATGCGCTTTCCCGTTGCGCCTCTCAGTGCGTCGAAGAACGCCGTCCACGGCACCAACGAGTCGCCTTTTCCCCCTTTCTGAACGGCCACGACGTCCTTGCGCGCAACGTCCCGCGGCACGAAGTAATAATTGCCCGCCGTGTCGCTGAGCCCGTGCGACGCAAGAAAGATCACAACCGTGTCCCGCGGTTCCCCCTGCTGCACAAAGTCCAGCGCGGAGACGATTGCATCCCGGTCCGGTTTGGCGGAACTATTGTCGGACAGAACCTTGGTGAAGATGCGTTTGTAGTGCCCCGCCCCGCGCTTCTCCAGCGTTGCTGCCATTTCGTCGGCGTCGCTCGCAGCGAAAGCGAGGTGCATATTGGCGGGCAGATTGGGAAACACGTTCACGCCGATCGCAAGAATGTAGAGATTTCCGGCAACGGGGTCCGAACGAACGTCAGCCGGCAGACCGATGTAGGTTTCCGCCGTTCCCATCGATACGCCGTTGAACGCTTCCACCCTGATGTCGTTGGCGCGCGCAGGCAGGTCGATCTCGAGCGTGCGCGAGAAACGCCCGGTATCCCTGCCGGAGAGTTTGCGCTCTTTGCTCGGCGTGACTGGAATGTTATTGACGAATACGGTGTAGTCCTTGATGTCGAGCGCGTTTTTCTCGCCTTCGAGCCGCAGCGTGGCTCGCGGCCGGCCACCGGCGAGGCCTTCGAGCGCAGTGGGCGACAGCCTGAGCCTCGGGGGGGCGATCTCACGCAACCTGGAGATCTGAAAGTCCGCGCCGGTCACCGACGATGCGAGACTACGCGTGCCGGGCGCCAACGCCAGCCGGAAAGTGTCGGCGACCACATCCGGGCGATAGAGGATGCGGTCGAACTGCACCGCGCGGTAGAAGTCAGGCGTCAGATCTTTGCCGCGGTTCAGATGCCAGCCGACGAAATTGTCCCCGTAAACGGAGGACGTGTAATACCCGTCCGGAGTCCATGCGATCCAGTCCTGGCCGTTGCCGTGGGGGAAATAGGCCAGCATCTCCTTGCCGTCGGTCATGCGATACCAGCGGATCGTGCCATCGGAGAGCGCCGCGAGCGCCATCTGCCCGTTCCGGCTCACGTTGACGCTCCACGCCACCGCCGGAAGTTTCTGGCTCCAGATCTCCTTCGCGTCGCGGTCGAGCAGTCGCACCGCCCATTCGGTGCCGAGCAGCACGCCGCTTCCGTCCGGCGCAATCGCATAGGAACGCGCCATCTCGTAGGGTTCGAGGTAGGGCGTCTTGCCATTGATCGTGGGTTTGAAGCTGTCTTTCCAGTTCTCGACCTGGATTCGCGCCACCAGGTGCAGGGGAGGGAGCACCGGTTCCGTCGGCTCAACCGCAGTGGACTGATCACCTCCGGCCAGCACCGAGAAACTATGACGCGGCCCGCCACGCCGCAAGGGATAACTGACGATACCGCCATCCGCCGACACTAGGACTTCGGTACGAGCGTCGCTGTAATTGACGATGTCCGGCCCGCGGAAAACCGCGACCTTGCCGTCCGGGCCCACGATGCCGATGCCGGGATCTTCCACCGCGAACGCGATGGATCCGTTGGGCATCTGCTGGATTTCGGTGATGCGGTTGCGTGCGACCGGAATGCGTTCCGGCGCGCCGCGACCGCGGTCGTTCCAGCGGTAAAGGGGATTGAGCCCGCTTCCCTTGTACTCCCCGCCGCCGTAAAGAGTACTCCCGTCCGAGGACCAGACCACCGACATGAAGCTTGCCTGGTCCTTGAGTTGTGCCGTGGCGGGCTGGTAGAGCAGCGAAAGATCGCGCGCCGAAACAATCGAAATGGCCGGCGCGTCGACAAAGCCGACCGCAATCAGCTCGCCATCGGGCGAGTAACGAATCGAAATCGGCTTGCTGCCGCCGGGAATGACGCGCCTGCCGATCAGCCTGAAATCCTTCTCGTAGAGCCGCACCATGCCATCCAGCGCTACCGCGACGATGCGGCCCTGCGCACTGAAATCGATGTCGAGCAGCTTGTCGTTGTATTGGGGATCGTTCGCCACGATCGTGCCGTCATCGGCGCGCAGGACGCGAAACCCGCCGCGACCTTGCAGTCCCACCGCGAGATGCTTTCCGTCGGGCGACCAGGCCAGCGCACTGACCGCATCGTTCAGCCCGCCGATGCGCCTGATGAGCTCGCCGCCCGCCACATCGAACAGATAGAGCGAGGCGGTGCCTTCCCAATCCCAGCCGGTCCAACCGCCGGCCGCCACCGTCTTGCCGTCGGGCGACACGGCGAGACCGAACAGCTGTCCTTCGTGGCCCTGGTCGATCGGCACTCGCAAAATCGAAACGAGCCGCGCCTCGGGCATCTGCCAGACGCGGATCGTCTTGTCGTCGGAAGCCGTGATCAGGCGGTTGCGCGGCGGATCCACCACCACCCGGCGGATGAGCGTGGTATGCATGCCCGTCTCCACGCGCAGGATCGGCTCGGTCGTCGGCTCGGCGGGAAAGGCGTTACCCGCCAGCAGAACGCATCCGGCAAACGCCGCCGGCAGAACTCGCAGCAGCCGATGCATCATGCGTCAGGCAGGCCCCGCATTCGTCACTTGCATGCCGCCGTCGCTATGAGGCCCGAAGCGTCTTTGGTCCTCACTGCGCTGCCGGGCGCTACGCCGGGGGGCCCTGCCTGCTGACCGGCTGCTTTTGAATCCGAAGATGCCAATGTAACAATCGCCGCATCGCCGCCCGCCGCCTCCTCTGCCGTAGAGCATTGCTCGGCGGCGCGCTGCGCGTTCGCGGTCAAGGGCAGGATTTCCGTGAAGGGGAGCTGACCGGGAGGGGGCTCGATGACAAGCGCCGGAGCGGCCGGAGGTGGAACCGTCGGACCCGGTGGAATGGCTGGTAAAACTAACGGTGACAATGCAAGCTGATCCTGACTGCCGATGGCAACATTCGCAATGCTCTGGCTGCCCGCGGTGATCGAAACCGTGCCTGAGACGGAGGTGATTTGCTTGGCCGCGGTCAGGCTGCCTCCGGTGCTGATCGTGACATCGCCTTCCGCCCGGGCCCCCTGCATGTTGATCGCAGCGGTGACCGCAGGCGCACTCATCGTCAATGCAGCAACGCCCTTATCATTGGGGTTGAAGTCAGGATCCCCGGTGTTGTTGACGATATGCGGGCCAATGTCGTTGTTGAGCGTGATGTTGCCGGTGGTGGCCGTAATGCTGACCGGACCCAACGTCTCGAGCAGATTAAGCGTCACGTTGCTGCCGGCGCTCAACGTCAAGGGCTGATTGTTCGAGACGTGGATCGGCGAGTTGGCCGTCGTCACGATGTCGCGGCCTGCAGTTATCGATAGCGGACCCGATGCAGCGGAAAAACCCGGCTTGGGCCCCACCCAGATGAGGTCACTCATATTCACGTCCCGCCCGGCGTTGACGGTGAGTTGGCCGCCACCGAAATCGCCCAGCAACAACCCGCCTAGATTGACATCGCCGCCGACAATGCCGATGCCATCGCCGCGGGCGATGAGGCTCAGGACCTTACCGCTACTCCCGGATAAATTGATGCTGCCTCCGGCATTCAGCACGACGTCCGGTCCGATGAACCCACCCGTGCTGATGTTGCAAGTCGTGCAGTCGGTTGCCGCTGTTGGATTATTCGGATCCGGTGTTCCGGTGGTGATACGCAGCTTGCCCGGAAATTCTACGCCGAGGTTGATCGAGCCTCCGATCGATGTTGCCGACACGTCGCCAGCTGTACCAACGCCGAAATTTTGAATGCCGCCATCGGCGATCAATATGACCTGGCTCGGCCGCGACGCACTCCCTTTGCTGTCTCCAATGCTACCGCTCACGATCTGACCGCGCGTGTTGATCGTGAGGGTCTTCGAGGTCGCAACTCCCTCACCAATGATTGTTACGTTACCCACCGAATTCAGGGTCAAATTGGCATCGCGCGCATCGACTGGCGGTCGGTGCTCCAGATCACAGATCGAGCAGTCCGTGTCTACGAAAAAGACTTTCAGCCCTCCCGGCCCGGCATTGAGTTCAATCGGCTGGTTGTTGCTGTTGATCTTGTGCTTTACATTGATTGCGTTGCCTGCCGTTATCGTCACCGGCCCGGTCATGTCCGAGATCGGCGCGATCACGTTCACATTGCCGTTCGTCGAAGTGATGTTCAGCGCGCCCGTGGTCACGAGCTGAACATATTGCTTCAGGAATTCACGCACGTAGGCGTCGCCGTCAGTCTCGCCATTCGTCGGGGGGGGAATCGGCTGCGGTGGGGAAGCCCCGGTCGAGAAATCTAAGCCGCTCACGATGGTGATTGGTGCGTTGCCCGCGCGCACCTGCTTGGGCGTCGCGAGAATCAACAGATTCGCGTCCTGCGCGACTGGGGCGAGAAACACCGAACCGGTGATCGTGGTGAGGTTGATCGCGCCGTTGTTGGTGATGATGTGGTCGAACAGCTTCAGGTCTTTGCCCGCCGTCAGCGTCACCGCCCCTCCCTCCGCAGTGCCGTTGCGCCCGTCGATCTGGGCATTAACCCTGATATCGTTGCCCGCTCTGACATTCAATGGGTTGCCATTGGCCAGACTTGTGATTGGCTGATTGATATCCACGTCGGTGGCGGCGCTAATGGTGACCGGACCGGTGCCCGAGTCTATGAACGAATTGACGGCGACCGACCCGCCGCGCGACGTGAGTGACAGCGCGCCACCGGTGAGAAACGGTCCCGTACTCAGATTGCCCCCCGCACTGACCGTGATCGGCGCGGCGCCCGCGAACACGGCTTTCCCGGACGCGATATTGACCGTGCCCGCACCTGCAAACAGATTGATGGCGCCGTTGTTGGTGACGATGAAGTCGTTGATGTTGATGTTATTGCCAGCGGTCATGGCGAGGCCGCCTCCCGCCAGATACCCGCGCCCGTCGATGACCGCATTGACGTTAATGTCTACATCAGCCTGGAGAGTTACGCTCGTACCCGTGCGCAACACCCGCCTGATTAATCCTGCCTCGGAAAGCCCGATATCGAGGTAAGCCGGATCAAGCAACAGCGAACCACTCACGCCGTTGGCTGCGGAGGCATCCGCCGTGCCATTGAAGGCGAGGGTGCCTTTGCCCGAGACTTCCATGCGTCCACCGTTGCCGCCCAGAGCGCCGCCTTTGGCCTGCACGTCCCCGGCGAAGGTCGTGGCGCCGTCCGACCACACCACCACTTCACCGCCGTTACCGTTGGTGATGGCATTGGCGGTCAGGCTCGCCCCCGATGCAACGGTTGTGCTCTGTGCCCGATAGGTGCTGCCGCCGCCTTGATAATCACCACCCACGTGGATGGCGCCGCCGCCGCTGGCGCCATTGGCATTCAGGCTTGCGGTCGAGGCGAGCGCGACATCCTGCCCCAGCACCTCGATCTGCCCGCCACGATTGCCGGAGGCGTCCAGCGTGCCGCTGACGTTGACTTTGCCGCCTTCGCCCAAGAGAACGATGCGCCCGCCGTCCTGCGCGGCCGTCTCGGCTTTGATGGTGCCGCTCATGTTGATGAGGTTATCGAGCACGTTGCGCGCGGTGGCCGCGGTGATCAGCACCGCCTGACCTGCTTCGATTCTGCCCGCCTGCGTGATCAGGCTTTGCACGGGCTGACCATAGGCATCCATCAACTGTCCGATATTGGCGTCGCTCAGGGCGAGATTGACCAGTTGGTCGCCATACAGATCGATGGTGAAGGTGTCAGCCGCGCCCAGCATCACCCTGCCCAGACGCGCCTGGATCAGCCCGTCGTTACGCACATGCGGCGCGACCAGCGCCACCAGGCCGCCCTCGGCGGCGGTAATGCTGCCTGCGTTGAGGATGCCCGCGCCAGGCTTGCCGGGTTGATCGAACACCAGCCGCCCGGCCATGAAATTAGTGTTGCTGATGTTGGAGGTGCTGGCGATGAAGCTGCCGACGTTGATTTGTCCACCCTTACCAATGACGATGCCGTTGGGATTGATCAGCAACACCTGGCCGTTGGCGTCGAGCTTGCCGAGCAGCGTGGACATCTGGCTGCCGGTGACGCGATTGAGGATGGCGGAGGAAGCGGAAGGCTGGACGAACTGCACTTGTTCGCCGGCGCCGGTGCTGAAAGCTCGCCAGTCGATGACTGCGCGCTGGGTATTCTGATCGATACGGGTGTAGGCACCGCCGCCGCTGATCCTGGCGTCGCCTGCGCGCACGATGCCATCCTGCGGGGCGGCATGAGCCAGGCTCAGGAGACCGGCGGTGGCAAGGGCGAGGGCGATTGGACGAAGGCTGTATCCACGCTGGACGATAGGTCTGAGTATTTGTTTTTTCATATAAATTCTCCGTCCGAGCGAAAGCTATAGCAATACCCACCCATAGCCAATAAGGCGATTCTGGACTGACCGTTCGTGCGGCGCTAGGGGACTTTGGTGTCGATACCTTGGTATCGAGTGTGCCTTTTTTCAGAAACGCAGCGACAGACCGCCATAAAAACGAACTTCGCGGTCATTCTCTTGTGCGACTATTTTGGTCAGCGGCTTGGCGAACTCGACCACGCCTGACCAGCGACGACCAAGATTCATGCGCACGCCAAGCCCTGCGGATGCAGCGGAAGTCGTCGCAGCGAGGCCACCGGGGTTGCGCTGGCGCACCTGCCCCACATCATAAAAGCCATAAGCGGTGTAGGCGGCCTCGGCGATGACGCCGCTATAACGGAGCTCAAACTTGAGCGCGGCGCCATGATCGCCCACGAGTTCGGATGGATCGTAACCGCGGCCGAACTGTTCACCGCCAAAACTGAACAACTCCGAAGCAAGTAAATTGGTGAAAGCGTACTGGCCGTTGAACGCCGCTAACGCCGACCAGCTTCCGCCAAGCGATTGCAGGCGCGCGGCGTACATCGTGGCTTTGGAAAAATCCACGCGCCCTTCAGGGCGGGACAGGAAAATATCGCCATTTTTCGAAGAACCCATGCCCTGGAAGCCTTGACTGTATTCGATGTCCAGGATGTTGATGCCCGCCAACCTATCGGCTTTGTCGTAGGTCAGTCCCAGGCGTACCGACCGTAGGTGATCTTCGGTATCGCGAACGCTGAAGATTTTGGTTTCTCCGTCATGCACTGCCAGCGTTCCGCGGACGTAGAGGTTTTCTGCACGGCTGCGCTTGAGGGGGTGGCTGTACGAAATATTCAATGCATTTGACGCCGTTTCCAAATTCAGAGGAATGAAGGCCAGTTCCTCCGGCTTGGAGCGGACGACGCTGTAGCTCACACCGAGTTTTCCACCCTCCGAGCCCAGCCACTGATCGTGCGAAAGCATGGCGAACGTCAATTCGCCGTCACCTGCATTAACCAGCCTGAGGCCCGTGCGTGCGCCCATCCCCAATGGGTAATAGACCTCGGCATCACCCAGCAGACGGTGTGGCCCCAATGAGCGGCCCCCCCGGTTGTCGAAACTCAGGCCAGCGCTGAATATTCTCGGCGTCACTTGAATCACGAGGTCGGAGGCCCCTTGCTGAATTTTGGAGGAGACCAGCACGCCCCGCGCGAACACTCCCGGCAGGTCGTTGATGAGAAGCAGGTAACGTTCGAGCACTGCGGCTGTCAGCGGACGGCTCACCTTGATTTTCTCGGCGTACCTGCTGACGCGCTCGCGCAGCTCCGCGCTTCCGGCTTCAACGCGCACATCGGCGACGTAACCTTCGATCGCCTGCAAACGCATCGCGCCGCCCTCCACGGATTGGGCGGGCACGATCACCTGGGAAAGAATGTAGCCGTCGTTACGATATCGCGTCGTGAGCGTGTTGGCGATCCGGTAGATCTCGGCCAAGGTGACTTCCTTGCCGAGGAAGCCTTCGTAGACCGCGCGCACGGTCGCGGCCGGATAAACGGTAACGCCATCGACCGTCAGGCGGTTGAGAACGAACCGGACACCATCCGCGTTGGGTGGAGGCTTCTGCCCGGTGTCGGGAATCCTGATCTCGGCCGGCTTCGCGCGCGGCTCCGGGAGTTTTTCGAACTGGCGTTCGATCTGGCCGGGCTGTACCGTCCCGGGCAAGGGCACCTGCGCCCACGCGTCCGCCATGGCCAGCGTTCCGCATAGCAATAGGCCGACGAACGCACCGCGCGACCTCCTCATCACGGTCAGCTCCCCAAAACGGTTTCCGGCTACCATTCTTTCACGATCATGCCGGAAAAATCAAATGGTTAAGTGGACTTCGTCATGAAAAGTGGGGAAAAAACAACGGGAGAGGCTTTTTTGGCAATTAGGGCCGTAATTTATGATCAATTTGTCTGCGGTTTGCGCTGCACCTGGTCGACCGCGTTGACTTCTTTTTCATACGCTTGCCGCGCCGCGGCTTCCTTGGCCCTCGCCGTCGCGAGTACTTTTCTGGCTGCCCCGAGTTGACGTTTGAGTTCTACGATGACGAGGACAGGATCCTCGCGCGCTTGGGATTGGTCCGGGTAATCGATCAAATCTAATCCCGCGGTGGCACCAACGAAAAACGCCGCCTGGCGCGGCATTTTTGTTGTTCTGAAGGACGGCAGGCCGACATTGTCGGGTGGTTTTCCCCATGCAATAATGCCTGCGCGACAATGTGTCGCCGTCGACTCAGCATCGACGCCTCTGCAGCCCGCCTGCGCAAGGAAAATATATGAAACGCATATTATTTACCGCATGGCTGAGCGCAGCGGCGCTCTTGATTGCGGCGGGCGCAATCGCGCAAACGCCGCCGGACTATCCGATCCGCCCGATCCGCATCATCGTGCCGCAAGCGGCGGGTTCCGGGCCCGACATCATGGCACGCAGCATCGGGCAGAGGCTTACCGAGGCGTGGGGCCAGCAGGTCATCGTGGACAACCGTCCGGGCGCGAACGGGATCATCGGCATGGAGGCCGCCGCCAAGTCCAAGCCCGACGGCTACACCTTGCTGCTCGCGGTGCCGAGCGCGCTGACCATGAATCCCTACGTGTACAAGCAACTGCCGTACGACACGTTCCGCGACTTCGCGCCGATCAGCCAGGCCGCGACCAATACGTTCGGTCTGGTCGTCAATCCCGCATTGCCGGCCAAGTCGGTGCGAGAGTTGGTCGTGCTGGGCAAGGCGCGTCCCGGCGAACTCAATTACGGCTCATTCGGTATCGGCAACCAGACCCACCTCGCGGGCGAGTTGTTCGCCGCGGCAACCACGCTCAAGCTGACGCACGTGCCGTACAAGGGCCAGACGCCGGCCGTCACCGATTTGATCAGCGGACAAGTTACGCTCATGTTCAATCCGCTGCCCGGCACCGCGCAGCATGTGGTTTCAGGCAAGCTGCGTCTGCTCGCGACCTGCGGCGAGAAGCGCGACTCGGTCTTTACGGAAGTGCCGACGATGCGTGAAGCGGGTTATCCGACCGTGATAATCACTGGCTGGTCCGGACTGCTCGCGCCGGCCGGCGTGCCGCGGGAAGTGTTGAATCGCCTGCAAAGCGAGGTAGCGCGGCACCTGTTGTCGCCCACCATGAAGACGACGCTTGCACAACAGGGCGCAGAACCGGTTGCGAGCACTCCGGACGAGTTCACGGCCTTCATCAAGTCGGAAGCGCAAAAGTGGTCGAAGGTGATCAAACAGGCCGGGCTCGAGTTTACCCAGTGAACACGATGACGGGAAGCCTCGCTAAAACCGATTATCTCGACGCGCTTGCGCAGTTCGCGTGCGAGACCCGATTCCCGGATATCCCCGCGCACGTCGTCGAGCACTGCAAGGTTATTCTGGCTGACACTTTCGCGGTGATCGGATGCGGCATGCAGCAGCAGGAAATGCAGGCACTGGCAAAGCAGCATCTGCCGAAAGTCGCGCCCGGCCGCGCCTCGGTCATCGGCACGGGCAAGCGCGTGAACCCGCTCGACGCGGCGATGCTCAACGCCATCGCCGGCGTGTGGCTCGAGCTCGACGAAGGACATTTTTACACCAACGGTCATCCTGGCATACACGTGGTTCCCGCCGCGCTCGCCCACACGCAGGAGCATGGCCTTCCGGGGCGGGACCTGCTGCTGGCGACCGTGCTCGGCTACGAGGTATGCGGCAGGATAGGCGGCGCGTACAAGATGCGGGTGATCGTCCAGACGCACGGCACCTTCGGCGTGATCGGAGCAACGGTTGCCGTCGGCAGGCTCTGCGGACTCAACGCGAGCGAAATGCGGCAGGCGATCAACATCGCGGCCTCGACGCCGTTGGGAGGCAACCGGCAGACCATGCTCGACGGCGCGACGGTACGCAACTATTACCCGGGGCACGCCAACTTCACCGCGCAGATGATAGTGCGCCTGGTACAGTCGGGTTTCACGGGGCCTGTGGACGCGCCCAGCGTGACCTACGGCCAGATCCTCGCCGATGATTTCAAGCCGGAGCGGGCCGCCGTGGATCTCGGCAGCCGCTGGCTGATCACCGAAAACTACATCAAGCTCTACCCGAGCGCGCGTTATGTGCACTGCGGGATCGATGCGCTGCTCGACGCGCTGGCCAAGGTCCCCGGCAAGCGGCTGCCGCCGGACGCGATAGAGCGCATCGAGTTATACGGCTACCGCATGCTGGTATTTTGCGGCGAGAACCGGCCCAAGAGCATGTTCGGCACGCGTTTCTCGACGCCGTTCTCGCTCGCCACCATCATCTGCCACGGCCGTTCCGACCTCGATGTTTTCGGCGAGCAGGCGTTCGCCAATCCCGTCGTGCTCGAGCTGGCCGCGCGCGTGAAGATGATCGAGGATCCCGAGCTCAACCAAGACTTCCCGCGAAAAATGCCGGCACGGCTCAAGATCTTCCTCAAGGACGGCACGGTATATGAAGGCAGGTGCGACGTGCCGAAAGGGGAGATCAATAACCCCCATGCGCCGCAGGAAATCGAGCGCAAGTTCTACCAGCTCGCCACGCCGATCTGGGGCGAGGAGCGCGCGCGCAACGCGTACCGAAGCTGGATGACGCTCGAAACCCTGGACAACGTGGCCGCGTTCGCCGGCGGTAGCGATTTTTAGACAGGAGGGCGCTTGTCCAGCCCGCGCATCCAGAATATCCCGCTGCACCTACACCTCGCGGGCGTTCCGCATCGCATCGGCCGGCTGGAACGCTGCGTGGCAATGCTGCGCGACCGCCGCTGACATGAGTCGCGCTAAGGGTTTGATTTCAATCTTCATCTGCGGTGTATGCCCGATATGGCAGGGCGAGGCGTTGACCTGTCATCCGACCGCAACTAGACTGTTCCTCCCCGTTTCCTAATCCCTGTACTCGCGTTGCAGGCGCGCCCTCGACCGGTTCGAGGCGCCGAGGTGTCCTTCTCGCCTCCGGAACGCGGCATAGGGGCAAGCAGCGTGCAGGAGGCCAAGCATGATTCGTTGCCTCATTTGCGTCTTGCTTCTGTTTTCGGCATCGGCCGCGTACGCGGACCCGATACTGCTCCTCCTGTTGCGCATGGTGCGCGATCAGACGATCTCGGCGTCGGTCGAAGCGGGTGTCGGGGCGATGCAGCGGGGAGCCACGATCCCGTCACCCGTGTATGGTTTCGCGCTGCCAACGCCGCCAATACCACATGACAGCGAAGAGCGGCATCTGCGCGCATTGCTCGACGACAGCTTTTTGCATCTCTCCGCCGCCCAGCGCGACGCGGTGTTTGCCGGCATGCGGCAGATATTGAACGATCCGCGCAATGCGCAGATCCGGCCTCAGGTCGTCGCCGAGTTCGCTTTGAAGGCGCGTGCCGTGCGCGAAAGCTACCTCAGTCTCGCCCAGCTTTCCTATGCCGAAAAAAGAACCCTTGCAACTCAGGCCAAGGCGGAATTCCAGCGCCTGCCGGCCGGCGAGCGCCAGCACCTGCTCGAAATGCTGCAATCCGGCATGCTGCCGGTGCCGCGCGATCTCAATGATATCATGCTCGCTGAGTTCAGTTCAGTGCCGCCGGCGGCCGGCGCCGCGCGCCGGCTCGATTAAACGCGTTGCACGGCCGCCCGTTTCTACGGCCGGGTCCGCTTCGACAAAAGCGGGCAAATCGCCTATAGTTCGACCTTGACTGTCGCGCCGCGTCAGCGGCCGTGTCGTAACAATTACCGATAATTCGTTCATGAGTGACACGCACGCGGCGAACCGCCGCGAAGACCTGCGCCTGATCACCGGCCGCGGACGCTACACTGCGGACTGGAACCTGCCCGCTCAACTGCACGCGTGCTTTTTGCGCTCCGACCACGCGCACGCGGAAATCGTTTCGATCAATGCCGCACCGGCGCTCGGGCGCCGCGGTGTGGTGGCGGTGTTTACCGGCGCCGACGCGCTCGCCGCCGGCTACACGCAATTTCCCAACCTGATGAAGTTCTCCGGCCGTGGCGGCACGACGATATTGAAGCCGGAGCGCCCGGTGCTGGCGGCGGGCAAAGTGCGCTTTGTCGGCGAACCGGTCGCGATGGTGGTCGCCGAATCAGCGCTCGCGGCACAGGACGCGCTCGGTGCGATCGGGATCGAATACAACGATCTGCCCGTCGCGGTCACCGTCGCGGATGCGCTCGCGGCGAATGCGCCGCAGCTGCATGCCAACGTGCCTGGAAATCTGTGCTTCGAATGGGAAACCGGTGACGCCGCTGCCGTCGAGCAGGCGTTCGCCAAGGCGGCGCATGTTTCGCGTCTCAAGGTCGTGACCACGCGCGTCGCGCCGAATCCGATGGAGCCGCGCGCGTGCCTCGTCGCCTACGACGCCGCGGCCGACGCCTACGATATTTATACCTGCTCGCAGGGCATCGTCATGCTGCGCCGGCAATTCTCGGTGCTCACGGGCGTGCCCGAAGAGAAACTGCGCCTGCACCTGCACGATGTCGGCGGCAGTTTCGGTCAGCGCAGCGCAGTCTATCCCGAGTATGCGGCGCAGATGATCGCCGCGAAAAAAATCGGACGTCCGGTCAAATGGGTGGCATCGCGCTCGGAAGGTTTCATGTCCGACAGCCATGGCCGCGGGATTGCCCTGTCCGGCGAGCTCGCGCTCGACCGCGACGGCAGGTTCCTCGCCGCGCGCTACCAGATCGACTGTGATATGGGCGCGTATCTGACGCCGACCGGTCCGGTCAGCCATTTGCGCAATCCCGCGACACTGATGACCGGCGTCTACCGGATCCCGGCGCTCTACGGCAGTTTCCGCGTTGTCCTCACCAATACCGTGCCGGTTGCCGCCTATCGCGGCGCGGGGCGGCCCGATATCGCCTATGCTGTCGAGCGCCTCGTCGATCAGGCGGCAAGCGAGCTTGGCATCGACCGCACCGAGCTGCGGCGCCGCAATTTCATTCCGCCCGACGCGTTTCCGTACAAGACCCCGACGATGGGAGTCTACGAGCAATCGGATTTCGCCGGCTGCCTTGACAAGGCGCTGCAGGACGCGGATTGGGCGGGTTTCGCGCAACGGCGCGACGCCGCGCGCAAGCGCGGCAAGCTGCGCGGCATCGGGTTGTCGACCATCATCGAAGGCACCGGGGCCGGCATGTATCCGAAAGACCAGGTCGCGATCGAGTTCGATGCGCAGGGCAAGCTCACGGTTTACACGGTCAGTCTGTCGTCCGGCCAGGGACACGAAACGACGTTTGCGGCGATCGTCGCGCAAACGCTCGGCGTGCCGGCGGAAGCGGTCACGTTGCGCGAGAGCGTCCACGGCAAGGAGCTGACCGGCAACCATACCGGCGGCTCGCGTTCGCTGGTCGGCGCCGGCAGCGTGTGCAAGCTCGCGGCGCAAAAGCTGATCGAGCAGGCCCGGCCGCTCGCCGCGGAGGAACTCGAGCTCGAGCCGTCGCAGGTCGATTACGCCGACGGCGCATTTCGCGAGCGCGGCGGCGACAGGATGATCGCATTGATGAAGCTTGCGCAACAGCACGCGGGCGGGAGCCCGCATCCGCTCAACGTCACGGCCGAGGCGTCGGTCGGCTCGACGTGGCCGAACGGCTGCCATATCGCCGAAATCGAGATCGATCCCGCCACCGGCGTCACGCAAGTCATGTCCTATGTCGCGGTCGACGACAGCGGCAACGTGATCAACCACAGCATCGTCGAAGGCCAGGTGCACGGCGGCGTCGTGCAGGGCGCGGGGCAGATTTTCGGCGAGCACGTAATATACGACCGTGACAGCGGACAACTGCTGACCGGCAGCTTCAGCGACTACAGCATGCCGCGCGCCGGCATGCTGCGCGATATCCATGTCGGCGACCATCCGTTGCCCAGCAAACTCAACGCGCTCGGCGCGAAGGGCGTCGGCGAATCGGGCTGCACGGCATCGCTGCCGGCGCTCGCCAATGCCATGACGGACGCGCTGCGGCCGCTCGGCGTCCCGCACCTCGATATGCCGTTCACTCCGAGCAAAGTGTGGCACGCAATCCAGAATTCGAAAGCGAAATAGCGCAGATGTTCGAATTTGATTACGTGAAAGCGAAATCGCTGTCCGAAGCGGCGGCGTTGATTGCCGCCAATCCGGAAGCGAAACTGCTGGCGGGCGGCATGACGCTGATCCCGGCGCTCAAGCAACGGCTCGCGCAGCCGTCGCACCTGGTCGACGTCGGCGGTTTGCCCGAGTTGCGTGGCATCGAGATGAAGAATGGCGGGCTCGCGGTCGGCGCCGCAATGCAACATCATGAAGTCGCGACATCGGCGGTAGTCAGGAAGGCGATCCCGGCGCTGGCATACCTCGCGGGCCATATCGGCGATCCGCAAGTGCGCAACCGGGGCACGCTCGGCGGCTCGGTCGCCAACAACGATCCCGTTGCCGATTACCCGGCGGCGGTGCTCGCGCTCGCTGCGACGGTCGTCACTGCAAGGCGCGAAATCGCGGCCGCGGATTTCTTCCAGGGCATGTTCGCAACCGCGCTCGCCGAGGGCGAAATCATCGTGCGGCTGCTGTTCCCTGTGCCCCGGCGTGCCGCGTACGAAAAGTTCCCGCACCCGGCCTCGGGTTACGCAATGACGGGCGTGTTTATCGCCGAGACCGCGGCCGGCGTGCGCGTCGCAGTGACCGGCGCCGGACCGGGCGTATTCCGCTGGAGCGATGCTGAAAGCGCGTTGGCGAAAAACCTGAACCCGGCGGCGCTTGACGGGTTGGCGGTGGACCCGAACGACCTGAACGAAGACATCCACGCGACGCGCGAATACCGCGCCAACCTGGTCAAGGTGATGGCGCAGCGCGCGGTGCAGAAACTGCTGGCGCAGGACAAGTGACGAGAGGCGAAGAAACAGACACTGCTTCTCGAAATCAAATTGCTGATTGCTGATTGCTGATTGCTGATTGCTGATTGCTAAATGCCGACTTCTATTTATGACCAAAATCG
>JAHFRL010000075.1 GCA_023266235.1 Betaproteobacteria bacterium
GCGTCGCCGGGGAGCGGGTTTTTCCGTTCTGGGACTGGGTCGGCGGACGCTATTCCCTGTGGTCGGCCATCGGGCTGCCGATCGCGCTCGCGATCGGCATGGACAACTTCGAGCAACTGCTGCGCGGGGCGCGCACGATGGACGAGCATTTCCGCAGCGCGCCGTTCGAGAAAAACATGCCGGTGATCCTCGCGCTGCTCGGCGTCTGGTACAACAATTTTTTCGGCGCCGCCTCGCACGCGATCCTGCCGTACGACGAATCGCTCGCGCTGCTGCCGGCCTGGCTGCAGCAGCTCGACATGGAATCGAGCGGCAAGCGCGTGACGCGGGACGGTGAGGCGGTCGACTGCGATACCGGCGCCGTGATCTGGGGCGCGCCCGGCACCGACGCGCAGCACACGTTCTTTCAACTGCTGCACCAGGGCACGCGCCTGGTCCCGGCCGATTTCATCGCCGCGTGCCGGCCGCATCATGCGGTCGAGCGGCATCACGCGATACTGATGGCCAATTTTTTCGCGCAGACCGCAGCGCTGATGAACGGCGCGCCAGTGGCAGGCGCGGCGCATGACGTATTCCCGGGCAACCGGCCGACCAACTCGATACTGATCGAAAAACTGACACCCCACGCGTTGGGGCTGCTGCTCGCCCTGTACGAGCACAAGGTGTTCGTGCAGAATGCGATCTGGGGCGTCAACGCATTCGACCAGCCCGGCGTCGAGCTCGGCAAGCGGCTGGCGACGCGCATCCTGCCCGAACTCGAGGGCGGCGACCCGGTCACGGCTTATGATGCCTCGACCAACGGCCTGATCAACTTCTACAAGGCAAACCGCGCTGATCGTTCGCGGAATGATTGACGATTTTTCGTGAGCGTTACAAGGAGGACGGCAATGAACGAAGAGACTTTCAACATGAGCATCCGCAAGTTCCTGAAGACCGTCGGCGTGCGCTCGCAGACCGAGATCGAGCGCGCCGTCGCCAAGGCCATCGCCGACGGCAAGCTCAAGGGCAACGAAGCGTTCCCCGCGCGCATTCAGCTCACCATCGACAAGGTCGGCTTGAGCTTGACGCTCGACGGCGAAATCAAACTTGAGTAAATGGTGAAAGGTAAATGGTGAATGGGCTTCCTTCCCCCTGCACGCGGGGGAAGGTCAAGATGGGGGCAGTTACGGTTCCCTGTTCCCCATTTCCTATTCCCCGCCTCTCGGGCGCAGGATCAGCTGCTCGCCGCGCTGGGTGAATTCGAGCCGCTTCAGGAAATTCATGCCGAGCAGGACGGTATCGGCATCCATGCCGTCGGCGACCAGTGCTGCGACATCGCGCATTTCGATCGGCCCCAGGCGCACGCTGTCGAGCCGGGTCTGATAGCCGACCGCGGCGCCGTTCGCGGTCTGCAGCGTAATTGCGGCGCCGCGTTTCAGTCCGAGTTCGCGCGCGAGAGCGGTCGGCAGCGCGACCCAGGTTGCGCCGGTATCGAGCAGGAACGTCACGCGCCGGCCGTTGATCGCGCCTTGCGCGACGTAATGACCGGCGCGGTTGCGCAAGAGCACGAGTTCGCCTTGCTGCTGATTCAGCACGCGCGCGGTATTGGGGTTGACCTGCTGCGCCTCCCAGCCGCTGAAGAACCAGTAGACGCCGCCCATGATCAGCAACCATGCGATCGTAAGCATGATCTTGCCGCTGCGGCTGTGCGGGTTGGGATCCTGATTCATGCAAAGAACAGCTTAGCCGCAGAGGACGCCAAGGACGCAAAGGAAGGCAAACATCTTCAGGGATATAAAAGCACAACCAGTTTGAAAACAGCGCAGCGTTTTCTGCCTTTTACCCCCAAGCAGCCTTTTGATTTTCCTTTGCGTCCTCCGCGTCCTTGGCGGCAAGGCTTTAGAGTTTCAGGAAGTGCTCGCGGTAGTACTTGAGCTCCTCGATCGACTCGTAGATGTCGGCCAGCGCCTCGTGCTTGCCGTGCTTGGCGAAACCGGCCTCGAGCTCGGGCTTCCAGCGCTTCATCAGTTCTTTCAGCGTGCTGACGTCGAGGTTGCGGTAATGAAAAAAAGCTTCGAGCCGCGGCAGGTGGCGCACCATGAAACGGCGGTCCTGGTGCACCGAGTTGCCGCACATCGGCGACACGCCCGGCGGCACAAACTGCTGCAGGAATTCGACCAGGCGGCTCTCGACGTCGGCTTCCGAGAACGGCGAAGCCTTGACGCGCTCGATCAGCCCCGACTTGGCGTGGGCCGCCTTGTTCCAGGAATCCATCGCACCGAGTACGGCATCGCCCTGGTGCACGACCAGTACCGGCGCTTCCCCCAAGGTGTCGAGGTGGGTGTCGGTAACGACAATCGCAACCTCCAGCACCTTGTCGGTGTCCGGGTTGAGCCCGCTCATTTCCATGTCAACCCAGATCAGGTTTTGGGGGTCGGCAGCCATGATTTCCGCTGAACAAAACGAGGCATATTTTGTCATATCCCGGGTTAATAGGATAATGTTCGCCGCATGCACACTTTTTCAGTGATTTTTCTCGCCGCTCTGGCGCTCGCCGTATCGACCAAACTGTGGCTTGGCGTGCGTCATCTCGGCCACATTCAGCGTCATCGCGACCGCGTGCCCGCGGAATTCGCGAACGAAATCAGCCTCGATGCGCACCACCGGGCGGCCGATTACAGCTGCGCCAAGACGCGTTTCTCGCTCGTCGGCGTCGTGTTCGAGTGCGCGGTGCTCCTGGTGCTGACGTTCGGCGGCGGCTTGCAACTGCTGCAGGACGTCACCGCCGGCTGGTTTGCGCCCGGCGTTGCGCGCGGTGTCGCGCTCGTCGTGCTGCTCGCCGCGATCATGACGCTCGTCGACGTGCCGTTCGGCTGGTATCGCACGTTCGGCATCGAGCAGCGTTTCGGCTTCAACAAGATGACGCCGGCGCTGTTCATCGTCGACACCCTGAAGCACGCCGCGCTCGCCGCCGCGGTCGGCATCCCCCTCGTCGCGTGCATCCTGTGGGTGATGGAACAATCCGGCAGCTGGTGGTGGCTCTATGCCTGGCTGATCTGGGTCGCATTCAACCTGTTCATCCTCGCGGTCTATCCGACCTGGATCGCGCCGCTGTTCAACAAATTCCTGCCGCTCGACGACCCGCAACTGAAGGAGCGCATCGAGCGCCTGCTCGAAAAATGCGGCTTCAGGGCGCGGGGGCTGATGGTGATGGACGGCTCGCGCCGTTCGAGCCACGGCAACGCCTATTTCACCGGCTTCGGCAAGACCAAGCGGATCGTGTTCTTCGACACCCTGCTGACGCGGCTCGGGCCCGGCGAAATCGAGGCGGTGCTCGCGCACGAACTCGGCCACTTCAAGCTGAAGCACGTGATCAAGCGCATGGTGTGGATATTCGCGGCGAGCCTCGCCTTTCTGTGGCTGCTCGCCCGGCTCATGGGCCAAAGCTGGTTTTACGGCGGGCTTAACGTGCAATCGCCGTCGACCGCGATGGCGCTGATCCTGTTTTTCATCGTCGTGCCGCAGTTCATATTCCTGCTGCAGCCGGTGACGAGCTTCTATTCGCGCAAGCACGAATTCGAGGCCGACAGCTACGCGGCGCAGCACGCGTCGGTCGCCGACCTGATCTCGGCGCTGGTCAAGCTCTACAAGGACAACGCCGCGACGCTGACGCCGGACCCGCTGCACTCGGCGTTCTACGACTCGCATCCGCCGGCGACGCTGCGCATCGCCCGGCTGCAGGCAATCAGGCCGTGAACGGTGAGCTGTGAACAGTGAACGGGGAAAGCCCTTGGGCTTTACAGCAACGCCCTCTCCGCTTACCGTTCACCGTTTTCCGTTTACCGTTTGCTGTCAAGACAAGGAGGATTCCGATGAAAATAGCACTCACCATCATGACCGCGCTGATGCTGGCAGGCTCGGTCCTCGCCGCGCCGTTTCCCAAAGGCGATCCCAAGGCCGGCAAAGCCCTGTTCGACAAAGCCAAGTGCGACGCGTGCCACGCGTCGATGATGGGCGGTGACGGAACGAAGCTGTTCACGCGGCCGGAGCGCAAGATGAAAAGCGCGGATGCGCTGCTCAAGCGGGTGCAGTTCTGCGCCGGTCAGGTCGGGGCGCAATGGTTTTCCGAAGAAGAAGAGCACGTCGCGGCCTATCTGAACCGGCAGTATTACAAGTTCCCGTGAGGCGTGAGGAGAGAGGCGTGAGGCGGAAAAGCCCAAACCATCGCCCGCCGTTTACCGCTCACCGTTTACCGTTTACCGTTTACCGGAGTTCATCATGACAGCGGCGGATCTGGCGCACCAGAAATGCAAGCCGTGCGAAGGCGGCGTGTCGCCGCTCCAGCCGCAGGCAATCGCCCGACTCTTGCAGCAGCTCGACGGCTGGGAATACAAGGGCGGCGCGATCACCAAAACGTACGAGTTCAAGAACTATTACCAGACCATGGCTTTCGTCAACGCCGCGGCGTGGATTTCGCATCGCGAAGACCATCATCCCGACATGACGGTCGGCTACAGCAAGTGCAAAGTCGATTACTCGACCCACGCGATCGGCGGCTTGTCGGAAAACGACTTCATCTGCGCCGCCAAGCTCGACGCGCTGTTTGCCCTCTGAGTGGCAATTACGAATGCGCGCCGCTCAGCGGAGTGAAGGGTGAAGAAGTGAAGGGTTTCATGCCTTGACAGCGAGCGGTAAGAAACCAAAAGCCGCTCTGCAATCCGGCACCATCGTCGCGAGCTTCGGCCGCCAGTTCACGGTCGAGCTCGGCGACGGCGTGCTCGTCACCTGTGTCACGCGCGGCAAGCGCACGGATATCGCCTGCGGCGACCGCGTCGCCATCGCCATGACGGCGCCGGACCAGGGTGTCATCGAAACCACGGGGCCGCGCGTGTCGCTCTTCTACCGCTCCGACATCCAGCGCGAAAAGCTGATCGCGGCCAACGTCACGCAGATCGTGATCGTGCTCGCGGCGCCGGCCTTCCATCAGGAGTTGCTCGACCGCTGCCTGGCGGCGGCCGGGCACGAAAAGATCCGTGCGCTGATCGCGCTCAACAAGATGGATCTGGCCTCGGGTGCGGCGGCGCTGGAATCGCTCGAGCCATACCGCGCGCTCGGCTATGACGTGTTGCCGCTCGCAGCGAAGATCGACATAGCGCCGCTGCGCGCGCAGCTCGCCGGCCACGTCAGCGTGCTGGTCGGACAATCGGGAATGGGGAAATCGACCATCATCAACCGCCTGCTGCCGGATGCCGCGGCGCGCGTCGGCGAACTATCGGCCGCGCACGGCGGCGGGCGCCACACCACGACGCACGCGCGGCTGTATCACCTCGACGCCGCGAGCCATATCATCGACTCGCCGGGCCTGCAGGAATTCGGCTTACACCATTTGACGCCGCAAGACCTGGAACATGCGTTCATCGAATTCCGACCGCACATCGGTCATTGCAAATTCAACGACTGCAAGCACCTGAGCGAACCCGGCTGCGCGATCGCCGCCGCAGTCGCACGCGGCGAAATCAACCCGCAGCGCGTCGAGTCCTACCGCAAGCTGATTACCCAATTCATGCGCCGGCCGAAGCTCTACGACTAAACAACCCTAAGGCCACGCACCAGAACTCAAAGGCTGATCAAGAAGGGTCTTTCTTCGCGCCTTTGTGTCTTTGCGGCGGCTGTAGTTTCAGAACCAGCTCGCGATCGTGGCGAACAGAATCAGAAACAGCCACAGCACCAGCGCGCGCCAGATCAGCCCCACCGCCGCCCGCATGTAATCGACGTCGGCCTCATCCCCGTCGCCGAGCTGCGGCCGGTATTCGATGCCGCTGTCCTGGTGCAGCACGCCGCCCAACTTGACGCCGAGCGCGCCGGCGGCGGCGGCGAGGATGATGCCCTGCGCATGCGAGCGCCACGATGCGGCCTGCTCGCGCCAGCACTCCACGGAACCCATGAAGTCGCCGGCAAAGGCAAAGCCGACCGCGGTAAGCCGCACCGGCACCCAGTCGATCACCTCGAATGCGCGGGCCGCGAACAGACCGAATGCGCCCGCCTCTTCACCGCGCGCCGCGCCCCAGCGGTCATTGAGCAGCGCCGCGAGGCGATAGCCGATCGCGCCGACCGGCCCCAGCACCACAAACCACGCTATCACGCCGAATACATGGCGGTGCGAGCGCATCAATCCGAGCTCGATCGCGACACGCGCAATTTCGCCGGCGGTGAGTTCCTGCACCGACTCGCCGCGCCAGGTGCTCAGCACCGCGCGCGCGCGCGCCAGATCATTGCTGCGCAGCGCCTCCATGACGTCGGTATAGAAATGACTGAACTGGCGGAAACCGAGCGCCAGATACAGCACCACGACATTCCACGCGAGCGCGAGCAGGCCGCTCGTGTGCCGGGACACCAGGTAAACGATGAGCGTGGCGAGCGTCACCGGCACCACCGCGAGCAGCCATGAAATCACGCCGTCGCGGTAATGCCCGGCGTCGAAGTTGTGCGCGAGCCGATTGACGTAGCGCGCGAAAGCAACGTAGAGCTGATTGCCCGTGCGCAGCGGCCGCCACTGCTCGAGCAGCAGCGCCGCAACCAACGAGATAAGAGTCATAAGTTCGCGGAAATGCTCATGGCGTCGCCGGCCGCAGCGGACGCCAGGCGATCAACATAACGCCGTAGTCGACTCAGGCGCGGCGCCCGGCAGCGCCCGCGTCGTAGCTGATCGCCATGATTTCCACCTCGGACGCGCCCGCCGGGGGCTGCCACTTCACCGTATCCCCGACCTTGGCGCCGATCATCGCCTTGGCGAGCGGCGACGCCCAGCTGATGCGGCCCGACGCCACATCGGCTTCGTCATCGCCGACGATATGAAAGGCATGGCGCTTGCCGTCTGCGTCGGCAATCGTCACGGTCGCTCCGAAATGCACCTCGTCCTGGGGCTGGCCCTTCGGATCGACCACCGCCGCGCGCTCGAGCTGGGCCTGGTAATAGCGGATGTCGCGCTTGACCTCGAGCAGCTTCTGTTTGGCCATCGGCTCGTCCTCGGCTTTGAGCCGGTCGCGCTGCTCCTGCAGCTCTCTGAGGCGCGCCTGCAGCAACTCCTGCCCGCGCGGCGTCACGTAATTCGGGTGGTCGTTCAGCGGCCGCTCGGGCAGCTCGCCTGCGGACAGGTCGTCGTCGGATTCCTTGACAAAGGCGCGGCTCATGGCGGGTCCATTCCCGGTCTCGAATTAAACAGCGTTTATGCAACTATATGTCAGCCAGCATTTTCGCTCAATCGCCGCCATACCAGTGTGCGATTGTTGGCAGGCATGGCGAAATCGCGCGCGAGCCTGAATCCATGTGACTGCGCCAGCGCGTCGACGTTTTCGAAGCCCCGGATGCGGTTCGCGGTTGCGCTCGCACGCTTCCGAGTAAGGTTTTTCGGGATTCATCTCGAAAGCGTGCGGGGTGAGGCGTGCGACGCGCCGGAAAAACCGGCGCAACTACAGCCAGCACGCCTCGTAGCCGAGGAACTGCATCAGGTCGTCGCGCCGCTGCATCGTGTCCTCGTAACCGAGCTGGATCAGCGCCCGGCAGTATTCCTTCTCGAACAGCAGGTAGCTCACCAGGTTGGAGCCGCTCTTCTTCAGCGCGCCGAGGGTAAACAACAGCGTGCGGATGGTGCGCGGCAGCGTGTGCGTGTGGTCGATTGCAATTTTCTCGAGCGCGACGCTCGGAGAGAGCATGCGGAAATCGACGGTATGCAGCGGCATGTTGTTCTTTTCCAGCAGCTCGCGCGGGATGATGCTCAAGGTGCGGTTGATGCGCTGCAGCCGCTCAAGATCGACTTCGAGGCTGTCGAGAAATATGCTGTTCAGGCAGTGGCCGGCGATCTGCGCGAGCGACGGGAACATCTCGGTCTTGATGCGCTCGTGCCGCGGCTCGAGCTGGCGGCCGACGCCGATCACGAACAGGCGGTCGGCGCCGAGATGAAGCGCCGGGCTCACCGGCGCGATCTGGCGCATCGAGCCGTCGCCGAAATACTCCCGGTTGATGCGCACCGGCGGAAAGATGAACGGCAGCGCCGAGGACGCCAGTAAATGGTCCGGCCTGATGGGCATCGGGATGCCGATGCGGCGCGCGCGGTGCCACGGCTCGAGACCGGGCATACCCTGATAAAACGTGACCGACTGCCCCGAGGTGTAGCCCGAGCAGCTGATGCTGAACGCGTGGAGATCGCCGCTGTCGATCGAACGCTGGATCCCGCCGAAATCGAGCTTGGTGTTGAGCATGAGCGCGAGCGGCGAGTTGTCGAGCAGCGAAATCGGCGTTTTGCGGCCGAGGCCTCCGGTCAGCAGCGCCACGACCCACGCACCGCTGTTGTGGAACGCACCGACTGGATCGGCGCGATAGATGTGGTGGACGTGAAAGTTCTTCCATACCGTCATCAGCTGGCGCACGCCATGGCGGAAATTCATCGCGTTGGCGGCGAGCACCGTCGCGTTGATCGCGCCGGCCGAGGTGCCGCAAATGATCTGGAACGGGCTCGGCGCGTCGGCCGGCAGCATCTCGGAAATCGCGCGCAGCACGCCGACCTGGTAGGCGGCGCGCGCGCCGCCGCCGGTCAACACCAGGCCGATCCTCGGCTGCTCCGGACGCTTGCCGCTGTCCATCGATCCCCCTTTGGCTACCGCCTATATTGCCATACTGCGGACTGCGATTGAAAAGTCAGCGGTCCCCGCACGGTAATAACGGCCGGCGTTACCGGCGGCTTAAGTCGCGGTAAGCTGCAAATAGAGGCTGTAGAGCATGCCCGCCGTCGCGCCCCAGATGTAGCGGCCCTGATACGGCATCGCGAGATAGTCGCGATGGCGGCCGTTGAAATGGTAAGTGCGGCGCTGATGGTTGGCCGGGTCGAGAAAAAACGCGAGCGGCACTTCGAACGCCTCGGAAACCTCGAACGGATCGAGCCTGAGCTCGAACGGCGGCTCGATCCAGCCGATGACCGGACTGATCCTGAAGCCGGAAGGGATTTCGTAATCGGGCAACATGCCGACGATTTCGATTCGATCGCGCGCAAGCCCGATCTCCTCCTCCGCTTCGCGCAGGGCGGTTTCAATGCGGCTCTCGTCGCCGCCCTCGACACGCCCGCCGGGAAAGCTGATCTGGCTGGGATGGTCGTTGAGGTGCGCGGTGCGCTGCGTCAGCAGCACGTGGATTTCCGCGCCGCGGTTTACCAGCGGCACGAGCACGGCGGCGAGCGTGACGCGCGCGTCGGCCGGCAACTCGATGATATGCCTGTCCTCCGGGCGCGGCCGGGCAACCGGCCGCGCGAGCCGCTCGGCAACCCGTGCGCGCGACAGACGGAATATTCCGCCGCCGGGCGCTGTTAATCTCGAAGCGGGGGCAGTCATGGGCGATTGAGTCCGGTTAAGGCGGATTTTACCCTTCCGCGCCGGCCGCTCGCCAGTTCGCCGGCGGTGATTGCGGCGCACGGGCGCATTGCCTATACTTCCCCCGCGGCAAATTTCATCCACCACAACCACCAAAGGAGAAGAGACCCATGAAATTGCACAGCATGATAGCAGCACTCAGCCTGGCGCTCGCCAGCAGCGGGGCATTTGCCTTCCATTGCCCGAAGGACATGAAAGCAATTGACGACGCGTTGGCGAAGAACCCGAAACTGAGCGCCGCGCAGTCGGCTGACGTCAAGAAATACCGCGCCGAAGGCGAAACGCTGCACAAAGCCGGCAAGCACCAGGAGTCGCTCGATACCCTCGCCAAGGCGATGGGCATCCTCGGCATCAAGTAAGCGGCGCGCCGTGCCGCGCAAACACAAAGCCCCGCCGTCCTCACCCCCGACCCCTCTCCATTCAATGGAGAGGGGAGCTTCGAGTTCCCTTCCCCACTTGCTGGGGAAGGGCTAGGGATGGGGATGGCGGGGCTTTTGTTTAGGCGCCGCCAAGACGCCAAGGAAAAAAGCAGGAGAGACGATAGAGGAGAGCCCTTCTTCCACTTCAAGAGCATGAACGGATGGATATCCAGCGCCTGCGCCACATCCTGCGTCTGGATCTCCGGATGCAGCGATAACCGCACTTCCCTGGATCTTGAACTCGATCGTGTAGCGATGGACCTTCTTAGGCCCAATCGGGGCTGCCATGGGAACCTCCTCGAGCGTTAGGTCGAGGTGTCCACTTTACCGGATGAGGTTCTACGTCCGCTGAATGCCGTTGTTAGGCAGCATTTTTAAAGCAAAGCATCTTTTGTGACCGTGGATGTTGCCAGTCCCAGATTAATTCAGTAACTAACCCAACATTTTCTGCCAACGCCTGCACCTCTTCATATGAGTAGTGAAATGGATCCGAATCATAATTTGTCGTCACATCACCTGGTTGGTGCAATATTGGAGTTAGGTGAGCTGGATAAGGAGCCTGAAAAAAAGTAGCATAGAACCTGCCATCTGGCTGCAGAACCTTCTTTACCTCAACTAAGCAGCGCGCTATGTGGTTCATGAAGAGATGTGTAAATACCGATAGTCCCAAGGCAAAGTCGAATTTGACTCCGAATTTCGAAAACTCAAACTTATCATTGACCAAGAGATTGGGGTTTTTATCTAACAATCCGGCAGATGTAAGCTCCATTTTGCCTGTCGCTATAAGTGATGAGTTTATGTCGAGGCCGTAATAATTTCCTTTATTCAAAAGCCTTAGGAAATGTATTCCTCCTCTGAGGCAGCCACAGCCCACGTCCAGCAATCGATGTTCAGGCAACAATCCCTGCTGCTTTAGAAAGTCGAATTGCAGGTGGCCGATTTCTTCCCACATACCACCCACCATTTCTCTGTGCTGACCCGCTGCTATTTCATCTGCGCTTAACTGCCTCCAATATGAATTTACTTCTTCCATCTACAAGCCTTCTCCTAAATCACTGACGCCTGATGCAGCCCAACGCCGCGCTTCAGCCGCGGGCCGAGCGGAGCGAGGCCCGTCGGCTGGAAGCGCTTGTTGGGCGACTGTTAGTACACAAGCAGGCGAACCCTCAGCCTTCCTTCGAAAATTCGATCTTGGGCAGGGTCTTGGAAATTTGTTTCCCGAAGGAGGCAATGCCACAGTGAACGCGCTCCTCGGCCATCCAGTAGCTCTTCAAAGCATCGAGAGCTTTCCCGTATTCGCTATCGACTTTCCTGCGGATTTCATTCAAGGCCCTCACCGCAGCGCTCATGTGCTTCGCTTTCTCTCGGAGGTCCGTTTCGTAGTTCCTGCTCAAGTATTCTTGGAATTCCTGAACTGCTTTGCTGCTCGCTCCGTAAATCGCCTTGACTTCGGCGAGCTTCAAGAGCTTGTCCACGGTGTCCGTCAGGACGGCTCACCTCCTCTCGTCTATCGCCTATCGCCTCTCCTGTTTTTTTCTTGGCGCCTTGGCGGTTCAGCAAGAACCGTGAGTCGCAAGGTCGCGAGATCGTAAGTGGGAATCAAGCCTGAATTACGATCTCCCGCTTTCACGCCTCTCGCCTCACCGCGGCACGGCGTCGTGCGCGGCGCGCTGGGGCCACCCACGCCGGTGCTGGATTGAATCAGAAACCGATGATGAGCAGGAGCCAGCCGGTGGCCAGCGTGGCGGCGAGCGCGAAACCGTAACACAGCGTGGCGGCGCCGGCGCCGGCATGGATGCCGAGGTCATGCAGGCTATGGTAGATGCGGTGCACCGCATGCCACAGGAACAGCGAGATCACCACGAGCAGCGCGGCCTTGCCAGCCCCGCTCTGCGCAAACGCGAGCACGCGCGAATACGCGAGCGCCTCCGGCGGCATCCATAGTCCCGTCGGCGCGATGATGCCGGTGATGAATATCAGGATCGGGCCCAGCAGCGCGGACACTACGCCGCCGGCGCCGAACAACGACCAGAATACCGGTTCATGCGAGCGTTTCATCAGCACCACCTCACGAGCGCGTAGACGGCAAGCGACGCCCCGAGCGTCGCCGCCCAGCCGCCGGCCGAGAGCGCGATCTCGGGAACGCGCCTGCCGCCAACATGCAGCATCGGCAGGGTCTTCGGCATGACCTTCCACCACGTATAGGCGTGGTAGGCGACCATGAGCAGCGCACACCAGTGGAAAACGATCGCCCACGGGTTCGTCAACGCGGCAAGCCACGCGTTGTAAGCGCCCGCTCCTTGTGACAACCGCAACACGCCGACCAGCAGGATGACCGCGTAGATCGCGAGAAACACCGCGCTGCCTTCGCGCACCATGTAGCGCACGAAAAACGGATTCCTGCGCCACCAGCCGTCCATGGATCGAACGTACGGTTTCAGCGCGCTCATTTGGTCGCTCCTTTCGGCAACAGGAATTTCAGCACTCCGAAATAATCGAGCGTGCTGTTGACCTTGTTCTGGTTGATCGCGTGCGCCGGATCGACACCTTTCGGGCACACCTCCGTGCAATAGCCAACCAGCATGCAACGCCACACGCCGTCCTCCGCGTTGACGACTTCCTGGCGCGCCTCCCAGCCCTGGTCGCGCGAATCGGCGTTGTAGCGGTGCAGCAGCGCCAACGCGGCCGGGCCGGTGAATTTCTGGTTGAGGCCGTACTGCGGGCAGGCGGCATAACACAGCAGGCAGTTGATGCAGGAACTGAACTGCTCATACTGATCGCGCTGCGCGGGCGTCTGCAGGTACTCGCCTTGCTCGAGCGTGCGCGGCTCCCTGGGAATGAGGTACGGCTTGATACTTTCGAGCTTGCCGATAAAGTCGTCGATCCCGACCACCAGGTCGCGCTCGATCGGGAAATGCGCGAGCGCTTCGACGCGCAATTTCCCGGGATAGTACTCGCGCAGGAACGTCTTGCAGGACAGCTTGGGCTTGCCGTCGATCATCATGCCGCAGCTGCCGCAGATCGCCATGCGGCACGACCAGCGAAAGCTCACCGTTCCATCGAGATGATCTTTGATGTACTGCAGCCCCTGCAGCACCGACATGTCGTCGGTGAACGGAACCTTGTAAGTCTGCAACACGGGTTCCTGCTCCTGTTCCGGGCGGTAGCGCAGGACTTCGATCTCGATTATCTTCCCGGTATCAGCCATTGCCCGCCCCCTCGCTCTCTCTTTCGTGCTCGGCTTTCTCGCCGGCGGCGCCATAGGCGCGCGTGCCGGGCTTCGACTTGGTGATCTTCACGTCGCCATACTCGATGCGCGGCGCACCGTCGCCGGCGTAGTAGGCGAGCGAGTGTTTGAGGTAATTGGCGTCGTCGCGTTGTTCGTAGCCGTCGAGGCGCTGGTGCGAACCGCGCGACTCCTTGCGGTTGATCGCCGAGTAGACTATTGCCTGCGCCACGTCGAGCAGATAGCCGAGCTCGATCGCGAGCAACCACTCGGTGTTCCAGGCCTTCGAGCGGTCGTCGAGCTTCAGGTTCTTGTAGCGCGCCCTGAGTTCGTCGATCTTGTCGCAGGTGGCCTGCATCGTCGTGCCGAGCCGGTAGATGCCGCAGCCGCTCTCCATGCTCTTCGCCATTTCGGTGCGCAGCACCGCCACGCGTTCCGTGCCGCCGGACTTGTTGACGATTCCAAGAGCGCGCGCTTGCACCGCCTCGGCCTGCTTCTCGATCGCGGCGGGATTGCTGGTCGCCACCGACTTGGCGAACTTCGCCGCCTCGACCCCGGCCACCTTGCCGAACACGATAATTTCCGTCAGGGAGTTCGAACCGAGCCGGTTGGCCCCGTGGATGCCGACGCTCGAACATTCGCCGACCGAATACAAGCCCGGCAGCGACGAAGCCGTATTGCCATACGCCAGAATTCCGCCCATCGTGTAATGCACCGCCGGCAGAACCGGAATCGGCGCATGGACTGGATCGATACCGAGGAATTCCTCCGCCAGCTCGCAGATCAGCGGCAGCCGCTCGTGCAGCTTTTTCTCACCTAGGTGGCGCATGTCCAGATGCACCACCTGGCCATGCGGGCCGTCGATGGTTCTGCCTTTTTTCTGCTCGTGCCAGAACGCCTGGCTCAGGCGGTCGCGCGGCCCCAGTTCCATCGCCTTGTTGCGCGGCGAGGGATCGGGCGGGCCGAGGCCGTAGTCCTGCAGATAGCGATAGCCGTCCTTGTTCAGCATGAAGCCGCCTTCACCGCGGCACGCCTCGGTGAACAGCAGGCCGGTGCCCGGCATGCAGGTCGGGTGATACTGCATGAATTCCATGTCGCGCAGCGGCACGCCGTGGCGGTATGCAAGCGCCATGCCGTCGCCCGTGACGATGCCCCCGTTGGTATTCTCGCGGAAGACGCGGCCCGCGCCACCGGTGGCGATGATTACGGCCTTCGCCTGGATCAGCCTGAATTCGCCGGTGGCGATTTCGATCGCCACCACGCCCTGGACACGACCGTCCTCGACCACCAGGTCAACGCAGAAATGCTCGTCAAAGCGCTTGATCGACGGATATTTGATGGACGTCTGGAACAGGGTGTGCAGCATGTGGAAGCCGGTCTTGTCCGCGGCGAACCACGTGCGCTCGATCTTCATGCCGCCAAAGGCGCGCACGTTGGCGTGTCCGTCTTGCCGGCGGCTCCACGGGCAGCCCCAGTGCTCCATCTGCACCACTTCCTCGTGGGCGTGGGCGACGAAGTACTCGACGACGTCCTGCTCGCACAGCCAATCGCCGCCGCCCACCGTGTCGTTGAAATGATATTCCAGGCTGTCGTGGGCCTGCGTCACTGCGGCGGCCCCCCCTTCCGCAGCCACGGTGTGGCTGCGCATCGGGTAGACCTTGGAAATCAGCGCGACCTGCAGCGCCGGAGCGGTTGCCGCGACCGCGATCGCCGCCCGCAAGCCGGCGCCCCCCGCGCCCACGATCGCGACGTCAGCTTTGACTACCTGCATAGGGATCCACGATATTCGCGCTGCAAGCCGGTGTCAGGCGTAAACGGTGTCTGCAAACCTGCCGTTCGAATCGCGCCGGCCGGCCCAGCGCCGGCGCCCATCTGACCGCTCGAATCCATCAATCAACTCCCTCTCTTTGTCCGGCGTTTCATCACGCGTGAACTCACCCCGCCCGGGCAGCCGGCGCACTGTGGAATAATTATAAGCCCTGCGACCACCTGCCATTTGATCTGAATCAAATTCACTTGACGGCAGCACGACGACAATATCTACTTGAAAAGGCCGGCCCGGTACGGCGCTCGCGCATGTCGGCGCGGGTCCCCGCGGGAAGGAGGAGATCATGCCTGACCAAAACAAGAATAGCGCTCCGCCGGGCATCCCGACCGGCCTCGCGCTGCTGCAGGACCCGGCGCTCAACAAAGGCACTGCGTTCACCGAGAAGGAACGCAACGCTCTCGGCTTGCGCGGACTGCTGCCGCCGCACGTGCATAGCCAGGATGAGCAGGTCACGCGCGTGCTCACCAACCTGCGCCAACTGGCCGACCCGCTCGAAAAATTCGTCGCGCTCAATGCGCTGCATGATCGCAACGAAGCGCTGTTCTTCCGCGTCCTGTGCGACAACATCGACGAAATGCAGCCGCTCGTCTACACCCCGACCGTGGGGCAGGCCTGCCAGAAGTTCGGCCTCGTCTTCCAGCGCCCGCGCGGCATGTTCATCGGCGCCAACGACCGTGGGCGCATCGCGCAGGTGCTGCGCAACTGGCCGTACCAGGCCGGCATCATCGTCGTCACCGACGGCGAGCGCATCCTCGGCCTCGGCGACCTCGGCGCCAACGGCATGGGCATCCCGGTCGGCAAGCTGTCGCTCTACACGGCCTGCGCGGGTGTTCACCCCAGGCTGTGCCTGCCGGTCACTATCGACGTGGGCACCAACAATGAGTCGCTGCTCAAGGACCCGTATTACGTCGGGCTGCGGCAGCGTCGCGTCACCGGCGCCGCCTACGATGAACTCATCGAGGAATTCATCACCGCGGCGCACGCGGTGTTCCCGGCCGTGGTGATCCAGTTCGAGGATTTCGCCAACCACAATGCCTTCCGCATGCTCGACAAGTACCGCGGCCGCATCTGCACCTTCAACGACGATATCCAGGGCACCGCGTCCGTCGTGCTGGCGGGTCTTTTCTCGGCGCTGCGCGTCACCGGCGGCAAGCTGAGCGACCAGAAAATACTGTTCCTGGGCGCCGGCGAAGCCGCCACCGGCATCGCCGATCTGGTTGCTTCGGCCATGGTGGCGCAGGGGCTGACCGAATCCGCCGCTCACCAGCGCTGTTGGCTGGTCGATTCGAAAGGCCTGGTCATCAAGAGTCGCACCGACCTCGCCGCGCACAAAATCCCGTACGCGCAGGAACACGCGCCGATCGGTGATTTCCTGTCGGCGATCAAGGCGCTCAAACCAACTGCCATCATCGGGGTATCGGCGGTCGGCGGCGCGTTTACCATGGACGTGCTGGAAGAAATGGCGCGTATCAACGAGCGCCCGATTGTGTTCGCGCTGTCCAATCCGACTTCGCAGGCTGAATGCAACGCCGAGCAGGCGTACCAATGGACCAGCGGGCGGGGGCTTTTCGCCTGCGGCAGTCCGTTCGATCGGGTGAAATTCAACGGCAAGACCTTCGTGCCGCGGCAGGGCAACAACTCGTACATCTTCCCGGGCGTGGGGCTGGGCGCGATCGCCAGCCGCGCGCGGCGCATCACCGATGACATGTTCATGGCCGCGGCGCACACGCTCGCGCACCTGGTGACCGAATCCGACCTCGAGCAGGGCAGCCTGTATCCCGCGCTGCCGCGGATCCGCGAGGTCTCCGCGCACATCGCGACAGCTGTCGCCGACAACGCCTACCACAAGGGACTTGCCGGCAAGCCCAAGCCGCAGGACGTGATGGCGGACGTGCAGTCGCAGATGTACGACCCGCACTACAAAAGCTACATTTAGCGGCGCGGCGTTGAAGCCGGCGGGCCGACGCCCGGGCGTGCGCGGGTGCTAGTTGCGGGAGGCGAGGGCGTTGTGGATGGCTTGCGCGGCGCGCTTGCCGGCGCCGGCGGCAAGAATCACGGTCGCGGCACCGGTGACTGCGTCGCCGCCGGCAAACACGAGCGATTTCGAGGTGAGTCCGGTCTTCTCGTCGGCCACGAGGCATCCCTTCTTGTTCGTGAGCAGGCCTGATGTCGTCCGGGTCAGCAGCGGGTTCGGCGTCGTCCCGATTGCCAGCACCACGTTTTCCACCGGGATCACGAACTCCGACCCCGGAATCGGGAGCGGGCGCGCCCGCCCCGACGCGTCGGGCTCGCCGAGCTTCATCTGCTGGCACTTGAGACCGCCCACCCAGCCGCTGCCGTCGTCGATGACCTCGAGCGGGTTGGTAAGCCAGTGGAACTTCACGCCCTCCTCGATGGCGTGGTGGTATTCCTCGACGCGCGCGCTCATCTCCTTATCGCTGCGCCGGTAGACGATCATCGCCTCCTCGGCGCCCATGCGCAACGACGTGCGCACGGCGTCCATCGCGGTGTTCCCCGCGCCGATCACGGCCACGCGCTTGCCGACCTTCACGGGCGTATCCGACTCGGGAAAATCATAACCGCGCATCAGGTTGATCCGCGTCAGGAACTCGTTGGCGGACATCACGCCGTTGAGGTTTTCGCCGGGGATGCCCAGGAACTGCGGGAGCCCCGCGCCGGTCCCGATGAACACCGCGGCGTAGCCCATCTTGTTGAACAGCTCGTCGAGCGTGAGCGTCTTGCCGATGATGACGTTGCAGATGATCTCGACGCCCATCGTCTTCAGCAGGCCGATTTCCCAGTCGAGGACCGCCTTCGGCAGACGGAACTCCGGGATGCCGTAGCGGAGCACGCCGCCCGCCGCGTGCAGCGCCTCGTAGATCGTGACGGGGTAACCGAGCCGCGCGAGCTCGCCGGCGCAGACCAGGCCCGAGGGGCCCGCCCCGATGACGGCGACCTTTTCCCTGCGCGTGATCTTCGCCTCGGCACTCGGCGGTTGCGTGCGCTCCCAGTCGGCGACAAAGCGCTCGAGGTGCCCGATCGCCACCGGGTCGAAGTTCTTGGTCATGCTGCATTCGGCCTCGCACTGGGACTCCTGCGGGCAGACGCGCCCGCAGATCGCCGGCAACGGGTTCGCCGAGCGCAGTATCTTCGCGGCACCGGCCATGTCGCCGGTCGCCACCGCGTGAATGAACTCCGGGATCGGGATTTGCACCGGGCAGCCGTCGACGCACACAGGTTCTTGGCAGCGCAGACAGCGCTCAGCCTCGAAGGCGGCGTGAAACTTCGTGTAGCCCTGGTTGACTTCCTTGAAGTCGTGCGCGCGCGCCTGCGGCTCGCGCACCGGCATCGGTGTCTTTTCGGCGCGTTTGACTGGCATTACCGTGCCTCCCTGTTCTCCATGCAGGTGAGCCGGTCCAGCGCCTGCTTCTCTTCTTTGACATACGCCTTGTTGCGGCGCATCGCGACGTCGAAGTCGACCTGGTGGGCGTCGAAGCACGGGCCGTCGACGCACGCGAACTGCGCCTTGCCTGCGACGTTGACGCGGCACCCGCCGCACATGCCGGTGCCGTCGACCATCAGCGGGTCCATCGAGACGAGCGTCTTCACCCCGGGGCCGCGCGTCGTCTCCGCGACGGCGCGCATCATCGCCATCGGGCCGATCGCGACCACGTGATCAGGTCGTCCGGGCCCGTCCCCGTCGATCATCTGCGCGAGGCGTTGCGTGACGAACCCTTTGAATCCGGCCGAGCCGTCGTCGGTGCAGATTTCGACGTTGTGGCAGAGCGGCCGCAATTCGTCGGCGAGGATCAGCAGGTCCTTGCTGCGCGCGCCGAGGATCGCCGTGGTCTTGTCCCCGCGGGCGGTGAACTCGCGCATCAGGCACAGCAGCGCGGCCGAGCCGAAACCGCCGCCCACGCCGCAGACGTGGCCGCCCGGCGCAATCTCGATCTTCCCGCCCAGCGGACCCGCCACGTCGAGAATTTCGTCGCCCGCGCCGAGCGCGCACACCCGCTTGGTGGTGGCGCCGACGTCCTGCACCACGATCGTGATGGTGCCCGCATCGCGATCGTAGTCGGCGATGGTGATCGGAATGCGCTCTCCGCCGTCGCGCACGCGGAGCATCACGAACTGTCCCGGTTGCGCCGACGCCGCGATGAACGGGGCGTCGATGCGGAAGTACTTCGTGACCGGCGTCAGCATGCGCGTTTCGAGGATGCGGGGCATGTCTGTCTCCGGCTTATAGCAGCGGGTGCTCGTGCATGGCCTTGATCCGCGCCCAGCGGCGGTCGGTCTCGGCCTGGATCCCCTGAACGATCGCCGCGTTCGCAGGCGTCAGCAAATGGCGGGTCTTGCCCATCAGCTTGAGCCAGTCCGTCACGGGATGCCGGCGGTCCGTCGCGTCCGGATCGTAGGTGAGTGTCGTGTGGCCGTGCTCGATCTCGTAGAGCGGGAAGAAGCAGCTGTCGATCGCCGCCTGCAGCACGGGCTGGGCGGCATCGTCCGCGGTGCGCCAGTTGAGCGGGCAGTACGACAGGATCTTGCCGTACACGAGCCCCTCGTTCTTCGCATACCACTGGGCTTTCGCGACCTTGCGCATCAGGTCCTCGGGATAGCCTTCGCTCGCGGTGAACACGTACGGCAGATGGCACGCGGCGAAAATCTGCGCGGTGTCCTTGTGGTGGTAGCGTTTCCCCGGCAGGCTTTTGCCGACCTCGCTCGTGGAGGTGCGGTGGCCGAACGGCGTCGAATACGAGAGCTGCGCGCCGGTATTCATGTAGCCCTGGTTGTCGTACTCCAGGATCATCATCCGGTGATTGCGGTTCGCCGCGCCGATCGCCGGACCCATGCCGATGTCCATGCCGCCGTCGCCGGAGATCATCACGAACGTGATGTCCTTGGAGGCGGGCAGTTCTCCGCGCCGCACGCGTTCGTGGTACATCTCGACCAGCCCGGAGAGCGTCGCCGCGCCGTTCTGGAACAGGTTGTGGATGTAGTTGATCCGGTGCGCCGTCGAGGGGTAGCCGGTGGTCACGACCATCGCGCAGCCCGTCTGGAACAGCACGACGATGTCGCCCTCGAGCACGTTGTAGATCTGGTGCAGCGTCGGAAAGGCGCCGCAGCCCGGGCACGCGCCGTGTCCCGGTCCGATGCGATTGGGCATCTCGGTCATCTTCCACAGTGGCTGGAGTTCGACCTTGAGCCGGCCGGTCGCCTCATCGCGGTGCACCTGCGCCATGCCCCGCGAGACCTCGGCCGCAGTGATCGGCGGCAGCCCGGTCCGCGGCCTGCTGTCGGGCCTGCCGGGCGTGGCGCCATGGTAGGCGAACGGCGCCGTGACATGCCCCGACTTCGCCGCGGCGATCGCCTGGTCGAAGAACTGCTCGGCGTCGGCCGCGTAGAAGTCCTTGCCGCCGAGGCCGTAGATGCGCGACAGGACTTTGGTGTCGTTTTCCGGGTCGATCTGGATCGCGGCGCGCACCTCGAGCGACAGGTTGCCGCCGCCCGCGCCGTACGAATCCGCGCGGTCGCCGATCGTGACCGCCTTTACCGGGCGCAGCGCCCGGCGAAACTCCTCCGCGGGGAACGGCCGCAGCACATTCGGCGAAAGCACGCCGACCCGCCTGCCCTTCGCGCGCAAGTCGTCGGCGGTCTCCTTCGCCGTCTCGGCGGCCGAGTTGAGCAGCACCATCGCGACCTCGGCGTCTTCCATCCGATAGGCATCGAGCACCGGGTAGGCGCGACCGGTCATCTTCTCCAACTCGGCGAAGACCTCCGGGATCACCCTCTGCGCGGCCTCCATCGCCTGCGAGAGCTGGACCTTATTGTTGATCAGGTCCGGATCGTTCATGTACGGACCGAAAGTCGCCGGGTGCTCCGTGTCGAGCGGCGACGGGAAGTCCGGCCGCTCGCCGAGGAAGCTGCGGATCGCCTCCGCGTCGTCGAACACCTGGATCCGCCGCTTCTGGTGGCTCGTGATGAAGCCGTCGTACGCGACCAGTACCGGCAGCCGCACGTCGCGATGCTCGCCGATTTTTATCGCGGCAAAATTCAGGTCGTACACCGCCTGCGGGTCGCGCGCGCAGAGCATGATCCAGCCGGTATTCAGCGCGTAGTAGATGTCCGAGTGGTCGCCGCGGATGTCGAGCGGCCCGGAGATCGCCCGCGCCGCGATGTTGAGCACCATCGGCACGCGCGTACCCGCCTGCACCGGGAGCTGCTCGAGCGCGTAGAGCAGGCCCTGCGAGCTGGTGGCATTGAGTACCCGGCCTCCGCCGAGCGCAGCGCCATAGCAGATGCCGGCGGCGCCGTGCTCGCCGTCACCCGCGACCATCACCATTTCGTGCTCGCCATTGGCGCGCATTTTCGAGAGGTTCTCGGCGACCTCGGTCGAGGGCGTGATCGGGAAGTAGCCCATCAGGTGGAAACCGATGTCGCGCGCCGCGAGCGCCGCGGCCTCGTTGCCGCTCTTGAACTCGAGCTTTTGCCGCACGCAGCCGACCGCACGCACGCGCGCCGCGCGGGAAGCAACAGCCAGCATCTGAGTCGTCATGGCCTTCACCTCATGGAATCAGGTCGGGGAACAGCGGCACGCGCAGCCGGTCGGCAAGGCCCGGCGTTTCCTTCTCCTTGGCCAGCGCGCCGGTGGGGCAGGACTCCACGCAGCGCAGGCAACCCTTGCAGTAGCGGTAATCCACACCCATCAGCTCACGCTCGAATTTGCCGCCCTCCTCGCCCTCACCCCAGGCCAGGCAGTAGTCGGGACAGACGAGGTCGCAAAGGCCGCAGTGGATGCACTTCTCGCGGTCGAGGACCGGCAGCCATCCGGTGCGTGACGCCGAGAGGTCGTTCCACGCCATGTTGCCCGGCTCGGGGATGATGCCGCCGATGGGCTGCGTCTCATAGCCCCACGCCGGCTCGGAGCGGGCGACCGGCAGGTCACCCTCGGCACGACCGACACCCTCGAGCTTCTCGAAATCGGTGGCGCCGCGCCGGAACGCGCGCGCGTTGGACGCGACCGCCTCCGGGTGCTTGCCGGCGAACTCCTCGGAGAGCGCTTCAAGGATCTGATCGGCGTCGAGGAACGGGAACGCGCCGGCAAGCGTCCCGAGCAGCACCGCATTGGGGCGCGAATTCTCCTGCATTGCGATCCCGAGAGCGTCAACGCGAATCACGCGCGCGGTGCGCGGCAGCGCCGCGAGTTCCACCGGGACGGGACCCGGCGGCGCGTTGTAGATGAACGTGCCGTGCTTGACGAGTCCGGCGAGCGTCGCGGGATTGCGCAGAAGTGCTGCGTGAAAAACCACGACGGCATCGGGCACCTCGACGGGCGCGCTGTTACGGATCGGCCGGTCGGTGGGCCCCAGGCGCACGAACGAGCGCACGAGCGACCCCTTCTTCTCGGACCCGTACGAGGAGAAGTGCGCGCCGTTCAGCCCCATTCTTAGCACAGCGGCCGTCGCCAGTACTTGCCCCGCCGCGTGCGCGCCCAGGCCCCCGATCGACTCGAACCGGATCTCGAAAAACCGGCCGGTATCCGGCAGCGATACGGTCTGACCCGCCGACCGGCCGCTGGAGTCGGCGCGGACAGGGGAACCACCCTTCAACTTCGCGGGCATCACTGCAAGGGACACGGGAAGCTCCAACTCGACGCACCCTTGTTGGGCGGCCTTCACTTTCTGCTCGCCTTTTCTCATATTTTTGATTGTGGATTGAGAACCCGGGATTCAAGTTGATCCATGTCAAATTCCATGCTGGCGGAGCACGGGAAACAAACCCGCCAGGCGCGGGTTCCGGCAGGGTAAGCAGTTGATGCAAAACGGTTACAATTGCAGCCATTCGACGAGCCGTACGTGCGGAATCAGTTTCTCCGGGCGCGCGCCTTTCCACGGCAATCGATCATTTACCTTGTCGAGATGAACGCGTGGTAACACTGACATGCGGCAACGCGTAATGGGTGATTTCGATGCCGATGTAATCGTCGTCGGTGGCGGCATTTCCGGCCTCGCGGCGGCGTGGCGGCTGCGGCGGCGAGAAGTACGCGTGGTGCTGCTGGAAGCCGC
>JAHFRL010000194.1 GCA_023266235.1 Betaproteobacteria bacterium
CGAAGAGCTGGCGCAAAAACTCGAGGGCGTGAATGCGGAAGGCTTCCTCAAGACCGTGCGCGAATTCAACGCCGCGGTACGCACCGATATTCCGTTCGACCACATCATCAAGGACGGGCGCGGCACGCGCGGCATCGAGCCGCCGAAAACCAACTGGGCCAATCCGCTCGACACGCCGCCGTTCGAGGCGTATGCCACCACGTGCGGCATCACTTTCACGTTCGGGGGCTTGCGCATCGACCGTGAGAGCGGCCAGGTGCTCGACGTCCATCTGAACCGCATCCCGGGGCTCTACGCCGCCGGCGAGATGGTCGGCGGGTTGTTCTACTTTAACTACGCGAGCGGCACCGGACTGGTGTCGGGCGCGGTGTTCGGCCGCATCGCCGGTCGCGGCGCCGCGGCAGCCGCCAAGGCAAAAGCTTAGCCGCAAAGGACGCGAAGGACGCGAAGGACGCAAAGGAAAACAAGAAAAGCAGGCGATAAAAAAGACCGTGAAGTGAAAACTGTTTTTTCGATTTCTATTGCTTTTATTTCCTGCCCGCTCTTCCTTTGCGTCCTTTGCGTCCTTGGCGGCAAGGCTGTTTTTTCCTAATTTATTATCCACGGAGTTTTTAAGTGAGTCACGAAGCAACGTCTGACAATCGTTACACCCGCGGCATCGCCGAGTTCGTCTCCGGACTGCGCTACGAGGCGATCCCGCCGGAAGTGCTCGCGCGCATCAAGCTGCTGATGCTCGATGCGCTCGGTTGCGCACTTTACGGCGCCGACCTCGCATGGAGCCGCATCCTGCAACAGCGGCTCGGCGAGCTGGACACGACGCCGGCATGCGCGGTGTGGGGCACCCGGCAGCGGCTGTCGGCGCCGCACGCAGCGCTCGTCAACGGCACGCAGGTGCAGGGCTTCGAGCTCGATGACGTGCACCGTCAGGGCGTGCTGCACGTCGGCGCCGTCGTTTTGCCGGCGCTCGTCGCGATCACCGAGCTCAGACCCGGCATGAGCGGCCGCGAATTCCTGACCTCCGCAGTCGCCGGTTACGAAATCGGGCCGCGGGTCGGCATTTGCATGGGCCCCGAGCATATCGCGCAGGGCTGGCATTCGGGCGCCACGCTCGGTGTTTTTTCCGCCGCCGCCGGCGCCGCACGCGGACTCAAGCTCGACACCGGCAAAACGGTGCACGCGCTCGGCATCGCCGGCACCCAGGCGGCCGGCCTGATGGCCGCGCAGTACGGCGCGATGGTGAAGCGCATGCACGCCGGCCGCTCGTCGCAAAGCGGGCTCTACGGCGCGCTGCTCGCGGATGCGGGATTTACCGGCATCGTCAACGTGCTCGAAAGCGAATACGGCGGCTTCTGCACGACGTTCTCCCGTTCGACCGACCGCTTCAAGCTCGCCGAGCTCACCGCGGGTCTGGGCTCGGTATGGCAGACGATGGGCGTCGCGCTCAAGTTCTATGCGTGCGTCGGCACCAACCACACGACGCTCGACGCGCTGCGCGACATGCGGCGGGAGCGCCGCTTCGGCGCGAGCGACGTGCAGAAAATCGTGGTGCACGGCTCGCAGGTGACGGCGAGCCACGTCGGCTGGAAATACGTGCCGCAGGGACTGACCTCGGCGCAGCTCAACATGCCCTACTGCGTCGCCACCTGGCTCATCGAGGACGACTGCTTCGTCGACCAGTTCACCGAGGACAAGGTCGCGGATCCGGCGCGCATGGCGCTTGCCGACCTGGTCGAGGTGCGCCACGATCCGGCGATCACCGCCAAAGGCCCGAAATTCCGCCATCTGGTGCGCGTCGAGGTTTATCTGAAGGACGGCACGAAAATGGAGCGCACCGTCGAATACGCGCGCGGCAGCGAGAAGAAATTTGCGTCCGCCGCCGAAGTCGTCGAAAAATTCGAGAAGCTCGCGACCCACGTGCTGCCGCGGCCACGGGTCGAGCGGTTGCGCGACGCGGTACTCGAGCTTGAATTCCTCACCGACGCAGCGCAGCTCGCGCGGCTGATGGTCAAGGCCTGACGCGACGTGCGGAGGATTGCGGTGTCGTTCATCCGCTGGTCAGTCGCGCTGGCCCTGATCGTCTGGGCGCCGTGGACGCAGGCGCAGAATTATCCAGCCAGACCGATCAGGCTGATCGTGCCGCTGGCAGAAGGCGGCGCGCCCGGACACGTTAGCCGCAGACCCGTTCGCGGGCAGGGCGCGCAGGCCGCCGGGTTCTTCACGGTGGCGGCGACTACCACACAACTCTATCCAACCAGACCCATACGGTTAATTGTGCCGCTGGCACCCGGCGGCGGCATGGATACCGTGGCACGCGGCATCGCGCTGAAGCTCACCGACAGTCTCGGCCAGGTCGTGGTGGTGGACAACCGCAGCGGAGGCGGCGGCAGCATTGGCGTCGAACTCGTCGCCCACGCGGCGCCGGACGGCTACACGCTGCTCATGATGAGCGCGACGTCGGTCATACACGCGATCATGTATCCGGCGCGATACGATGCGGTTCGCGACTTTACCGCGGTGTCGCAAGCCACCACTCAGCCCTATGTGATCGTGGTCAACCCCGGCGTCCCGGTGAAATCCGTGACGGAGCTGATCGCCTACGCGAAGTCGAATCCCGACAAGCTCAACTACGCGTCGTCCGGCAACGGCAGCCTGATTCATCTGGCGAGCGAGTTGTTCAAGTCCATGACCGGAACGCAAATGGTCCATGTGCCGTACCGGGGGATAGGCGCCGCGTATCCCGATCTCCTCGGCGGCCACCTCCAGCTCATCTTCGCGAGCATCATCTCCGCCATGCCGCTCGTTCAATCACAAAGATTGCGGGCGCTGGCGGTTACCGGCGCGCAACGGGCGAAATCGTTGCCCGAGCTGCCGACGGTCGTCGAGGCGGGGGTGCCGGGTTTCGTGGTTACCCAATGGTATGGCGTGCAGGCGCCGGCCGGCACGCCGCGGTCCATCGTGGTACGCCTTAACCGCGATATCGTCAGCACGCTGCAGCTTCCGGAAGTCGTTGCGCGGCTGGCAGGCGACGGCGCGGAAGCCGCGGGCAACTCGCCGCAGCAGTTCACCGCGCATATCAAAGCCGAACGCGACAAATGGGCGCGCGTCATCAGGCAGGCGGCGATTCATGGTGACTGAGCGCGGCGAATGACGGCGCGACAGGTTGGCTCGCCGCGCGGGTTGGATTAGACTGCCACGGATCAACGGGAGGTCGCATGATCCAGGCAATGACCGGCGCGCAGGCGCGGCAAGGCCGCCGCATCATCAAGTCCAGGGGCACCGGTGAAGAGCACTGGCGCACCGATTTCCTCGGACTGCGCTCGGACGGCCAGCCCAGGAACGAGCCGCAGGCTTTCCTGATCGAGATGAGCCCGAATGAGACGATCGTGCCGCATTTTCACGAGGTCGACCAGTTTCAGGTGTTCGTGGCCGGCGGCGGAGGCCTGGGACGCAACAATGAGGTCGCGCATCCGATCGCGGTGCACTATGCCGATCATCACACCGGCTACGGCCCGATCAACGCCGGCCCGCAAGGGTTTTCCTATTTCACCTTGCGCGCAAAAACCGACCCGGGCGCCGTCTACCTGCACCAGCCGGGATACCGCGAGAAGCTCAAGCCGAGCAAGCAGCGCCATTATCTTGCCCCCGTCACGCTGAGCACCGAGCCCGTACTGCTGAGCCGCGGCGGCGTAGCGCTGGAACCCCTGCCCGGGAACCAGGACCAGGAGGCGGACGGACTCGGCGCGTTCATGCTGCGCATGGGCCCGGATATGCAAACGACGGGGCCGGATCCGCGCCGCACCGGCGGCCAGTATTACCTGGTCGCAAACGGCAGCCTCGACCGCAACGGCAGGAGCTATCCCGCCTGGTCGACCATTTTCGTCGACCCGGCCGAAACACCCCTCGAAATACACGCCGGTTCGCAAGGCCTCGAAGCGTTGATCCTGCAATACGCGCGCCCGGCTGCGTGATCGCGCACGCTGCGAAGTGATGAATGCAGAGCGCGGAGTGCAGAGTTTCCGGCCCCGGACGCGGGACTGCATTTCCAATTCATCACCCATCGCTCGTCCCTCATCACTTATCGCCTCATTCCTCGCCGCCGTCGCGTTGTCGATGACCGGCGCCGCGGCGCAAGCTCAACCGTATCCCTCGCGCCCGATCCGCTTGATCGTGCCCTACCCGCCCGGCGGCGCGACCGACATCGTCGCGCGCAGCCTCGGCCAGAAACTGAGCGAGGCTTTTGGCCAGCAAGTCGTGATCGACAACCGCGCCGGCGGCGGCCAGGTGATCGGCACCGATCTCGCGGCGAAAGCGGCGCCGGATGGATATACGCTGATCCTCGTCACCATCACGCACACCATCAATCCGGCGCTGCACAAGAAGCTGCCGTACGATTCGCTCAGGGATTTCACGCCGGTCACGCTGATCGCAGCCTCGCCGCAGATTCTGGTCGTGCACCCGTCGGTTGCGGCGAAATCGGTGAGCGAACTGATCGCCCTCGCCAGGGCTAAGGCCGGAGCCCTCAACTATGCTTCCTCCGGCAACGGCTCGGGCGGGCATCTCGCGATGGAATTGTTCAAAAGCATGACCGGCATCCAGGCGACCCACGTGCCGTACAAGGGCGCGGGCCCGGCGCTCACCGATCTGATCGCGGGGCAAACGCAGGCGATGTTCACGAGTCCGCTTGCCGCGCTGCCGCACGTGAAGAGCGGGAAGCTGCGCGCGCTGGCGATGGCAAGCAAAACGCGCTCGCCGGCCGCGCCCGATCTTGCGACCGTCGCGGAAACCGTGCCCGGCTACGAAGCCAGCCTGTGGTACGGACTGCTCGCGCCCGCGGGCACCGCGAAACCCGTCGTCGGGCGGCTGCACGATGAATTTGCAAAAGCGCTCAAATTCGCGGACGTGGTCGAGCGCCTTTCCAGCCAGGGCGTCGAGCCGATCGGCAGCAGCCCGCGCGAGCTTCTGGAGTTCATGCGCGCCGAAACCGCCAAGTGGACAACCGTAGTCAAGGCCGCCGGCATGCGGACGGATTAGGCGCGCCGAACATCACGTGAGCACGCTGCGTTTTTCGGTTTGCGCGCTGGCGCTGCCAGCAGCGGTATTTGCTGCGCCCGCACTGCCGGCCGACTCCGCCCGGCCGGTGCGCATCATCGTGCCTTTTCCGGGCGACAGCCTGTCCGACGGCGTAGCCCGCATCATTGCCGGCAAGCTCAACGCCGCTCCCGGCCAGCCGTTCGTCGTCCAGAACCGGCCCGGCGACGACGGCCACTTCGGCGCCGAAGTCGCGGCCAAAGCGGAGCCCGACGGCTACACGGCCTTGTTTGCGCCTATCACCAGTTATGCCGCGGCAGTCAGCCTCCGCGCGACGCGTCATTACGACCTGGGCGCGGATTTTGCGCCGGTCACGCTGCTCGCCAACGCGCCGCACGTGCTGGTCGCCCATCCGTCGGTGCCAGCCAGGACCGTCGGCGAACTGATCGCGATCGCGCGCGCGAGACCTGGGCAGTTGCGCTGGGCATCGCACGGCCCGCGCTCGCTGTCGCAGCTTGAAATCGAGAGATTTCGCGGCCTGACGAACGTGCAAGCGACGTACGCCCCGTACGCAAACAGCGCTCAAGCATTGCCCGAACTGCTCGCCGGCAACGTCGACCTGCTGTTCGACAGCATCGCCGGAACGCTGCCGCATATCCGCTCCGGCAAGCTGCGCGCCATCGCGATCGCCAGCGCCAGACGCTCGCCCGCGCTGGCCCGGCTGCCGACCGTGGCGGAAGCGGGCGTCAAGGGACTCGAGGCCGAGTACTGGTATGGCATACTCGTGCCGGATGGCGTCAGCACGGCGGTGATCGGGCGGCTGCAACGCGACTTCGCGGCCGCCACCGGCGCGGCGGAAGTCAGGGAGCGGCTGCTGCACTACGGCATCGAGCCGTCCAGCAGCTCGCCCGGCGAGCTCGCCAAAATCATCCACGGCGAAGTCGTAAAATGGGCGAAGGTGATCCGGGACGCCGGCATCAAGCCCGAATAGCACGCTGGAACCTTGCCAACCGGGACGGAAATATGAGGGAAGACGCCCGCAACGCGGTCAATCGAATCGATGAGCAGCGCCTGTGGCGCCGCCACATGGAAATGGCGCGGATCGGCGCGATCCCGCGGAACGGCGTCAATCGCGCCGCGCTGTCCAAGGAAGACATCGCCGCGCGCAAGCTGCTCTTGTCGTGGGCCAGGCAGCGCAATTTTGCGGTCAGCGTCGACGCCATCGGCAACCTGTTCGTGCGACGCGCCGGCAGCGATCCCAACGCCGCGCCGGTGATGACCGGCAGCCAC
>JAHFRL010000076.1 GCA_023266235.1 Betaproteobacteria bacterium
ACTTTCTTTCGGCTCATGCCTTCGCGTTGGAAGAGGTTGGCCAGTACGTAGTGGCCGAGCGTTGCGCGCGCGAGGCGCTGGCTTTGCAGCCGCAAGATCTTTGGGCCTTGCATGGCTTGGTCCATGTGTTTGAGATGCAAGGTCGTGCCCGAGAGGGCATCGACCTGCTCAGCGATGCGGCGCGATTTCTCAATGACTACAACCTCTTTCGGGGCCACCTGTGGTGGCATTTGAGTTTGTTTAAGTTTTCGCAGGCCCGTTTCGACGAGGTTCTCGAACTGTTTGACCGCGAGGTTTATCCGCAGTCGTCCACCTTTTACTTGGACGTTCAAAATGGCGCCTCGTTGCTGGCGCGCTTGGAATTCCAGGGGGTTGACGTCGGGCTGGCGCGTTGGGAGCGCTTGGCGCAAGCCTCCTTGCTTAACGCTACGCAAAGCACAATATGGTTTACTGCCATGCATCACGTCATGGCACTGATGCGTAGCGGGCGGGTATCGGCAGTGCAGTCAACGTTCGATTACCTGAGCTCTGTAGGGACGAGCTCCACACAGGCGGCGCTGGCGCACGAGCTCGCCCAAGCCGGGGCAGCTTTTTACCAAGACAAGCCCCGCGAAGCGCTTGAGCGGATGCTGGCCGTACGCCAGCGCCACGGCGAACTCGGTGCGAGCCATGCCCAACAAGACCTCTATGACCAGATCATGGTCATGGCTGCCTTGCAGCTAGGCGATTTACCTCGCGTGCGTCAGCTGCTCAAGGCTCGCCTGAGCACGCGCATTTGGGACGCAGCGACGTGGCAAGCTTACGAAAGCCGCTCGCGTCGTGTCGACGAGGCTCACGACGCTGCGGCGGTGCGCGCCGCGTTGCGCTGGGACACGAACTAGCTGCGTCAACGCATGTTGCGGCGCGCGAAGCCTGGACGGGACGAACCGGTCGCGCGCCGGCCGGGTAATTGAATGACGGCTTGGGGGCGAATTGGAGGTTAGGCTCGGAAGTGTTACACCGCAGCGCACCATCCGGCGACTTAAATCGTAAACAGGATTGTTGACACTTTAGTCGTCAATATCTACGATGCAGCGATGGTCAAAAACCGCCCTGCCCCGCCGCGCGCGCATGGCGCCACCGCGCTGCTGCCGGCGCTGCGCGAGCGCATCGCGCGCCACAAATTGCCGCCCGGCAGCAAACTGCTCGAAAACGAACTGTCACGGGAATTCGGCGTGTCGCGCGCCAAAGTGCGCGATGCGTTCGGTGCGCTCGCGCAACGCGGGCTGATTCAGCGCATCCCGAACCGCGGCGCGGTCGTGGCGCGGCTCGACCTGTCGCAGGTATTCGAGATTTACGACGTGCGCGAAATGCTCGAAGGCCTGTGCGTGCGCCTCGCGGTGCAGCGCTCCAGACCGTCATCGTGGCAGGACTTGGTGCGACTTTTCGGCAAGCCGATGGAGGCCATCGTCAGGCGCGGTGAATTCGAGGAATACATCGCCAACCTCGGGCAACTGCGCAGTCGCACCATCGAAGCCGCCGGCAACGCGGTGCTCGCCGACATGCTCGACAGCATCAACGACAAGACGCGCGAAATCCAGCGCCGCATCATCATCCTGCCGGGACGCGCCGCCGAGGGATTGACACAGCACCGCGCCGTGCTTGCCGCGATGCGCAAAGGCAACGCGCTTGAAGCGGAAAGGCTGCGGCGCGCCAACATCCACAGCTCGCGCGAATATCTCGAGCGCTTTCAGAGTTTCGTGCTGTAGCAGGTCGCGGCGATGATAACGGACTCAACATCGAACCACGGCCCGCTCGCCGGCTACCGCGTGCTCGAGCTCGGCTCGACTGTCGCCGGCCCGTTCTGCGGGCGCCTCTTCGCCGATTTTGGCGCCGAAGTGATCAAGGTCGAAGCCGCCGACGGCGACCCGGTGCGCTCGATGGGCAAGCGTTATCGGAACAAATCGCTGTGGGCGGCGAGCATCTTCCGCAACAAATCGCTGATCGCGGTCGATCTACGCACGGCCCAGGGGCAGCAGCTGGTAAGGAAAATCGCGGCTAAGTGCGACTTCCTGATCGAGAACTTCCGCCCTGGATCGCTCGAAGCGTGGGGGCTCGGTTACGACGAGTTGGCGCACGACAACCCCGGTTTGATCATGATCCGCATCAGCGGCTACGGTCAGACCGGCCCTTACCGCGAGCGGCCCGGTTATGGCGTGATCTGCGAAGCGGTCAGCGGCCTGCGCCATATCACCGGCGACCCCGACCGTCCGCCGGGGCGCATCGCGACTTCGACCACCGATTACATCACCGGGCTGTATGCGGCGTTCGGCGCAATGCTCGCGCTCGAAGCGCGCCGCCAGACCGGCAAGGGACAAGTGATCGATGCCGCGCTCTACGAAGGCGCGTTCAGCTTCATGGAACCGCACGTGCCGGCGTTCGAAAAGCTCGGCGCGGTCGCGATGCGCGCCGGCTCGCGGCTGCCAGGCAGCGCGCCGAACAACCTTTATCCGACCGGCGACGGACAGTACGTACATATCACCGCCGCCAGCGACGCGGTATTCCGCCGCATCGCTGCCGCTATCGGCGAGCCGGCGCTTGCCGACGATGCACGCTTCAGGACCGCGCTCGCGCGCGTGGAGCACGAAGATGCAATCGACGCCATCATCACACGCTGGACGCTCGAGCACGACTGCACCGAAGCCGAGCGGCAACTGCACGCGGCTGAAGTGCCTGCGGCGCGCATCTACACGATGGCCGATATTTTCAAAGACCCGCACTACGCCGCGCGCGGCATGCTGGCGCAGGTGTCCGACGAGGACTTCGGCACGGTCACCGTTCCCAATGTGGTGCCCAAGCTGTCGGCGACGCCGGGCGCGATCCGCCACAGCGGACATCGCATCGGCCAGGATACCCGGAGGGTACTGACGGAGCTTGCCGGATTATCGGCGGAAGAAATCGCGCAGCTCGAAGCACAGCGCGTGATTGCGTGCGACCGGAGCGGCGACGCCACGCGCAGCGTCGAAGCCTCGGAAGCTTCATAAAGCCTCGCCGCCAAGGACGCGGAGGACGCCAAGGGAAACCCGGATCAAAAATAGAAGCGAAACAGATTAATGAAAGGCAAATTACAGGATGCAAGACTGCTCGGCTCATATATTGAACCGGCTTTTTACTTTGCGTCCTTGGCGTCCTTTGCGGCAAAGCCTTAGGAATAAAGATGGCATTTGATGACTTATTGAACGATCTCGAGCAGCGGCGCGTGAAAGCACTCGCGATGGGCGGGCCGGACAAGCTCGCCAGGCGGCGCGCCGCCGGGGTACTGAATGCGCGCGAACGCCTCGACTACCTGTTCGATAAAGGCACATTCATCGAATCGGGGTTGTTCGGCACCTCGGCCTACCCCGAGGCGCGCGACAAAAGCCCGGGCGACGGCAAGATCACCGGCTTTGGCAAGATACACGGGCGCGAGGCCGCGGGCGTCGCCAACGACTTTACCGTGATGGGCGCCTCATCGAGCGCGACCAACATGAAGAAAATCGGTCACATGAAACGCACCGCGGTAGCGCGCGGCATTCCGCTGGTGTTTCTCGGCGAATCGTCGGGCGCGCGGCTGCCCGACAACATGGGCGCGCGCGGCATGGGCAGCCTGCTCGCGCAGGATGGGCAGCAATACCTGCGCCAGCGCGAGTCGCCGTGGGTATCGGCGGCACTCGGCCTGTGCTACGGCTCCTCCACCTGGTATTGCTGCCTTGCGGATTTCAACGTGATGCGCAAAGGCGCGATCATCGCGGTGTCGAGCTCGCTGCTCGTCTCGCTCGCGATGAACGACCCGGTCGACGCCGAGGAGCTCGGCGGCTGGCGCGTGCACGCCGACACCACCGGGTTTGCCGATCAAGTGGTCGACACCGACGAACAGGCGCTCGATGCGATCAAGACTTTTTTGTCCTACCTGCCGAGCCATCATCACGAAGCGCCGCCGGTAAAGCCGGTGCCGCAAGGCTCGGGAGACGCGAGCAAGGACATCCTCAAGCTGCTGCCGGAAAGCCGCACCCAGGTCTACGACATGCGCAAGATCCTGCACGCGATCGCCGACGGCGACAGCTATTTCGAATTGAAGGCGCGCTTCGGCAAGGCCGGCGTCACCGCGCTCGCGCGGCTCGGCGGCAAAACCGTCGGCCTCATCGCCAACAACCCGCTCTACAAGGGCGGCGCGCTCGACGCCGACGCGTGCGACAAGATCGTGAGCTTTCTCGTGCTGTGCGACTCGTACAACATCCCCATCCTGATGTTTGTCGACACGCCGGGTTTCGCGATCGGCGTCGAGGGTGAGCGCAAGCGCGCGCCCGGCAAGATCATGAATTTCATGAACGCGCTGGCGCTGGTGACGGTGCCCAAGCTCACGGTGCTGGTGCGCAAGAGTTACGGCCAGGCTTATATCAACATGGGCGGCGGCCGCAATTCCGACGAATTCATCGCGTGGCCGACCGCCGAAGTGAGCTTCATGGACCCGAATTACGCGGTCACCGTGGTGTACGGCTTGAAGCCCGGCGAACCGGGCTTCGACGACAGGCTCAAGCAGATGCAAAAGGACAATTCAGTGTACGACATCGCCGGGATCTACGCGGTGCAGGATGTGATCCGCCCCGATCAGACCCGCGACTACCTGATCCGCATGCTCGACGTGCATCAGCTGCGCCAGACCAACGGCGTCGGCAAACACCTGCTGTCCTCGTGGCCTACCTCTTTTTGACTTTATCGCGATAATTTCAATGACCTGGAAACCGGAAGCGGACGAACTGCAGCAGCGCTATAAATGGGCGGAGGCGCTCGGCGGCGAGGAACCGATCAAGCGCCACCACGAGCAAGGGCGGCTCACGGTGCGCGAGCGCATCGCGGGGCTGCTCGACGCCGGCTCGTTCCAGGAAGTCGGCAAGCTGACCGGCAACGCGACATATGTGGACGGCAAGCTTGCGAAGGTAGTGCCGGCACCGTACGTGATGGGGCTCGGCACGATCGCAGGCCGCCAGGTCGCGATCGGCGGCGAGGATTTCACGGTGCGCGGCGGCACGAGCTGGGGCGGCACGCGGCGCAAAGGCGGCCAGGGCGGCTTCGTCGAGGACCTCGCGCATGAATACCGGATTCCGCTCATCAACCTGATCGACGGCGCGGGTGGCACCGTGACCTCGGCCAGGAAACGCGGCTACACGGTATTCCCGGGCGTGCATGGCTTCGAGCGCCCGGTCGAATTGCTGGGCGAAGTGCCGGTCATCAGCGCAGTGCTCGGCACCGCCGCCGGCGGCCCCGCCGGGCGCGCGATCCTGTCGCACTGGTCGGTGATGGTGAAAAGCACGAGCCAGATTTTTGCCGCCGGTCCGCCAGTGGTCGAGCGCTCGCTCGGCGAAAAAGTCGACAAGGAAGCGCTTGGCGGCGCGCATGTCGCGGTCGACCTTGCCGGCACGGTCGACAACGAGGTCGACAACGAAGCCGCGTGCTTCGAGGCGATCAAGCGATTCCTCGCGTACCTGCCGCAGAACGTGTGGCAGTTGCCGCCGGCCCTGCCCTGCGACGATCCCGTCGACCGCCGCGACGAAGCGCTGCTCAGGATCGTGCCGCGCGAGCGGCGCCAGGCCTATGACATGAAGCAGCTCGTCACGATGATCGTCGACCGCGATTCGATGTTCGAGATCCAGCCCTCGTTCGGGCGCTCGGTGATCACCTGCCTCGCGCGCATGGACGGCAAGGTGGCCGGCGTGATCGCCAACAACCCGTTGGTCTACGGCGGCGCGATGGACGTGAAGGCGGCGCGGAAACAGACTCACTTCATGGAAATGTGCGACACCTTCCATATCCCGCTGATCTTCCTCGTCGACGTACCCGGCTTCATGGTCGGCACCCAGGCCGAAATGGCGGCAACGTTGCGCGAGGGCATGCGCGCGGTCTACGTCGGACTGCAGCTCACGGTGCCGATGCTGACGGTGGTGATCCGCAAATGCTACGGCATGGCCGGCATGGGCACCACCGACAAGAACGGGCTCGATCTCAAAATCGCGTGGCCGTCCGCCGAATGGGGCTCGCTGCCGGTCGAAGGCGGTGTGGCCGCCGCCTACCGGCGAGAAATCGCGGCTGCGCCCGATCCGGCGCAGCGCGTACAGGAAATCGAAGCCGAGCTGCGCCGGTTCGCTTCGCCGGTCCTGACCGCGGAAGCGTTCGCGGTCGAGGACGTGATCGACCCGCGCGACACACGGCCTTATTTGTGCCGCTTCATCAATGCCATGCAAGGCAAGCTCGCGACCAGCGTCGGTCCCAAGTTCAAATCCGGAGTACGCCCGTAAGACGAACCCGTGTTAGGCTAAACACATAAGAAGCGGTAAATCTGTCAACCAAAGGAGGATTCGCCATGCGCAAAGCAAGGCTGTTGTTGCTGCTGATTGCGGCCGCCGTATGCATCGGTTCGATGCCGGCCAGGGCCGCGGAGGTGTCCGAGTTCAAGATCGCGCAGCAGTTCGGCATCGGTTACCTGCCGCTCACCATCATGAAGACCAACGGCCTGGTCGAAAAGCATCTGAAGGCCGCCGGCCTCGCCGACACCAAAGTCACCTGGATGGTGCTTGCGTCCGGACAGCCGATGAACGACGCGCTGCTCTCCGACAGCCTGCACGTGGCCTCGGGCGGCGTCGCGCCGTTCCTGATCCTGTGGGACCGCACGCGCGGCACGCTCAACGTCAAGGCGGTGGCGGCGCTGTCCTCGATGCCGATGTACCTCGTCACCAATAACCCGAACGTGAAATCGATCAGGGACTTCACCGACAACGACCGCATCTCGATGGCCGGCGCCGGCCAGTCGATCCAGACCATCGTGCTGCAAATGGCGGCAGCCAAGGAATTCGGCGACGCCAATTACAACAAGTTCAGCACGCTGTACCGCAACCTGTCGCATCCCGACGGCCTCGCCGCGTTCCTGTCGGGCAAGGAGATCACCGCCTACTTCTCGTCGCCGCCGTTCCAGTACCAGGCGCTCGAGAAACCCGGCGTGCGCCGGATCCTGAACTCGTATGACATTTCGGGCGGCCCAGCGACATTCCTGGTGGCGTGGACGACCGGCAAATTCCACGACGAAAATCCCAAGACCTACAAGGCGTTCTTCAATGCCTACAAGGAGGCGACCGATTTCATAAACTCCAACAAGCACGCCGCGGCCGAAATCTACGTCAAAGACTCCAAGGACAAGAGCGGCGTCGATGCGATCGAGAAAATGCTCAACGATCCCGAAATCAGGATCACAATGACACCGGAGCAGACCCTCCCGATCGCCGACTTCATGAGCAGGACCGGCACGCTCAAGGGCAAAGCCGGCTCGTGGAAAGACCTCTACTTCCCCGAACTGCACAACCTGCCGGGAAGCTGACGCGCGTTCGCGCGAGTGATAAATGATGAGTGATGAATTTGATCGGCTGCGCCAATGGGTAGGTAAGAAGGAAGGCCGAACCGACACCGTCACCGCGTGGCCGGTGGCGGCGCTCGCCGCGACGCTCGACCGCAACGATCCCGAGCCGCAGCCCGGCGACGCGTTGCCGCCGGGCTGGCACTGGCTGTATTTCCTCGAGGCCAAGCCCGCATCCGGGCTTGGGCCCGACGGTCATCCGAAACGCGGCGGCTTTCTGCCGCCGGTGCCGCTGCCGCGCCGCATGTGGGCCGGCGGCCGCATCGAGTTCCTGCGGCCCCTGCGCATTGGCGATGCGATCCGCCGCGATTCTGAAATCATCAGCGTCGAATCCAAACAGGGCAAAAGCGGCAGCCTCGTGTTCGTGACGGTGCGCCACACGATCAGCGCAGGACATGCGGTTGCAGTGCGCGAAGAACACGACATCGTTTATCGCGATGCCGCCCGGCCCGGCGATCCGCCGCCGCAGGGCAAACCGGCACCGGCGCAAGCGGCGTGGCGGCGCAGCCTGATCGGCGATCCGGTGCTGCTGTTCCGCTATTCAGCGCTCATCTTCAACGCCCACCGCATACACTACGACCTCGATTACGTTAAAAACGAGGAACACTACCCGGGACTGATCGTGCATGGCCCGCTGCAAACCACGCTGCTGCTCGATTTATGCCGCAGGAATGCGCCGCGCCCGGTCAAAAAACTCGACTACCGCGCGCTGTACCCGGTGTTTCATACCGAGCGCTTCACGGTCAACGGCAACCCGGCGCCGGACGGCGCTACCGCGGAATTGTGGACTGCCAATGCCGCGGGCAATTACGCTATGACAGGAACGGCGGTGTTTTGAGTTACCACCCCGCTTCGCGCTCGGGTGTGGCGCCGATCTTGTGGATGCTCAAGTCGGAGCCCTGGAATTCGTCCTCCTGACCGAGCCTGATGCCGACCGCCTGTTTGAGCACGCCATAGACCAGCAGCCCGCCGACGACGGCGACGCCGATGCCGAGCAAGGTGCCGGCAAGCTGAGCCATGAACGTGACGCCGCCGAGTCCGCCCATGCTTTTCAAGCCGAAAATACCGGCGGCAATTCCGCCCCATGCGCCGCACAGGCCGTGCAGCGGCCACACCCCCAGCACGTCGTCGATTTTCAGGCGGTTCTGAGTGACGGTGAACATGACGACAAACAACGCGCCGGCGACAGCGCCGGTGGCCAGCGCGCCAGCCGGATGCATGATGTCGGAGCCCGCGCAGATCGCAACCAGTCCCGCCAGCGGCCCGTTGTGCACGAAGCCCGGGTCGTTGCGGCCGGCAATCAGTGCGGCGATAATTCCGCCCGCCATCGCCATCAACGAGTTGACCGCGACCAGCCCGCTGATCTTGTCGATGGTCTGCGCCGACATCACGTTGAACCCGAACCAGCCCACCGACAGGATCCATGCGCCGAGCGCGAGAAACGGGATGCTCGACGGCGGATGCGCGGCAATCCCGCCTTCTTTCGTGTAGCGGCCGCGCCGCGCGCCGAGCAGCAGCACTGCCGTCAGGCCGATCCAGCCGCCGACCGCGTGCACCACGACCGAGCCGGCGAAGTCGTGGAACCTGGCGCCGGCGCTGGCCGCGAGCCACGCCTGCACGCCGTACTTGTCGTTCCACGCGATGCCTTCGAAAAACGGATAGACAAATCCGACCAGCAGGAAAGTCGCGGCCAACTGCGGATTGAACCGGGCGCGCTCGGCGATGCCGCCCGAGACGATTGCCGGCACCGCCGCGGCGAACGTCAGCAGAAAGAAAAACCTTACGAGCTCGTAACCGCTTTTTTCCGCGAGCCGCTCCGCGCCCGTCATGAAATTCACGCCATAGGCAAGCGCATAGCCGATGAAGAAATAAGCAACGGTGGAAACCGCGAAATCGCACAGGATTTTCACCAGCGCGTTGACCTGATTTTTCTTGCGCACCGTGCCGAGTTCGAGGAACGCAAACCCGGAGTGCATTGCCAGCACCATTACCGCGCCGAGCAAAATGAATAAAGCGTCGCTGCTGGTCTTCAGATTTTCCATGCCTCTCCCCTGGTCAGAATCAAATCGAACCTTGAACCGGCAACCTTTTGTTTTTAGTCCGGAAACATCACCGGATGCCGTTTCACCCGGCGGTCGCCTGAATATTGTGCGTTATCGACGATGCCGCCGCCCTTGAGGCGTGCATTATACGCAGTAACATAAGCCAAGCAGCTCGCCCATAACGGTTCTGAGGTCTTTTTCCTAACTGATTGAGTTGTTTATGAAATGCGTTTATATTCGCGGTCATGGCTGAGAGCGCGACCAATCCAGCAAAGCCGGCTGCGGCAGCCCCCGCCAAGCAGGCCAGCCGGCGGCTCACGCTCGAGCGCGTGCTGGCCGACCTCGTCGCCGACAAGCTCATTACCAAGGACGACGCCGACAAGCTGAGCAAAGACCGCCGTGTCAGTCATGGCGAGCAGCATCCGCTGGTAATCATCAGTGAACAGAAGTTCAAGGATCCGCGCCATCCCAAAAAGCTGCTGAACCTGGACGTGCTGACGGAGTGGCTCGCCGGCAAGGTGGGCCTGCCTTACATGCATGTCGACCCGTTCAAAATCGATTTCGCCGCGGTCACCAAGCTGATGTCCACCGCCTACGCGCAGCGCTACCGCATCCTGCCGGTCGGCGTAACGGCACGCGAGGCGATCATTGCCACCTGCGAGCCGTATGTGCGCGACTGGGAAGAAAACCTCCAGCAGGTCCTGCGGCTTGAAATCAAACGCGTGATCGCAAACCCGCTCGACATTCAGAACTATATCGTTGAGTTCTTCAATCTCGCCAAATCGGTCAAGGGCGCGTCCGAAAAGGACAAGGGAGCCTACAGCAGCATCGGCAATTTCGAACAGCTGGTGCAATTGGGCAAGAGCGGCAAACTCGACGCCAACGACCAGCACGTCGTCGTCATCTGCGACTGGCTTTTCACGTACGCATTCGAACAGCGCGCCAGCGATATCCACCTTGAGCCGCGGCGCGATGCCGGCAACGTGCGGTTCAGGATCGACGGCGTGCTGCACGACGTGTATCAGATTCCGACGCCGGTCATGGCGGCGATGACGAGCCGCATCAAGCTGCTCGGCCGCATGGACGTGATCGAAAAACGCCGCCCGCAGGACGGCCGCATCAAGACCGCGACGCCGGAGGGCGGCGAGGTCGAGTTGCGGCTCTCCACGATGCCGACCGCGTTCGGCGAAAAACTGGTGATGCGGATATTCAATCCCGACGTCCTGGTCAAGGACTTCAGCGAACTCGGTTTTTCCGATGACGACCTGAAGAAGTGGAACAGCATGATTTCAAGGCCGCACGGCATCATCCTGGTGACGGGCCCGACCGGCTCCGGCAAGACCACGACGCTGTATTCGACCATGAAATTCCTTGCCACTCCCGAGGTCAACGTCTGCACTGTCGAAGATCCGATCGAAATGGTCGAGCCGCTGTTCAACCAGATGCAGGTGCAGCACAACATCGGCGTGGATTTTGCGAGCGGCATCCGCACGCTGATGCGCCAGGACCCGGACATCATCATGGTCGGCGAGATCCGCGACCTCGAGACCGCGGAAATGGCGATCCAGGCGGCGCTGACCGGGCACCTCGTGCTGTCGACCCTGCACACCAACGATGCGCCGGCGGCGATTACACGCATGCTCGATCTCGGCGTGCCGTCATACCTGCTCACCACGACGGTGCTCGGCGTGATGGCGCAGCGGCTGGTGCGCGTGCTGTGCCCGCAATGCAAGGAAAAGCACGCGCTTGATGATTCGGCTTGGGAACTGCTGGTGTCGCCATGGAAAGCGCAGAAACCCGAGACCGCCTATATTGCCAAAGGCTGTCTCGACTGCCGCATGACCGGCTACATGGGCCGCATCGGCATCTACGAGATGATGGTGCTCAACAGCGAAATCAGGAATCTGATCACCGATACCACCGACATGGACAAGCTGCGCGAGCTGGCCTACCGCGAAGGCGTCAAGCCGTTGCGCATCAGCGGCGCGATGAAAGTCGCCGCCGGCATCACCACCGTCGATGAAGTGATGAAAGTCGCGCCACCGATGCAGGACAGGCGCAATATGCAGCGCTGAATCGTAGTATGGCGCCCGGTCTTTGAAGCCGGAGGCGGCATAGAGCGCACACGCACTATGGGCGCCCTCATGCCGCCGGTGTGATCCGCGACACGTTCGGCAGCAACCCCGTTTTAATGGGTAGATATACCCATTTCCCTGCCAACCCGGATTCGTTAGCCTATAATGGGAGGCGACGCGCCAGTTTGGCCACGTGACGTCATCGTTGGTCCCCGGCAAGAGTCGGATGCGGCGCTTCCAATATCCAATCCGAGGGGAGGCAATACCATGCTGCGAAAATCGACAATGTTGGGGCTTGCAGGGTACTTCGTTCTCGCCGCTGTGGCGCTGCGGCCGGTCATCGCCGCCGAACCGCTGAAGATCACGGTCGGCTATCAACCGTATGACACAATCTCTTACTCCGCTGTCGTCATTCGCGGTCTGGAGTTGTGGAAGAAGTATCTGCCGAAGGGAACCGAGGTCGAGTTCGAGAGCGCCCTTCAGGGGTCGATCATCGTCAACGCGATGGTCGCGGACAAACAGCAGATTGGCTATCTCGGGGACATGCCCGCCGTGGTCGTGACCACGAAGCTGCAGCAAGCGAAGGTCAACCTCGTGGCAAACACCGGCTTCTCGGCGGGACAGCGGTGCAACGTAATCATGGTCCGTGCTGACGCGCCCCAGTTCAAGACGGCGCAAGAGGCGATAAAGTGGTTGGACGATAAAGTCATCGCCACACCCCGGGGCAGCTGCGCTGACCGCTTCCTGCGCCAGGTGGTCGACAAGGCAGGGGTCAAGCCCAAAGAGATCCTGAATCAATCCATCGAGGTGATTACGACCAATTTCCGGGCCAAACGTATCGACGCGGCGGTACTCTGGGAACCCACGGTATCGCGCATCGGCGATTTCGTCGGCGAGGGCGTGGCCCGCGAAGTGGCCACCGGTCACACCTTCGGCATACCGGACGCCGGGTTCATCGCGATGCGCGAGGACTTCATCAAGAAGTATCCGGATATCGCAAAGGGCTGGCTGTTGGCGGAGCTGGAGGCGCAGCAGTTCCTCCTGAACCCCAAGAACTGGACGAAGGTGGCGGATCTCGTGAAAGACCAGACCAACGGGATCACGGTTCCGATGGCCTGGTTCTCCATCTTCGGGGCTGTGCCCGCGGCGCGAGGCGGAAGTCCACTCCGGGACACCAAGCCCTACATATTCACGGATGAGGTGCGAAAGCACGTCGATACGACTTACACGTTCCTCCACCAAGTCAAAGTCATCGACGTGGACAAGGCGCCTCCGGGCGCGATCGACGATTCGATCGCCCGCGAGATCGTCAAGTCGAAGGGGGCTCCAACGCCGTTGGGCGTTATCAAGCCACTCGACGTCTCCAGAGCGCCGAAGAGCTGAACAAGTAACGGCACAGCCTGCCGGCCCGATCCGGCGGGCTGTGCCCAATCGATCCAATCCTTGACCTCCGTCGGCACGCTCCGGGATTCGTCGCGTCAGGCTACGGATGGATTCGATCTCGGCACGGGAGATCGCTTCCGCCTCACCACGCGGCGATTACTATCCAGCGCGACCCCTTACCTGGGACTGGCGGGGATCGTCCTGCTGCTCGTCTTCTGGTACCTGACGACCGAGTTTTTCTCGCTGCCCCGATTCCAGAAGCTGCCGGGCCCGGTGGCGGTCTGGACCGAGTTTACCTCCCGGAATCCGACCTTCGGGACCTCGCTGTTCTCGCCGGATTACTACAAGCACATCCTTTGGAGTTCCTGGCGGGTGCTGCAGGCGTTTTTCTGGGCCACGATCCTGGGCGTTCCCTTGGGACTGCTCATGGGATGGCAGCGGAAGATACGGGACTACACTTTTCCCGTGATCGAGCTGCTCCGGCCGATTCCGGTACTCGCGTGGGTGCCTCTGGCGATCCTGATGATCCCGGGCCGGGAGGCGCCGATCATCTTTCTCGCGTTCCTGGCGGCGTTCTTTGCAACCACGCTCAACACCCTGCTCGGCGTCGCGTCCATCGACGAGAGCTACTTCCGGGCGGCCCGCTGCCTTGGCTCGAAGCCACGCCATATTTTCCGGCGCATCGTCCTCCTGGGCGCCATGCCCTACATATTCACGGGGCTGCAGATCAGCGTCGGGGTGGCGTGGTTTTCGCTCGTCGCAGCAGAGATGGTCTCCGGCGAGCACGGCCTCGGATTCCTGATATGGGACTCGTACGTACTCGTTCAATACCCGGTAATCATCATCGCAATGGCAACCCTTGGCATCGTCGGCTACCTCTACAGTGCCATTATCCGCCTGGTCGGGCGCATGCTCATGCGCTGGACTGCCCGCACGGGAGACTGAATGGCAGCGGGGCGGCAATTCACGGCCGGCGGGGCAATCAGCATCCGCAACGTCACGAAAGTCTACGACCCTGACGGTGTCAACGTGCTTGCCGTCGACAAATGCTCGTTCGAAATAGCGTCCGGCGAGTTCTGCGTAGTGGTGGGCCCATCCGGATGCGGCAAAACGACATTGCTCAACGCGATTGCCGGCTTTCACGAGATCTCGGCCGGTGAGATCCATCTGGACGGCGAGTTGCTATGCCGGGCTGGCCTCACCACCGAACCGGGCGCCGACCGGATGGTCGTTTTTCAGAACGGCGCCCTGTTCCCGTGGTACACGGTACTCGAGAACGTCACCTATGGGCCCGAAGTGCAGGGACGGATGCGCAACGAGGCCATGCACGCCGCCATGAACCTACTCTCCGAGTTTGGACTGGCGGACATCGCCGGCCACTATCCGGGGGAACTGTCCTCCGGCATGCGGCGCCGCGTCGAGATCGCCCGTGCGCTCATCAACGACCCCCGCGTGCTGCTGCTGGATGAGCCGTTTCGCGCCATGGATGCGCTGACGAAGGGCGTCGTGCACGAATTCCTCCTTCAGGCCTACGATCGCGTGAAAAAAACGGTCTTCTTCATCACGCACGACCTGGAGGAGGCGCTGTTCCTGGGCTCGAAGGTCGTGATCATGACCACCCGGCCAGCCAAGGTAAAAACGATCATCGAGGTCGACTTCCCGCGGCCGCGCAGCTTCAGGATGCGCTCGTCGCAGCGCTACCTGGAGTTGAAGGAGATGGTGTTCGACGCCGTGCACGAGGAAGCGGCGAAGGCCTTCGCGGCGGGCGAACGGGAACTTGCCTGACACCTGACCTGGGAAGACGCACCGTGGCGAACATCAACTGGAAAAAAATACGCAAGGCGGTCTTCAGCAAAACCGTCTACCGGGGCACGGTATCCATCGCAGCGATCATCCTACTTTGGGAGCTGGGACGCCGGTTCCGGATACCGATCCTCGGGGCCGTCCCTGCACCGACCGAGGTGATCGGTCTGCTGGGCGACGTCATATTCGAGGCGAAGTTCTGGGAAAACTGGGCGGTCAGCTTCAAACGCGTCTTGACTGGATTCATCGCAGCTCAGATCGTCGGCATCCCTCTCGCGTTGGCGATGGCGATCAACCGCGTCGCAAAGGACATCACGTTTCCCGTGTTGGAAATAATGCGCCCCATCCCCCCTCTTGCCTGGGTTCCGACCGCGATCATCTTCTGGCCGACGACTGAATCGAGCATCGCGTTCGTGATTTTCCTCGGCGCGTTCTTTACCGTAGTCCTGAACGTATTGGGCGGTGCGCGGGACATCGATGTGCGCTATTTGCGGGCCGCGCGTTCGCTCGGCTCGCGGCCGCAAGACATCTTCTTTCGAATCGTGCTCCCGGCGACGCTGCCCAGTATCTTCACCGGAATGGCTGTCGGGATGGGAATTACATGGGAAGTCGTTGTCGCCGCTGAAATGATCGCCGGAAAATCCGGGCTCGGGTATTTGACCTGGTCGTCCTTCGTGGGCGGCAACTACCCGCTGATCGTGATCGGGATGATCAGCATCGGCGTTGCCGGCTATATCTCGAGCAGCCTGATACGTCTCGCGGGAAAGCTCGCCACGCCCTGGCAGAGACTTTTCTAGATCGTCGATGAATACGGCTTCCGATGCGCAAATGGTCGTGGATACGGTGTCGAAGAGCTACGACATCGGGTTCCGACCGCGCGTCGTGCTCGACGGGTGCTCGTTCAGGCTGGAGAAAGGCAAGCTGACCGTTCTCATCGGGCCGTCGGGCTGCGGGAAAAGCACACTGATCAACATCATGGCAGGGTATGAGAAGGCCGACGCGGGCACGGTAGCTCTGGAGGGTCAACCGGTCGGCGAGCCTGCCGCTGACCGGCTGGTCGTCTTTCAGGAGACCGCTTTGTTCCCGTGGATGACGGCGTTCGAGAACATAGCCTACGGCCCACGGGTCCAGCGCAACATGTCCCACGATCAGGTCGATGCGCGCGCGCTGGACCTGCTCGACCGGGTCGGGCTGAGGGACTTCCGGGACAAGTATCCGATGCAACTCTCCGGAGGCATGCAGCGGCGCGCTGAACTCGCCCGCGCCCTTATCAATCAGCCCAAGGTGATGTTTCTCGACGAGCCGTTCCGCGGTCTCGACGCGATGACCCGCGAGCTGATGCAGGAATACTACCTGAAGCTGTATGAGGGCTCGCAGCAGACCACTTTGTTTGTCACATCGGAGATCGATGAAGCGCTCCTGATCGCGGACACGCTGCTGATCATGACGAACCGGCCTGGCCGCATCGCGAAAACCATGGACATTGCTCTGCCGCGGCCACGGGAGCTCAAGGTTTTGACGTCGCAGGCCTACCTGCGGTACAAAGAAGAGGCCTTGGAAATGCTGCACGAAGAGGCGGTCAAGGCGTTCGCAGGCGGCAGCAAGGCCGCCTCCGATTTTCTCGAGGCTTACGCCGATCGCGATCAAGCCGACGACCGGAAACACGAGGCCAAGCCTTCCGCGTGATGGCGCAGTGGCGAGAAGGGTAAAAGACGCGCGCTTATGAACCGGCAGCGCGCTCGTCAAGCGCCAGCATCATGCAGCGCGCCCCGCATGTCGGGCTGTCGCTGTACGGCGCGCAAGTGGAAAACCCCATCGATGCGTAGAGTTTCTGTGCCGCCGCCATCACCGGCAGCGTATCGAGATACATCGTGCGGTAACCCGCGCTGCGCGCCTCGGCGATAATCTTCTCCGCCAGCACGCGGCCAAGACCCTCGCCCCGATATTCCGGGCGCACGTAAAGCCGTTTCATCTCGCAGCGCTCGACGTCTAATTTACGCACCCCGACGCACCCCGCCACCGCATCGTCCACGGTTGCCAGCAGCAAACGACCAGCGGGAGGCGCGTAGCCTCCGGGCAAGCTCGCAAGCTCCTGGTCGAAACCCTGAAAACACAGACTGAAGCCGAGTGACTGGGCATATTCGAGGAACAACCCGCGCACTGCTTCGAGCTGCGGTCCTGCGCCAGCGACCGGAACGATCGCGACGTCGCCCGCAACCCGTTTCGCTTCACCCTTCACCCTTCACCCTTCACCCTTCACCGCTCTTAATGCCCTTTGCTGAGCAGCCGCATGCCGCGGTCGAGGCCATCGAGCGTGAGCGGAAACATGCGCTCGCCGACCAATTCGCGCGTGAGCCGGATCGATTCGTGGTAGCCCCACACCGGCTCGGGCTGCGGGTTGAGCCAGATCGTGTCCTTGTAGATATTCAGCACGCGCTGCAGCCACAGCGCGCCCGGCTCAGGGTTGGTGTGCTCGACGCTGCCGCCCGGATAGGTGATCTCGTACGGGCTCATCGTCGCGTCGCCGACGAAAATCACCTTGTAATCGTGGGGATAAGTATGCATCAGGTCCCACGTTGCAATGCGCTCGGTCGCGCGCCGGCGGTTGTCCTTCCACACCCGCTCGTAGAGGAAGTTGTGGAAGTAGAAGTATTCGAGGTGCTTGAACTCGGTGCGCGTCGCGGAGAACAGCTGCTCGCAGACCTGGATGTGGTCGTCCATCGATCCGCCGACGTCGAGAAACAACAGCACTTTCACGCTGTTGTGGCGCTCGGGCACCATCTTGAGATCGAGCCAGCCGGCATTCTTCGCCGTCGAGCGCACGGTATCATCGAGATCGAGTTCCTCCGGGTTGCCCTCGCGCGCGAACTTGCGCAGGCGTCTTAACGCGACCTTGATGTTGCGCGTGCCGAGCTCGACCGAGTCGTCGAGGTTCCTGAACTCGCGCTGATCCCACACCTTGACCGCGCGGCGATGCCGCGATTCATGCTGGCCGATGCGCACGCCCTCGGGGTTGTAGCCGTAGGCGCCGAACGGGCTGGTGCCGGCGGTGCCGATCCATTTGCTGCCGCCCTGATGGCGACCCTTCTGCTCTTCGAGCCGCTTCTTGAGCGTTTCCATCAGCCGGTCCCAGCCGCCGAGCGACTCGATCAGCTTCTTCTCTTCCTCGGTCAGATGTTTTTCGGCGAGCTTCTTCAGCCATTCCTCGGGTATCAGCGCGGTTGCGCCCTCGGGCAGCTCGGTGATGCCCTTGAAGTAAGCGCCGAACACGCGGTCGAACTTGTCGTAGTTCGATTCGTCCTTGACCAGGCAGGTGCGCGACAGGTAGTAGAAATCGTCGATGCTGCCGCTGATCACGCGCCGGTCGAGCGCTTCGAGCAGCGTCAGGAATTCCCGGACCGACACCGGCAGCCCGCCCTGCTTGAGCTTCAAAAAGAATTCGATCAGCATGGAAAAGCGTAAATCGTAAAAGGTGAATTGTAAATCGTGTGCGGGCTTGAGGTCTGACCATTCACCATTCACGACTCACCGTTCACGCCTTGGCGTTTGAGATGGCACAATCTGCCGCCATTGCCTGAGTTTTTCTGCGAAGCGCATGGTGTTGGCCGGGCTCGAGGATGGCAGCACTACAGTCTCGAAGCCCCACTCGATAAAGCGCGGCTCCATCCTGCCGGCGGTCTTGCCGTTGAAGCACACGCGGCGCAATTTTTTCGCGACGCCGGTCACGCGCGAAAAATCGTTATGGCGTGGATCGCGGATATTGGAATCCAGGCTGCCCTCGCGCGCGCACGCATCGATGATATCCCACAACCCGATATGGTGCTTGAGCAACGCGCGCAGCCGCTGCCGATAAGCCATCTCCGGCAGCGGCTCGGCGATCACCGCGCCGACCAGCCGCCAGAAATGATTTTGCGGATGGCCGTAATACTGCGCCTTGCCGAGCGAAGCGACACTCGGAAAGCTGCCGAGAATCAGCGTCTCGATGCCGGCATCGACGACCGGTGGAAAACCTTGTGCGGCCTTACTCCTTGATTTCCCTTCACCCTTCACCGTTAGACCTACCCCGGCTTGCGGCGCGACATGAACACGAGGCGCTCGAACAAATGCACGTCCTGCTCGTTCTTGAGCAGCGCGCCATGCAGCGGCGGGATGATCTTGTGCTGGTCCTGGCTCGTCAGCGCCTCGGGCGGGATGTCCTCGGCCAGCAGGAGCTTCAGCCAGTCGAGCAGCTCGGAGGTCGACGGTCTCTTCTTCAGCCCCGGCACGTCGCGGATCTCGAAGAACGCTTCGAGCGCTTCCCGCAGGAGCGACTTCTTGAGCACCGGGAAATGCACGCGCACGATCTTCTCCATCGTTTCCTTGTCCGGAAAACGGATGTAGTGAAAAAAACAGCGGCGCAGGAACGCGTCGGGCAGCTCCTTCTCGTTGTTGCTGGTGATAATCACGAGCGGCCGGTGCCGTGCCTTGACGAGCTGCTGCGTCTCGTAGACGTAGAACTCCATGCGGTCGAGCTCGCGCAAGAGATCGTTCGGGAACTCGATGTCGGCCTTGTCGACCTCGTCGATCAGCAGCACCGAATGCGCGTCCGCCTCGAATGCGTTCCACAGCATGCCGCGCACGATGTAGTTCCTGATGTCGTGCACCTTCGGGTCGCCGAGCTGCGAGTCCCTGAGCCGCGACACCGCGTCGTATTCGTAGAGTCCGTGCTGCGCCTTGGTGGTGGACTTGATGTGCCACTCGTAGAGCGGCCGTTTCAGCGCTTTGGCGACCTCGAGCGCGAGCATGGTCTTGCCGGTGCCCGGCTCGCCCTTGATCAGGAGCGGCCGCTCGAGCGTGATCGCCGCGTTGACCGCCATCGTCAGGTCCTGCGTCGCTATATAGGTATCGGTACCTTCAAATCGTGACATTGATGTCGACAACCTTTAATTGGGCTTAGGGGCGATTTTCAATTTCGGTTCGATCTGCGCAATGCGCTCGTAATCGCGGTCGTTGTGCAGCAGCGCTGCTCCATATTCAATCGAAATTTGCGCCACCAGGCAATCAATGGTGCTGCGCACCGTCACGCCTGCCGCCCGGCAGCGGCGATACAGATCGGCGGCCGCTTCGTAGGTGCGTAAACCGTGCCGCGGATACAGCAGCAATTGTCCACGCAGATACGACGCCACTTTGCGGGCGGTCGCGGGGTCACGAATACCCTGCAGCACCTCCAGATAGATCAGTTCCGTCAACGCGAACGGCTGTCGCGCATCGAGCTGCGCGCGGAAATAGCCGACTGCACGCGTCGAACGCGGCGCAAGGAAGTCTATCCAGACGGAAGTATCGACGAGCAGCACTACTCGCCCGTGCGCAGCTTCTTGTAGTCGTAGGCAGGATCAAGCCCGCCAATGCCGTATACCTTTCGGATATCGGGCCGCGCGCGGGCCCGCACGAATGCATGCAATGCAACGTGAACGGCTTCACGCTTGGTCTTCACCCCGGCAAGCTTCATGGCTCGGGAAACGAGTTTTTCGTCGAGCACTATGTTGGTACGCATGGAGCCTCAATGTGTATGTGATGTGTATGCGGAATTATAGCGGACGTTTTGCCCCATGTCTAATGCCATCAACCCCATTCGCGTACGCAGCGGCCGCTCGAGCGTGATCGCCGCGTTGACCGCCATCATCAGATCGTCGGTCGCTATATAGGAATCGGTGCCTTCAAAACGGGACATTGGCTTAAGTACCTGACTGAGTTGAACGGCGCCCTCCGGGCGTTCGCCCAGAGGAACGAAGCGGGAATTATAAAGCAGCGCCAGAGCAATAACGAACCTTTGACGGACATCGAATTGCGCCGGTCGACTGACGGGAATCGCAAGGTCGAGGGAATATGCGACGCTATCTCAGCCCGGGCAGCAACACCAAAAGCCCGCTGGCGAAGATTTCCACCGCCACCGCAGCGAGCAACAGCCCCATGAGCCGGATCGCGATATTGACGCCGGTCTTTCCAAGCCACTGGCTGACCGGAGTCGCGGCCCGCAGCGCGACCCAGGTGGCGAGCGAAGCGAGCAGGCAGCACACAATGATGCTTCCAACATGGCCCAACGAAGAACGCTCGGTCGCGTAAATGATGGTCGTGGAAATCGCCCCGGGGCCCGAGAGTAGCGGTATTGCTAGAGGAACGACGGCGATGCTTTCCTTGTCCACGGCTTCTCTCGCCTCTTCGGGGGTCTGTTTTTCCCCGGTTGGCGTGGCATGCATCATGGAAATGGCGAGCAACAGGATCAAAATCGCGCCGCCGACCTTGAACGAAGCGATCGTGATCCCGAAAAATGTGAGCAGCGGCTCCCCGCCGAGCGCCGCGACGATAAGAACTATGGCCACCGAAATGCTGGCGACCCGGGCAATACGTTTCCTTTCCTCCGCACTGTTTTGCGCGGTCATGCTGACAAACACGGGTACTGCGCCAATCGGATTGACGATAACGAGCAGCGCTAAAAAGAATTTCGTATATTCGGCCCAATCAAGCATGTGTGAGTGCTCATGAGGAAGAAGAGAAACCGGGCTCCGTCCTACTTTATTTCGTCACTGCGGCTTGATGCCGGCGTCCTTGATGACCTTCCCCCACTTGGCGATTTCCTGGCGGATGAAGCCGGCGAATTGCTCGGGGCGCCCGCCGACGACCTCCGAGCCGCTCGCCGCAACCTGCTCGCGGACGTCGGGTGCGTTGAAGGTGCGCGACAACTCCTGGTTCAGGGTTTCGATGATCGGCTTCGGCGTGCCGGACGGAACGAAGAAGCCGTTCCATACCGAGGCCTCGACGCCGGGCAGCCCGCCCTCCGCCATGGTCGGAATGTCCGGCAGGACGGCAATGCGCACCGGTCCGGTGACGGCCAGCCCGCGGAGCTTCCCCGACTTCACGTGCGCGATGATGACGATCGGATTCAGGTAAGCCGTCATGATCTGGCCGCCGAGCAGGTCAGGCAACTCGGCGCCGACCGATTTGTACGGCACGTCGAGCACGTTGGTGCCGCTCTTCAGCTTGATCCATTCGCCGATGAGCTGGGTGATGCTTCCCGGACCGGCCGAAGCATAAGTGACGGTCCCGGGCCTGGCCTTCGCGAGCCGGATGTAGCCCTGGAGCGTGTTCGCCTGCACCCCGGGATGGATCACCATGACGAGCGGCGTCAGGGTGAAGTGCACGACCGGCACCAGTTCGCGGTTCAATTGGCAGCAGAAGTTGGGATCGAGCAGGTCGTTGATGGCGTTGTTTACCAGCCCGAAGAACACGGTGTGCCCGTCCGGCTGGGCCCTGGCCGCGAGCTGCGTCGCGATGGTGCCGTTGGCGCCGGGGCGATTGTCGACGATGACGGGCTGGCCCACTGCCTCATTGAGCTTCGGCGCGATCTGGCGCACGCGCACGTCGGGCGCGCTGCCCGCGATGGTCGGCACGATGATGCGGATGGGCTTACTGGGAAAAGGCTGGGCGTGACCGAGGCTCGAGGTCAGCACGACCGCAATGCATGCAGCGAAGCGCTTGAGCGTCATGTCGGGTGCGCCAGCCGATGCCGTCTTAGCAGCAGCGGCCGCTCGAGCGTGATCGCCGCGTTGACCGCCATCATCAGATCGTCGGTCGCTATGTAGGAATCGGTTCCTTCAAATCTGGACATTGGCTTAAGTACCTAAGTGGGTTGAACGGCGAGTAAATTATAACTTGGAGTTCTCTGCCCGTTCAGCGAGAATTAACCGCCATGACCCCCGAACAACAGGCCCGCCAGCAAATTGATGCGCAACTTATCGCCTGCGGCTGGGCGATCCAGGACTATGCGAAATTCAATCCTGCTGCTGCTCGTAGTATCGCGCTGCGCGAGGTTCCGCTCAAATCCGGGCAATGCGATTACCTGCTGCTCGTTGATCGCAAGCCGGTAGGCGTCATCGAGGCCAAGAAGGAAGGCACGTTGTTA
>JAHFRL010000077.1:0-3496 GCA_023266235.1 Betaproteobacteria bacterium
TGGCATGGTGCGCGCGGCGCGGGCGTTCGACCACCCGCAATGGCTCGCCTCCGCGCGCCGCGCCGCCGAATTCATCCGCGCAAACCTGTGGCGGGCGGATGACGAACGCGCGGGAGCGCGTAAGCGGCTGCTCGCGTCCTGCAAGGACGGCAAAGCGCACCTCAACGCGTATCTTGACGATTATGCATTCCTGCTCGACGCGCTGCTGGAACTCATGCAGGCCGAGTTCTCCGCTACCGATCTCGAATGGGCGCGCGCGCTCGCCGAGGTCTTGCTCGAACAGTTCGAAGACCGCGAGCGCGGCGGATTCTTTTTCGTGAGCAACGATCATGAGCGGTTGGTCCACCGCGCCAAGATTGGTCCCAGAAACGATACGCCGTCAGGTAACGGCGTCGCCGCCCTGGCGCTCGGCCGGCTCGGCCACATGATCGGCGAGCCGCGTTACAGCGAGGCGGCGCGGCGTACCGTGCAGGCATTCAAACCGCTCATCGAGCGGCAGGCGAGCGCGCACGGCGCTTCATGCTTCGCGCTGGAGGAACAGCTTACGCCGCCGACCATCGTGGTTCTGCGCGGCCGCCGTGAGGTCACCGCCTGGCAACGCGAACTTAGCGCGCATTATCTGCCGCACGTGCTCGCGTTGGCGATCGCGCCGGACACGCCGGGGCTGCCGCCGGTGCTCGACAAGCCGGCGGGCGGCGGTGTCGTCGCGTGGGTTTGCCAGGGCGAAAAATGCCTGCTGCCGATTACGGATCGCGCGACGCTGCTTTCGGTGGTCAGCGAACGGGAGCGGTAATCGGATGAGGAAAGCCGCGTTATGCCCCGACCCGGTAATCGACTTGAAAATGCCTTCATGTCTAAACGCCTCACGAGGTTGTCATGAATTCCTTCAACCGCGTGGCGTTTCAAGGTTGAATCTGCCAATTCGCCCGGTTCGTCAGGCCGGCACCCAAAGGAGTGATCGATGAAAAATTGGATAGCCCTTGCCGCGACCCGTCTCATGTGCAGTATCGGCGGCGCGTTCGTGCTCGCCGCAACGGCCTCTCCGGCGGACTTGGCTATCGCACTCAGCGCCGACGTCACTTCGCTCGATCCGCAGTATGTCGCCATTCAGCCCAACGTTACCATCGGCTGGCACGTGTTCGACGCGCTGACACGGGTCGACGAACGCGCGCGCATCATCCCCGGCATCGCCACGTCATGGCGCGCGGTCGATCCGACGACGTGGGAATTCAAGTTGCGCAAAGGCGTCAAATTTCACGACGGCTCCGAGCTCACCGCCGAGGACGTGGCGTTCTCGCTCGCGCGCCCGCTGGCCATCGCCGGCAGCCCTGGCGGATTCGCGGTTTACGTCCGCCGCATTGTTTCCAAGCAAATTGTCGACCCCTATACCATACGGCTGAAGACCGCGACGCCCTATGGCGCGCTGCCGCAGGACCTCAATTCGATCATGATCGTTTCCAAAAAGGCCGCGCTGAACGCGACCCCGGCGGATTTCGACAGCGGTCGCGCGATGATCGGCAGCGGCCCGTACAAGTTCGTGCGCTGGGCGCGCGGCGATCGCGTCGAGCTGGCGCGGTTCGACGGCTACCGGGAGGAAAAACCGGCATGGGACAAAGTCACGTTTCGCATGATTCCAAGCGACCCGGCGCGCACCGCGGCGTTGCTGGCCGGCGACGTCGACGTGATCGAGAACGTGCCGACTTCCGACCTCGCGCGGCTGCGCGGCGATCCGAAGCTGCGGCTCGCGGAAGTGGTGTCGTGGCGCACCATCTTTTTTCAGCTCGATCAGTATCGCGCGCAGCCGCCGCTCGTGACCGACCTGGAAGGCAAGCCGCTCGCCAAGAATCCGTTCATGGATGTGCGGGTGCGCCGCGCGATTTCGAAAGCGATCAACCGCAAGGCGCTGGTCGAGCGCGCGATGGAAAACGTCGCGGTGCCGGCGGCGAACGTGGTATCGCCGCAGATTTTCGGTCACAACCCGGGTTTGAAGCCGGAGGCCTATGATCCGGAGGGCGCCAGAAAACTGCTCGCCGAAGCGGGCTACCCGAACGGTTTCGCGATCACGGTTTCGGCGCCCAACAATCGCTACGTCAACGACGATCAGGTGGCGCAGGCGGTGGCGCAGATGCTCACCCGCATCGGCATCCGCTGCCAGGTCGAAGCGCTGCCGTTCAACGTCTATTTGACGAAAGCACGCGATCAGCAGTTCAGCTTCGCGATGCTCGGCTGGGGCTCGTACGCGGGCGATCTTGCGCTGCGGGCGCTGCTGGTCACCGCCAATTCCGGCAAAGGCAACGGCGCGTGGAACTGGGGGCGTTATTCGAATCCCAAACTCGATCAGCTCGTCGAGCAGGCGCTCGATACCGTGGATGAGAAAAAACGCGAGGCGCTCGCGCGCGAAGCCGGCGCGGTCGTGGCCGCGGATGTCGCCATCATCCCGCTGTATCACCAGATCGTGATGTGGGTGATGAAAAAGAATATCGTCTTCGACGCGCGCACCGACGAGCGCTCGCTCGCCCAGTATTTCCGTCCGAAATGAGGGCGGGTGGTCAGAATCTGATGGACGCGATGGTAGTGGAATCAGGAGAGAGCGGGGTCCGCATGGTTTGACGTATGGACGGCTCGCTGATCGTGCTGCCAGCGTCGCTGCCTTTGGCAGTTGAGGCTAAGCGGTTTCAAAAATCCAGGGAGGAACGATGAATTACCTGCGAAAGCACGGGTTCGCCTTGTTAAGCCTTGTGATTGCCCCCCTCATGCTGGCTGGGATCGAATTGTTTCATCCCGCGCATTTCACCGCCGATCCCGGGATGAGCGACTTTCTTTCCCAACCCCAACGCAGTGATCCGCATTTCAACGCGATCAAGTATTTCGGGCCGCAGTGGTGGTTCCTGATGCATATGATTCAGACTCCACTGGTGGTGGTCGTTTCCTTCGGGCTGCTTTTTCTCACGGATTCTTTCGGGGGTCGCGAGGGAGCGCGCTTTGCGCCGCTGGCCTGGATTTCCCGGGTCGCGATCGTCGTATTCATGACCTACTACACGGTGCTGGACGGCATCGGCGGCATCGGGCTCGGCCGGGGGCTATTCGTATTGAACGGCATGCACGAGTCCGGGGCGCTGACCGCCGCGCAGGCGGAAACGATCCGCTTCTTTTTTGACCGCATGTGGGTAGACCCGTGGGTGGGCGGAATCGGCTCCTTCATAAGTCTCACCGGATCGTGGGCGGTATTTGTGGCTGCCGTGTCCGCTGCGGCCTATCTGCGATTGAACCGGAAGGCGTCCTGGCTGGAAGTCATATTGCTGATCGGCTTCGGTTGGGAGTTGCAGGTCGCGCATGCGAGTTACCATGGTCCCGTGGCTTTCAGCCTGCTTGCGATTGCAGCGGCGCTTCACCTGTCCCGCCAGGACCCGCTAACACATGCCTAGCAACCGGCCGGACTTGGGGATGCAGGCGGAAGAGCGAAGAAGGGGTCGAATGCCGAATGCTGAATGCTGAA
>JAHFRL010000077.1:3596-13301 GCA_023266235.1 Betaproteobacteria bacterium
GAATGCTGAATGCTGAAGGCGAGAGGCAGAGCAGCCGTGAAGCCGGGAGATCGTGAGATGGCCCGCATCGCTCTCCCGCCCCGAGTCTCCTTCAGCGCCGCCGCTGCAGATACTCCGCGTTGACGCAGTTGGCGAGTTTGCCGTCGCGCAGATAGTAATACGCCGTCTCGATCGCTTTGCGCCGCAGGTCCGCGAACGCATCCGGGCTGAAAAACCCCGCGTGCGGGTTCAGCAGCATCCGCCCCCGCAGCCACGGCTCATTCGCGTGCCACGCGGCGACGATGGGATCGTCGAGCGTGGCTGGTTCGCGCGGCAATACATCGAGTCCGACGGCTGCGAGCTTGCCGCTCTTCAGCCCCTCGAGCAGCGCAGCGGTATCGCAGATCGGACCGCGCGCCGTATTGATGAGATATGCGCCAGGCTTCATCGCAGCGACCGCCGCGGCATTGATCATCGCGCGCGTCTCATCGGTGAGCGGCGCGTGTATGGTCACGACGTCGGCGAGCCCGAGCAGTTCGGCAAGCGAGCCCGCCCGGGTGAACCCAAACGCAAGCTCGGCGCCGTTCGGCAGGAACGGATCGTAGAACGCGACCTGCATCCCGAACGCCCGCGCGCGCAGCGCAGCCGCAGTACCGATGCGGCCGAGGCCAATCACGCCGAAGCACGCACCGCGCAGGCGGCGCGCGGTGACGTTGTGCGTGTGTGTCCATCCGCCTTTGAGGTCAGCGTGCAGCGCCGCATCGAGTGCCGCGGTGCCGCGCGCAAAGGCCAGCATCATGGCAATCGCCGTATCGGCGACTTCGGTGGTGCCGTAGTCGGGCACATTGCATACCGCGATACCGGCGTCGCCGCATGCCTTGAGGTCGACGATGTCGAAGCCCACTCCGTTGCGCACCACGATCCGGGTGCGCTTCAGATGCGGGATCACCGCGGCATCGATGGGGACGCGCGCGGTAATGATGCCGTCGCAGCTCTCCCAAGCGCTCAGATCTATCGCATCGAAGCGAAGCTTTTGCGGGTTGATGAGCACGGCGTCCGGGCCGGTCACCGTGCGCTCGATATCGAGTTCCGACGATCGGCTGTCGGAAAAAAGTATGGTCAAAGGCACGTGGAATGCTCCCGGTAAACAAAGTGGTGGCTCAGGCTGCCTGCAATTTTACCCGGTTACCGGCAACACTAAGCAACGCAGAGCGAGTACTAGGCGGGCGGCGGCGCTGACCCCAGGACAAGCTCGTGCGCGAGCTCGCCGATGCGCGCGAGCGCGCGCTCGGTGCGGTCGGACCACGGTATGCCGCAGTTGATGCGCAGGCAGTTGCGGTAGCGGTTCGAGGCCGAAAACATGGCTCCCGGCGCAATACCGATGCCTTCCTTCAGGGCCTGCTGATAGAGCTCGACCGAATCGACGTCGGCGGGCATCTCGACCCACAGCACGTAGCCCCCGCTCGGACGGGTGACCTTCGTTTCTCGCGGGAAATGGCGATAGACTGCATGCTTGACCAACTCCAGCTGATGCGCGTAGGTACGTCGCAGCGTGCGCAACAACCGGTCGTAGCCGCCGCTCTCCAGAAACTCCGCGATCGTCAGCTGCAGCAAATCGGAGACCCCGACCGAGCTGATGAATTTGAGCATTTGCACCTGCGCAAAGTAGCGTCCGGGAGCAACCCACCCCACGCGGAAGCCCGGGGCGAACGTCTTGGTGAACGAAGAACACAGCATCACCATGCCTTTCTTATCGTAGGCCTTGGTTGCGAATGGCGGCGTGGCGTTGAAATGCAACGCGCTATACACGCCGTCCTCGATCAACGGGATGTCGTGCTCGGCCAGCATTCGCACCAGGCGTTTCTTGGCGGTGTCGGGCATGGTGCTGCCGAGCGGATTGCTGACGTTGGGCATGATGATGCAGGCCTTCACCTTTTCGCGCTGGATTGCGAGCGCAAGCGCTTCCAGCGAAATGCCGTTGCGCGGATGAGTCGGAATCTCCAGCGCCTTCATGCCGAGGCTCTCGATGATCTGCAGCAGTCCAAAATAGGTGGGCGACTCCAGGGCGATGATATCGCCGGGCTTGGCCACCGCGCGCAGGCACAGATTGACCGCCTCTATGCAGCCGTTGGTGATGATGATCTCGTCGGCCGTCAGGCTCACGCCCCAGTCGCGCGCGCGCCGCGCGATCTGGCGTCGCAATTCCTCGCGCCCGGGGGGAAGGCTGTAGGTGGAGATCGACTGCGGCTGGCGGCGCGCGATGGCGGAGACGATGCGTTGCAGCCTGGCGGTCGGCACCATCTCGGGGCTGGGGATGGCGGCGCCCAACTGGACGATGTCCTGCCGACTTCCGCATTCCAGGACGAGGCTTGCCAGTGCGTGCACGCCCACGAGCTGCGGCGACCGAGGAGGCTTCGAGATCGCCGGCTCTGCCGCCGGGCGCAGCGGCGCGCGCACGTAATAGCCTGACTGGGGCCGCGCTTCGATCAGGCCGCGATTCTCGAGCAGGTGATAGGCCTGCAGCACGGTTGAAATACTCACGCGCCGCTGGCGGCTCATGCGCCGCACGGAAGGCACGCGCTCGCCATGGCCGAGCGTGCCGGAATGGATCAGCGCGGAAATATCGTTCGCGACCGACTCGTAGAGCACGGAGGAATGTGCGGTTTCCATAATTGTGAATGATCATGCAGGCGCCGCGTTTGGCACAGTTACAGCTGCGTTGCACGCGGGCAGGTACAGTTTCGCACAGGATCAACTGTGACGCATACAGTTTTCCCGATCTGAAACTGTTGGCTGGAGAGCGGTATACCTAGAATGCGGGCATGACACCCAACCTCGAAGAAATATGCGTGCAGCGGCTGACAGCGGGTCAGTCCCTGAAGGTGCGCGACGCCATAGGCTGCACGGTCATGTGCTGTGCCGGCACAATATGGATCACCCAGGAGAACGACGCGCGCGACATCTTCCTCACGGCAGGCCAGCGGTTCACCTTCGATCGTCCCGGCCTCGCGTTGATCCACGCAGAGGAAGGCATGAAGAACGAATGGCTGGACGACATGGGATTTGCTGTGATAAGCCTGCCGGCAATCTTTGCGCGAGACGACGGGGCCACGTCTTGAAAAACGAGTTTTCCCGCTTGCCTGTTCCCCGCGCGCTCCGTGGCGAATAATGAGGGATGAGGCGATTGGGTGATTAGGGGATTAGGGAATTCAGTCGCTCGATCACTGAATCACTTAATCACCCATTCCCGATTTCCCATTTTCCATTTGCCGCTCGTCCGTCCATATGCCTCTCGATCACTGCGGCGGTATGCCCGCCTCTTGCGCCGCTTTTTTGTAGCGTTCGATCTCCCTGGGCAGGAGGCCGCTCAACTGCGCCGGGGCGAGGGGCCACGGCTCGGCGCCTTCGTTGTCGAGGAATTTTTTCATGTCGGCGCTGGCGAGGATCTTGTTGACCGCGGCGTTGATGAAGTTGAGCCGGTCGGCCGGCATGCCCGCCGGGGCGAAGATTCCCCACCACAGCTCGTAGCTGTATCCCGGCACGCCCGATTGCGCGATCGCCGGCAGGCCCGGCAGCAACGGCGAGGGCTCGGCGCTGCTGACGGCAAGCGCGCGTATCCTCCCGGCCTTTACCTGCGGCATGACCGCGGCTGCGCTTGCGATCACGATCTCGACCTCGCCGGAGGCCAGCGCGGTGACCGCCGGCGAAATGCCCTTGTACGGGACGTGAACGAGCTTGACGCCTGCGGCGGAAGCAAACAGGGCGCCGGAGAAATGATTGTTGCCGCCCGCGCCGGACGACGAGTAGTTGAGCTTGCCGGGATTCTTTTTCGCGAGCGCGACGAGCTCCTTCACGGACTTCGCCGGCACCGACGGGTGAATGACAAGGAGCATCGGCGCGCGCGCGATCATTGCAACCGGCACGATGGCGCGCGCCGGATCGAACGGCAGCTTCTCGCGCACGGAGGCGGTGGCGGGATACGAAGAGGTGTGTCCGAGCAGCGTGTGGCCGTCCGGCTCCGCCTTGGTCGCGATTTCGGTGCCGATCATGCCGCTCGCGCCGGGGCGGTTATCGACGATCACGTTCTTGCCCCACGCTTCCGCGAGCCTTTGCGCGACGGCGCGGGACATGATGTCGATCGAACCGCCAGCGGTGTAGGGCACGATGATCTGCACGTTCCGCGACGGATAGGCGGACTGCGCCACAACGTGTGGCGCCGCGCATCCCCACGCCGCGCAGCACAGCACCGGCACGATCAGACTTGACCGGGATTGCGTCGTCTGCATGGTCTTTCCTCCTGCGTTGGAAGCGGCCAGCGGGGGCGTGGCCTTATGAAATCATCGGGCTGAGGGAAGGCTAAGGACAAGGATGAAGAGGGTCCTTATCTGCGTTCATCCGCGGTTTCATTCTGCCTTTGCATTACAGAACGCTGATCGCGCGGCAAGCGTTGACGTTGGCGGGCGTCCGGCCGGCGTAAAGCGCCCGGACGCGGTCAATTGTTCCGCGAATTATTTAATTCTTGCCTTGAGCCAGATTCTTGCAGTGGCCGCTGTCGAGAACCTCGGCCGCGATTTTTGTGCTGTCAACATCCAGCTTCCCCTCGGCCAGGAGCCGTTTCGCCATGGCGCAACTCTCCGTTCTTTCGGCTTCCGTCACGGTCAGGGCTAAAAGAGACAGGGCGGCCCGGGCCTTTCTGAGGGCCCCGCCGGGATAGGATTTCCTGGTCATCATGTCCATCAACTCCTTTGCCCGGTAGGGATCGGTGTATCCGCCAAGGCTGCCGAATCCGAAAAACTCGGTCTTGCTGTACCAGTCGTAGGCGCGGCCCTTCGCAATATCGCTGCTGTCGACTCCCTTTTCGAGCAGCCTCAACGCGATCTTTACTTTCTGCGCCTCACTCATCTCGCGAAACTCGTCCGGCGGGTCCTCACCGAGCAGGATTGCCGCCGCATTGGCACATATATCTCCGTGGGCTTTTCCCAGGGGTACTTCCGTTTCGCATTGCGATTTCAGCGTCTTGTAGGTCTCATTATTCAAGCCCCTCGGCTTGTCGGGCGCGGGTGCCGATGCCGGCGCAGGCGCGCTCGAGGGCCCTCCGGCGTCGTACCCCCGATATTGGCAATAGGCGGGCGACGGAGAACAGCAAATTGCCGCAAGAGCAACCACAAAAAAACGCGGGAAAGTCATTGTTGTGCGCATATTGGCCCCTGAAAACGCATGGAAAAACACCTTCGCCCGCCCACCAGTTGAGTCGTGCTTGCCTGCATTGTGCACGCCTGAGAGCCCCTTGCCTAATGCAACGCGTGTGCGTCGAGTCGGAATCGGCACGCGTCACCAAGGCTGGCTCACGCCTTGTACACGACGTCGTGCTCGCGCACGTGCTCGATTACCTTCAGGCCGAAATCGTCCTTTGGCCCCACTTCCGCAACGGGGGCATGAGCGACCTGCAGGGACTCGACGCGCTGGCTGAAGTCGGTGGTGTGCCCCCTGATGTGGATCGTGTCGCCGACGCGCAGCGTCCCGGATAGCCGGATGACCGCGACGGCAAGATGGCTGTAATAGTGGGTCACGACGCCGATGCGCTGGCCCGGCGGCGCTGGTTGCGCGGGTGAAGGCGCGGGCCCCGGTTTTGCCGCCGGCGCCGGCCGTATGGCCGGCCGGGTTTTCCGGGGTGCGGCGCGCCGGACCGGCGCCTTCTTCGCCGGCTTCTTCCTGACCGGCGCGGTCTTCCTGCGGGGCGCCGCTTTCTTCCTGACCGGTGCGGTCTTCCTGCGGGCGGGCGGCTTGCTGGCCGGCGCCTGCTTGCGTTTTGCCTTGGCTTTCTTCCTGGTTGCCATGTGCAGCCTCCCGGCGAATTCGCCCGAGTGATCGAATAGATTCCAATTGTTGATTTTAGTCCGGCCGCGGCCCCGTATCAAACCCGCGGAAAGCGGGGTCGAGCTGCAATCAGGCGACGGCGCCGGACTTGCGCAACGCCGCGATGTCCGCGGCGCCGAACCCGACCGCCGCCAGGACCTCGTCGGTGTGCTCGCCCACCCGCGCGGGTGGCCGCTCGACCGAGGGACCGCCGTGGGCAAACTTGAACGCGGCCACGGGCACCGTCAGCGGCTTGCCGACGTCGGGCGCACTGGCGTGCCGGTGCAGCAGTTCGCGGTGCTTCAGCTGCGGGTCTTGCAGCGCCTCGTGCAGCTCGCGCACGCGGGCGGCGGGGACATGCCTGGCCTCCAGATAGTTTTCCCACTCGTCCGCCGTCTTCTCCTTCATTTTCGTCGCGACCATCGCGTACTTCTCGTCGAAACGCGAGTAGCGCTCGTCGAGGCTCGCGCGCTCCGCCTCGGCCGGCTCGTCGATCGCCTTGTAGAAGCGGCGATGCTGCCGGGGATTGGATGCCGCAAGTTGCACCAGGCGGCCGTCGCTGGTTTCGAACATGGAGTTTTCCGCAAAACGCATCTTGTTGCCCGCGCGCCTGGGATTGTGCCCGGAGTGGAAGTGGTCGGTAATGTGCGTGGCCTGCAGAATCAGCGCCACGTCGAGCATCGCCATGTCGATGTACTGGCCCTCGCCCGTGCGCAGACACTGGTAGAGCGCCGCCGAGATCGCGAATGCGCCCGTCGTGCCGGTGGCATAGTCGATCACCGGCGCGCCGACCTTGATCGGCCCGCTGGTTTCGGTGCCGGTCGAAGCGGTGATGCCGGAGGTCGCCTGGATCGCCATGTCGTACGCGGTCTGCACTCCGCGCGGCCCGTCCTGACCGTATGCGGTCATCGACGCATAGACGAGCCTAGGCTTGATGCGCGAGAGCTCCGCATAGCCCAGGCCGAGCGCTTTGAACGCACCGGGCCGGTAGTTCTCCACCAGCACGTCCGCCCAATCCCTGACCAGGCGCTTGAGCGCCTCGCGCCCGCCCCCGGTCTTGAGGTCGAGCGCAATCGAGCGCTTGTTCGAGCCCTGCGTGAGAAAGCCCGTGCCCATGCGCGCTTTGTTCAATCTCATGTCGGAGCCCGATTCGCGGCTCTGGTCGGGCTCGTTCGGGTCCTCCACCTTGATCACGTCCGCGCCGAGCACCGCGAGCTGATAGGTCGCAAACGGCCCCGCGAGCACGTGCGTGCAATCCAGAATTTTTACCCCTTCGAATGGCCGCATTGGTTTTCTTCTCTGTCCTGAAACGACTTGCAGGATAGCAGACAGCAAGAAAGTCCGTGAGGGCGGGAGGGCGAGAGACGGTTATTCGGCTTACAGCAGAGCGTAGGCGTCGCCGAAGCGCGCCCGTGCTTCGTCGTGCAGGGGTTTTACGGCGCGCACGAACGCTGCGCGCTCTCCCGGCGTCAGCTCCACGATTTCACCGCCCGCATCTTCGATCGCCTTGCTGGCGATTTCCTCTTCGCGGACCGCCAGCTCGCGTTGCGCGGCGATGGCCTCGTTCACGGCTGATGTCATCGCGGTCTGCAGCGCCGGAGGCCAGCTCTCGAAGGCCGCGCGATTGCAGTAGATGCCGCGCGAAAGATAGCTGTGGCCGGTCAGCGTGTGATAGCGGTGAAACTGATGGGCGCCGTAATCCACGGTGTTCGCCAGCGGATTCTCCTGCGCGTCGATCTCGCCGGCTTTGATCGCGGCGATCGCCGGTTTCAGATCCATGATGAGAGGAACCGCGCCGAGCAGTTCGTAGGTCCGGGCATGCATCTGGCTCGGCAGCGAGCGTATGCGCAGTCCCTGCATGTCCGCGGGCGCGCGCACCGGGCGCAGGCGGTTCGAAACATGGCGGTAGCCGTTCTCGAAATAGCCGAGCACGCGATAGCCGGGTATGCGCTCCTCGATCTTGCGGCTCAGGTACGCGCCGAGCTTGCCGTCCATCGCGGCCCGCGCCTGCGCGAGGCTTTCGAACAGGAACGGGAGGTCGGCGAATTCGAGTTCCGGCACGCGCCCGGTCAGGTAGCTCGTCGACTGATAGGCGAGCGTCAGGATGCCGCGCTCGCTCATCCACAGCACTTCCTCGGCCTTGTAACCGAAGTCCATCACGTTCCAGACGTACTTGACGTCCACTTCCTTGCCGAACTGCGAAATCAGGCGCTCGCCGATCATCTTCACGGCGCGGCTGTGCGTCGTGGTCGGGGGGCCGTAGCCGCCCATGCAGACCTGGATAGCCATCGGAAACTCGATTGTGATTGTGGGCGTAATGATAAGCGATAGCCCGCGATACTTCGAGCCCGGCGGGCAAGGAAGCTATGCCTCGACGAGAATCGCGCGATAGTCGTTCACGTTGGTGCGGGTAGGGCCGGTGACGACGAGATCGCCGAGGGCGGAGAAGTAGCCGTAGCCGTCGTTGTTTTCGAGCAGTTTGTCGGCGCGCAGACCGAGCGTCGCAGCGCGCGCTAACGTATCCGGCGCAGCAATCGCTCCGGCATTGTCCTCGGTGCCGTCGATGCCGTCGGTGTCGCATGCGAGCGCGTGGATGCCGTCGGCGCCCTGCAGATCATTCACCAGCGAGAGCAGGAATTCCACGCAGCGCCCGCCGCGGCCATTGCCGCGCACGGTGACCGTGCATTCGCCGCCCGAGATCAGAGCAACCGGCGGCTGCCACGGCTGGCCGTGCGCTTTGACTTCGCGCGCGAGCGCGGCGTGCACCTTCGCCACTTCGCGCGCTTCGCCGGTCACGCTGTCGCCGAGAATGGCCGCGCGCACGCCGTTGACTTCGAAAAACTTCGCCGCCGCCGCGAGCGACTGGTGCGCGGTCGCGATCACGCGGTTTTCGGTTTTGGCGAACACCTTGTCGCCGGGCTTGGGCGTCTCGGCAAGTTCGCCGCGGATGCCGCGCGCCAGCGTGTCCTGCACCGCCTTGGGTATCCTGCATTCGTAGCGCTTGAGAATATCCGACGCGTCCTGATAGCTCGTCGGATCGGGCGCGCACGGACCCGAAGCAATGTGCGTCGGATCGTCGCCGGTCACGTCCGAGATCACGAGCGCAAGTATCTTCGCCTTGCACGCCGCCGCGAGCCGCCCGCCCTGAATCAACGACAGGTGCTTACGGACGGTATTGATTTCCTGGATCATCGCGCCGCACCGCAGGAGTTCCCTGGTGACCGCCTTGAGATCCGCCATCGAGATGGATTCAACCGGCAGGCTCAGCAGGCTGGAGCCGCCGCCGGAGACGAGCGCGAGCAGCAGGTCGTCTTTCGACAAGCGCTTGACGCTGTCGAAGATGCGCCGCGCTGCCGCTTCTCCCGACTCGTCGGGCACCGGATGTCCGGCCTCGACCACGGTGATGCGGTTGGTGAGCAGCCCGTGCGCGTAGCGCGTGATGACGGTGCCTTCGAGCGGCGCGGCGGCCGGCCACTGCTGTTCGACCGCGAGCGCCATCGACGCCGCGGCTTTGCCGGCGCCGACCACCAGCGTGCGGCCCTTGGGGGGTCCGGGCAGGTGCTGCGGCACGATGTGCAGCGGATCGGCGGCAGCGACCGCGGCTTTGAAGCCGCCCAACAGCAAATCTCGCGGTGACATCTAGCGGCCCGCCGAAGTGAAGGGTGAAGGGTGAAGGGTGAAGGGAAGACCCCCTCTCCCCCGTCTACTGGGGGAGAGGGTTGGGGAGAGGGGGATCACGCATTCACCCTTCACGCATTCACCCTTCACGCATTCACCCAAGTACGTTCTTCAAATATTGCCCCGTGTAGCTCGCCTTATTCTTCGCGATGTCCTCGGGCGCGCCTTCGGCGATCACGCGCCCGCCGCCGT